>JANQJO010000135.1 GCA_028281605.1 Pseudomonadales bacterium
CGCTCAGACAAGCATCCGCTCCAAATGTTAAAGTTATTTCGTGACCATTCCTTATTTCGTGCTCTTTCCTAAGGGGCTAATCCACGATCCTAATGACGACATTTTCTAAATAAGGCCTTCATTTGTGTTGCCTGTTTTTGCTCATTTTAATACCCTAATAAAATATTTTTAATTTCTTAATATTGTTTTTCATAAACGCTTTGTAACGTTGAGCTACCTCTTAGTTGCCCCTTAGCATGCACTGTTACTCGATAGTAATGACTGGTAATTAATGAATTTCCATAGGCACTATTTTGCGTTAAAGATTTATTATAATCAAATTCTTCAACAATATAACGAGGTTCCCATTTTTTATTAGTCATAGGTTTTTGTTCATTTTGAACCAAACTCCATTGATCATCTGTCAATTCACCTAAATGGGTTTTACCTGTCTGTGACAGCAACTGTTCTCCTAAAGTTGTTGACCAAATAACATCTTTATCAAAAGCACTGTCAATACTATTGATTGCTGAGGGGGCTTCATCCCAGGCACTAATCATATTTTCTGTAAGTAAAAGAGCTGATTGCGCTTCTTCTTCTGCAAGATAACGATCTCGAAAATTAGAAGTCATTTTCTCATCTAAACGGCTGCCTGTATTACTACTTGTTCCAATAATAATAAGCAAAGTTATAGCGATTAAACAAACAATAAGAGATGAGCCTTGTGTTTTTTTTGGCCCAAACAATACGCTTAGATTAGTACTCATCCGTTCACCTGATTAGGAATATAAATAGTTTCAGTAAAAATACGACGGCTATAACCATCACTGTGTTGTATCGTTTTGCCAAATAGGTTGAAATTTGTATCTTTAGACAAGACGTTTTTCTTATCTGAGATCATAACCAAACCAACAGAAACAAATTTGATATTTGCCAATGTGTCTACATTTGCATTAACTAAATCTTTAGATAACATATATCTACTCTGATTATTTTCAACAAAACCAAAAGACAAGTGCATATCTTCTATATTATTTGCCAATATATGTACATTTCTATTGATGTCCTCGCACAGCAAGTTTTTTTCAGTTTTATCCACCCAAAAGCTGATATAAAATGTTTTTTCATTGCCTGAAATTGTGTCTGGATGAGGAATTTTATTGCCTGAACAATCTTCAAGCGCTCCATCTCTTCGGCCTTGTAAACGCACAGTAATTTTATCTGACTCATTATTTTGAGCAGGTTCAGTTAGAATGAATTGTCCTTGCTTAAAAGGTAATTTATCTGGAAACGCACCTTCCAAACTATCGCGCGGGGATGCTTTATACCCGGCGTGGCGAATGGCTTTGCTTAGAAACAAAAAAGAAAATCGAGCGTTACTTTGAATGTCCGAAGCATCATCATGCACTATATAACTTTCTTTAGTACTAAAAAGCAAAGATAACACAATAGCTGTGATAAATAAGCTGAGTGTAATTGAAATCATCAGCTCAACAAGCCCAACACCTTGCTGTTGACGATAGTTTGTATTCACAGGACCTCTCAAAATCTAGCTTGATAACTTATGCACAACAAACCTTTTCCACATTCTGGTGGAGTGCTTGTGTTGTCATCCCAAATATTACGTTCACTCCAGCTCAATGTAACTTCATAATAATTATCAACAACTACATGATTTAAAACAGCATCTGAACCTGTTGGCATATTTTGCTGAAGGCTTTGCCTCCACTCATACAAATCCCAAAGAGCAATTTCTGTTTCAGTACAAAGATTTTGATAACAATCTTTCGGTGTAGAAGCTATGTTAAAATTCACTAGATAATCATTCAAAACTGTTGCATTACCCCGCATACGACTAAAAAGATCTTGTGCCAACGCCGTAGCTTGACTGCGATAATGAGAGTATTGACTGTCTCTTAAGTTGTTCATCTGCAACTTAGCAACACCTAAAGTGCCTACGGCAACAATCAAAAGAGAAACCAATACTTCAATTAATGATACACCTTTATGAAAACTATATGTGCTCAGTGTTATATACATTTAGGAGTTCCTTTACCTTCTAAAATTGCACCAGCAACCGAGACTGTCAACAAACTTATATCAACTGCTGCCTGCTTACAACTCCAAAACTCTATCGGTTCACTCGAAAGGCCCATATAATTATAATGGAAAGTCCTATTTGCAATACTACTTTGTAAACCTTCAGGGATATAATCTTGCTCCACTCGTAATAACTCATCACCATCAGCCGTGCTGAAAAAATTATCTTCATTATTATCAGAAAAAACAATAAATCCATCCGACCAATTGCCAGTACAACTATTTGCATCACTTGATGGGCACATGCTCACCTGACCACCCCGACTAATTGCTTCATTTCTCATATGCTCTAGAGTTTTCTTTAGAGTCATTTGGGCCGCTTGATTCATTTGACGAGAAGTTGCTGATCGAAAAGATGAAGTGGTCGCACCCAGCAATAGAGCAAGTATCATCAGTGTTGCCATCATCTCAACTAAGGTGAAGCCCGCCACACGTTTTTTGACCAATGTTGAATACCTCTAAAATCAAACAAATAAACTTGATAACTTAGTTAATATTTATATAATTATCAGCCAGAATAAGATAAGGAGCAAATACGAGCATTGGAACAAGCAGAGCAACATCAACAGCTTTCTTATTCAATGTATTACAATCGATTAACTAAAGTATAGAGGCTAAAAGCCGGGGCAGTGGATTTTGAATTTTCCAAAACTGAATCATAACTTGTTGTTTTTTAACAGTTTTGTTGTGTTACAAACTAAGTGAATTATGTTTGACTTTTGTTTCAAACGGTACTTAAGCGAAAAGATAAAGCTTAACTAGAGCACAGAGCATTAGAAATGAAACAACAAATTCAAGAGTTTAACCCCTTTGCAAAGTTTTACCTCCTGGTAGCTATTTTAGTCCTTGTTCAACTAGTAGGGTTACACAACTCAGTTTATGCCCGATCTTTATTGTCCTTTGCTACTGAAGATGAAGCCAACACCATCGAAATTTTTGAAAAAGCCAGTGAATCCGTGGTTTACGTCACCAATACAGCACTTAAGCGAGATTTTTTTTCGTTTAACGTTTTCGAAACCCCCCAAGGAACAGGCAGTGGCTTTGTATGGAGAGAAGATGGCATTATTGTCACTAATTTTCATGTCATACAAAACGCTCATAGGATTACTGTTTCCTTTCCAGATCAATCCAGCTGGGAAGCTAAAGTTTTAGGGGTTGCTCCTGAAAAAGATCTTGCTGTTTTAAAAATAAGCGCGCCAACAAGAAATTTTAAAGTATTGCCTTTAGGTAATGCGAACCAGTTACAAGTTGGTCGCAAAGTTTTGGCTATTGGCAACCCTTTTGGTTTAGATACGACTTTGACAGTGGGTGTTGTCAGTGCATTAGGCCGTGAAATCAAATCTGTTACTGGGCGTACTATAAAAAACGTCATACAAACGGATGCAGCAATCAATCCTGGCAACTCAGGTGGACCCTTATTAAATTCTCTAGGTCAATTAATTGGAGTGAATACCGCTATCTATAGCTTAAGTGGCGCAAACGTTGGGATAGGCTTTGCTATTCCTGTCAATACCGTAAAAAAAACAGTCGTACAATTGATAGAACATGGTAAGTTGATCCGCCCCATTCTTGGTATTGAGTCAGCACCTGATAATTGGGCAAAGCGTTTTGGCATCAAAGGAGTCATTGTGGTTTCAGTAACTCCAGGATTACCTGCGTACAGATCAGGCCTTAAGGGCATTACAAGAAATTATCTAGGTGAGTTGATACTAGGTGATGTTATTATTGGAATAGAAGGTCAAAGCATAGAAAACAATGATGATTTATTAGAAATTTTAGAGACACGTCAAGCAGGAAATACTGTTCGATTGACTACCCAAAGAAGCGACCAGATACTGCAATTTGATATTAAGCTGGCCTCACCTCATCTTCCATGAGCTGCGGCGGCTACACTTAACGGTATGAATATTCATGGATATGTAGAACCTAGATTTCGCCCAGTCATGAATCTTTTTGCCAGTCACAACCGAGGCTGCATATCAAGCGGCAGTGCTTTGGTTATATATCATAAAGGTCAGTGTATCGCTGATCTTTGGGCCGGTGTTAGAGACAATAACCACAATTTTTGGAAGCCTAACACGCTAGTGATGGGGTTTTCTGTCACTAAAGGGGTGTTGTCAACACTGGTCCATATTTTAGTAGATCGAGGCATACTAGAATATGATGTTCCAATTGTAAAGTATTGGCCAGAGTTTGGTGTCAATGGCAAATCTGAAATTACCTTAAGACATATTCTATCTCATGAGGCCGGTTTATATTGCGTTTCTAGCCTCGTTAATCATGCAGAACAAATGTATGATTGGGTATTTATGACCAAAGCCCTTGCTCAAGCCACACCCATCCACAAGCCTGGAGTAAAACACGGATATCATGCGTTGACTTATGGTTGGCTAATCGGTGAAATCATACAAAGAACAATGGGCAAATCGGTTGAAGATTTAGTACAAGAGCTGATCGCAAGCCCGCTGGATCTAGAAGGTTGTTTTTTTGGTTATACGGATGCTTTACAATATCGCACGGCTAAGCTATTTATGCGTTCGGGCCATATTATGCCTTTCCAAAAAGAATCAGCTTTACGAAAAGCCTTATTGAAATCTTTACCCTTTTTTTTTCAACTAAAAAAAACAGACTTTAGTGGTTTCAGACGAGCTTTTTTACCTGTAGGTATTGAAGACATTGATTTTAATTCAAAAACGTGGGGCAGTGCGCCCATTTGGGCTGCGAATGGTTTTTTTGATGCGCGATCACTTGCTAAATTGTATGCGGCCTTAGTTTCAAGCCAATATATGGATATAGAGCTTATTTCACAACAAACTCTACAGGAGGCTACTCGCATTCACAACAAAGGTTCTGGAGAAGTACTACCTTTTACAATGGCTTGGCGTTTAGGTTACCATGGTATCTCCGGCATGAAACCTCTACCGAATGCTTTTGGTCACGTTGGTATTGGTGGTTCAGCCGCTTGGGCTGACCCAACTCGTGATCTTGCTGTAGCATTAGTGAGTAATCGTACAGACTTAAGTGCTTTTGCTAGATATTTCGCTATGACTAACACGGTTATTCATTGCGTAGATAAGCCTGATCAATGATACTTTCATAGAATCTTATTAAATACAAGCCACACTCATATTGATTGCATACTCAATCGCCCGATCAAAACTTAAGTTCGACGCTTGCCCTGTACCGGCCAATTCCAAAGCAGTTCCATGATCAACTGAAGTTCGTAAAATAGGTAGTCCCAAAGTAATATTAACTGCGGACTCAAAACCCATATGCTTTAGCACTGGCAGCCCTTGGTCATGATAATGTGTTAAAAAAGCATCGGCTCGTTCAATATTTTGAGATAAAAATGCAGTATCTGCTGGTACGGGTCCAATCAAGTCCCATCCTTGCTCACGCAGTTTATCTAAGCAAGGTTCAATAATAGTTTGTTCTTCAAAACCTAGATGTCCTCCTTCTCCTGCATGTGGATTTAAACCACAGACATAGATTTTAGGCGAATCAATACCAAATTGTCTGTGTAAAGCTTTATATAAAATCTCCAAAGTTGCGTGTAGTAGAGCTGGTGTCAGTTGATCAGCTACTTTGCGTAGTGGTATATGTGTTGTTGTTAATGCCACACGCAGCATATCATGAGCTAACATCATCACAACCTGTGGCGTTTGCGTCAATTTCTGCAAAAATTCAGTATGGCCACTGAAAGAAAACCCAGCTTCATTAATTATTCCTTTATGAATAGGCCCAGTCACTAATGCATCACATTGATTCTGTTGACACAGTTGTATGGCCCGCTCTAAAACTTTTAGAATATAAGCACTATTCTTTACCTGCAATTGACCAGGCTCAACACTAACAAAACCTTCTACTGGCACATAAGGAATCACCGAAGCCCTATGTGGTATAATCTCTTGACTCAAATCAATTGGCACTAACTTAGTAGGCAGTCCTAACAGCTTAGCCCGTTTCTCCAACGCAATCGGATCACCTATGTAGACCAACTGGGCTGAATAATCTTTTTGTAAGCTTTGCAATAACACATCAGGCCCGATACCAGCCGGCTCGCCTGCGGTCAAAGCAATTCGCTTACTTTTCATATACGTATTTCTATATAGGCATTTTGTTTAATTTCACGTAACCACGCTTCCAACTCTTCATCAAATTTTCGTCTAAAAATCAAATTTTTAGCCATCGCAATACGATTCTGTTCACTAAAATCTTGGCTTCTACGTTGATTAACCTTGATAATATGCCAGCCATATTGTGTTCGAAAAGGCTTAGATACCGCACCTTCCGGTTGCTTATTCATGACTTTTTCAAACTCAGGTACCATCATCTCTGGATTAATCCAGCCCAAGTTTCCACCTCTGCGCGCTGTGGCTGTATCATCAGAATACGCTTTTGCTAACTCGTCAAAAAAAGCTCCTGCTAGCAAACGCTCATACAACTCTGAAATCAAAACTTGTACTTGAGCATCATTACGAATGGCATTGGCTTTAACCAAAATATGCTGAGCCTTCGTTTGGAGCACTTTTTTTTCTGCCCCACCTCTTTTGTCAATCAAAGTTATCAAATGATATCCACCACCATCGCGTATAGGTTCAGAAATTTCACCCACTGTCATTTGTTGTGCTTTTTCAGCAAATAAAGTTGGCAATTGTGCAACACGTTTCCACCCTAAATCTCCGCCTTTCAACGCCGTTTGTCCCGCAGAATAAGTCAAAGCAGCTTGTTGAAAACTAACTTCTCCTGAAGATAATCGCTTATATAAATGCTTAACCAACTGTTCCCTTTTTTCAATTTCAGCTTCTCCAGAAGCATCGCTAAAAGCAATCAAAATATGGCCTAATCTGTACTCTGCAGACAAAGCTTCTCGTCCCAGAGGTGAAGCTAAAAAATGCAAGGTATCTTGATCTGACACTTGTATTCTAGGATTAACAAAACGCCGTTGCACTCTTGATAACAACAGCTCCAGACTCACTTGAAAACGAAAAGTGTGGTAATCAATACCTTGTTCCGACAAAGCTTGACGAAACTGTTCTGGATTTTTTTGATTACGTTCAGCAATATCTGCAATAGCAGTGTTAATTTCAGTATCGTTCACTCTGATGCCAATACGCTCTGCCATTTGTACCTGAATAGACTCTAAAATCATACGATCAAGCACTTGACGTTGTAAAACAGATTCAGGTAGAAGTTGGCCATTTTTTCTTGAGAACTGCTGCAATAATACCTGCATTTTTCGTTGGAGTTCACTTTTTAGAATTACATCTTCATTAACAACAGCAACAATGTGATCTAAGCTTTGGTGATTCGCCCAGCTTGAATGACACGACATTACTATCAGCAAAAAGTATATCCATTTAAAAACAAACAGAATTGGCCAAATAGGACAACAGTCACGGCTAAACATCATTTGCTTATCTCCTAATACCTATAGCCTTCCCGAATAAATTTTAGAGTTTGTTTTGACTGATCACGTACTATATACACGCTTGCGGGTTCAAAATAAACGCGGGGCCGCTCTTAAAATCCATTAGCGAAGGGTGTATGCTTTACTGATTCCTAACACTCAGAAATGCTTAAGACCTGCGCAGTTTTTTTTGGATAGAATCTTACAGGGAAGTTTAGCTAAATGAAGCAATTGAATCAAGCTATAGTCTTTGTCCAATTATGAAATGAGTTTAGGGGCAGCGATTCTCGGAATAGAACTTGCTTGATGAGGTGATTTTAGGTCGCTGTTTAACCGCAACAGTATGCTGTACTCTCAAATTTACAACAAATGAGGGAGGGGAGGTATGGGTAGTTAGGAAAAGCTGTTAACACCTCCATTTAAAATAAAACGGGTAACGTATCAAACCAAACAGAATGAATACGAACAAGTAATAACTTGAAAAAAAACCAGCATCTACTTTTTCTATACGAACATTATTGAGCCATACACTGTTCAGGGTTTCTTCTTCGTCAATGCCATCTTTTGAAAAATGAAAACTTAGCACTGTTTCACCGACTGGAATATCTATTGAAGCCGTACTCCAAGCCACAGTCCCAGAAAAAGTATGCAATACTTCACCATCAACAATCACTAATAAATTATCATAATTTGCTTCTGATGAGACTCTATAATCGAATTCTACTGTCGTTGGACCGACCAATGTTGTAACCAATCCTGTTGCTTGATTATCTATAATATCCCCAGATTTGAGCACATTACCACGAACACCATCAGGGTCTTGAACTGTAGTCCAAATATTATCTCCTCCGGAATACCAACTCATATCATCTTCTGTACCAAGTGCAAGTTCAGCATTGATATTCTGTACAGTTAAGTAAGAAAAATAACCTTCTGCACTTGGTGCAATCCCATCGGCTACTATAGGAACAATGATCGCTTCTACAAGTCTACTAACAGAAGATCGCGCAACAATATTAACGGTACACTCCTCGCCTTGCCCTAATACCCGATTAAAGCAATCTACATCATTAACTGAAAAAACATTAGCATCATTTCCTTGAATGAGAGCATTTTCAATCATTACTGGCTCAGCACTGTTATTTACAATAGTGCTGAATGTCTGTTTTTCTTGATTCAGTAAAAGAAAATTATTAAAGTCGCGCTCTAAGAAATGCCCAACAGGATTATTTTTCGTATGTACACCTTGCATATTGGCTCTTAGCCAATTTTCAAGCACTCCAATATTTGCGTATATGCCATAAGACTCTGGTCGAGCACAGCCTCTACCACGACTTACAACACCAAATTGCACAATGCTTTGCCCAACAGTCGCAAATAATGGACCCCCACTGTCACCAGAACAGCCATCTTGACCTCCTTCAAAAAAGCCAGCACAAAAAGCAAGGTTTTCAGAAATTTCAGCATCACCCTCATATGCAGCCAAACATTGCTGATTGGTACGTAAGGGCACTTCAAGTTTCTGTAAAGGCGGAAATTCATTTCCACCTTCTGTAAGCACCCCCCATCCAATTACTGTTAAAAGCTCACTTTCCTGTAAATTTTGTTCAACACTGTTACCAGCCAACCCAATCGGCGTCACAGCAGTGGGCTCTGCCAATTCCAGCAGTGCAATATCACCAAAAAACTCAGTTGTATATCTAGGATAAATTCTCACAGACTTAAACTCATGTATTTGAGCATTTGATACATTAGTAAGGTCAACGGCACCTGTTACACCTCGATAATCACTTAAATTGATCTCTCCCAAATTAGTGGCAAAACAGTGAGCCGCTGTTAACACCCAATTAGGGGCAACAACAGTACCACCACAACTTTGAATAAAGGTTTCTCCATTAAAGCGTTCAAGAGCCATCATAAAGGGATATTCACCTTCTAATGCATCTTCCCCTCCAATAATTCTAGAGTTTTGATTATCATCTAAAACTTTCAGGTGCTCTTTACTACGATAGATAATTGAATCTTGACGATCTATGAGAGGATAAGACATTGACCTTACGCTGAGTTCTTTTTCTTGTTTGGAAAAGTAATCACTTTGATAAAAGTAAACAATAAAAAAACAAAAAAACACGGTCAGTATTATAAAATCAAGTTTAACGAGTATTTTATTAGCCATATTGATCATTGCTATGTTATGGGCAAATTCATTACATTTTTTTATACCGAGAAAACTTTTTATAACTCATAAATTTATTGGCTATTTCCGTATAATGTATTACTAAAATTATCATATTAAAAAAATAAAATCGCAGACTCTTGTATCTTGTTATTATCTAACCTTCAGTTTTCTTACAAGCGTACTCTAAATTTATAAGAGCAAAACACATTTCACTGGAATACAATTCAAAAGCAGCAGGCTCATTTGAAACGTTAATTGATAGCCATGATGTGAGCAAATTTTAGACACAAAAAGACTCTCCGTTCATTTGCTAGATAATAGTAAAAATAGTCTACATAAACATTTTATGAAAAATTTCCAACATGTAGATTGCTCTCAATCAGAAGACCCCCTAAGATACACAGCACTGTGCGGCCTAAAGTCGGCTGACTAATACTTAATATTAAATTAGTAGACAGTTTGTGGTTATTTCGCTTACTGTTAATACAACCGTAAAAAAGACCAGCAGGAGACATCGTGTCAATCAGTTCATCCGAAAAACCTAGAAACATACTGGTTACCAGCGCTTTGCCCTACGCCAATGGCCCTATTCATCTAGGCCATATGCTCGAATACGTTCAGAGCGACATTTGGGTTCGTTTCCTCAAATTGGAAGGCCATAATTGTTACTATGTATGTGCTGATGATGCCCATGGCACCGCCATCATGTTACATGCCGAAGCACTAAACACCTCACCAGAAACTCTCATTGCTGATGTTAAACGAGAGCATGAAACAGATTTTAAAGATTTTTTAATCCACTTTGACCAATATCACAGTACGCATTCAGATGAAAACCAATACTTTGCTACGCTCATCTATGAACGCAATCGTGATAATGGCCACATTTTTACCAAATCCGTCACACAATTGTACGATCCAGAAAAACAAATGTTTTTGGCTGATCGATATGTTAAAGGAGACTGCCCGAAATGCGGAGCCAGTGATCAATATGGAGATAACTGTGAAATCTGTGGAGCCACTTATCTTCCCAACGATTTAAAAAACCCTAAATCTTCAGTATCCGGCGCTACCCCCATCAGCAAGGCCAGTGAGCAACTGTTTTTTGATATATCACGATTTCAACCCATGCTAGAACACTGGCTTAACAGTGATGCCTTACAACCTGAAGTTGCTAATAAACTCAAAGAATGGTTACGAACCGGCTTAAAACCCTGGGACATCTCACGCCAAGCGCCTTACTTTGGCTTTGAAGTCCCTGACAAACCTGGCACTTACTTCTACGTTTGGCTGGATGCTCCAGTAGGCTACATCGCTAGCTTCAAACGTTTATGTCAACAAAATCCAAATATCAATTTTGATGCCTACTGGTCATCTAATACTGACACAAAGTCTTATGAACTCTATCACTTTATTGGCAAAGACATTGTCAACTTTCATGGCTTATTTTGGCCAGCCATGCTCAGCGGTGCCGAGTTTAGACTTCCAACAGCCCTCTTCGCTCACGGTTTTGTCACAGTCAATGGCAAGAAAATGTCGAAGTCGAGAGGCACTTTTATCAAGGCACGGACTTACTTAAATCACTTAGCGCCTGAGTATTTGCGATATTATTTTGCCGCAAAGCTCACTGATGGCGTTGACGACATAGATTTAAACTTGGAAGATTTTGCAATCAGAGTCAACAGTGACTTGGTGGGTAAATACATCAACATTGCTAGCCGTTGTGCTGGTTTTATTAGCAAACACTTTAAGGGTTATTTGGCCAAAGAGATCAATCAGCCACAGCTACTAGCAACACTCGAACAAGCTGCCAAACCTATCACACAATACTATAAACAGCGCGAATTTGCTAAAGCTATTCGAGACATTATGGCGTTAGCTGATCACGTCAATCAATATATCGACCAACAGGCTCCTTGGCAACTCATCAAATCTGAAGAAACTAAAAACAGCGTACAAGGTATTTGCACCACAGGATTAAACGCTTTTAAATTATTGACTCTTTACTTAAAACCAGTTTTACCCAAAACAGCTGCTGCTGTAGAGGATTTTTTAAATTGCGATGAGCTAAATTGGGAAAACTATAATATTTTATTGCTAAACCATAAAATTAACCGTTTCAAACCACTGATACAGCGCATTGATCCTAAAAAAATCGAAGCGATAGTCGATGAGTCTAAAAGTACAGCCAACATCAAATCAAAGTCTAAACCATTAGAAAATAACGCAAGCTTAGACCAACCTATTTGCCCTAACATTGAGTATGATACTTTTGCCCAAGTAGATTTGCGTGTAGTTAAAATTATAAAAGCCAATACTATCGCTGGTGCGGATAAGCTGCTCGAGCTCACTTTGGACTTAGGAGATAAGACAACACGTCGGGTTTTTGCGGGCATTAAAAAGGCTTATCAGCCAGAACAGCTGGAAGGTAAGCTCACCGTAATGGTAGCTAACCTAAAACCAAGAAAAATGAAGTTTGGTCTTTCTGAAGGGATGGTTTTAGCCGCAGGCCCCGGTGGAGAAGAAATCTTCTTATTGTCTTTAGATTCAGGAGCCAAACCAGGAATGCGTATTAAGTAGTTCTATTCAATCCATATTGAGTTAAACAAAAAGCTTTATTTTTCAGTTTGAATCAATCAAGTAGTTACATCTCCTTACTTATTCTGTGCAAAATCCTTAACCGCTCGTAAAATATCCCTACGGCTGATCTGCCCAACAATTTTACCTTCCTCCACAACAGGCATACGACGTCGCCCTTTCTCAATAAAAGTTTGAGCAAGCTCAATAATATCACCCATAGGAGAAACTGAATCAATTTGTGATGACATAAAATCACGCACACAGCCTCCGCCAGCCTGGCCTTCATAATAACCTGCGTTCAAAAAACTCTTTAAGCAGTCACTCTCTGAAAAAACCCCTACCAAGTCTCCATCTTCATTCAACACTGGTGCCCCTGAAATTTTATTCTTAAGTAAGACATCAATCGCTTCAAAAATGTCTGTCTCAGGTTTAAAGGACACCAGACGTGTTGTCATATAATCACGCACGTACACAGACTTCAACATTGAGAGAGTCTCCTTAATTTTTCGCTTTCCGATTACACTTACCTTGCCTTATGTTTACCACCCAGAGCAACCCTAGATTTTAGCTAAGATTGAGCATACACGTAAAAAATCTATAGTCAAAGTGGTTTATATAAGTTTTTTACTTGATAAAATAATGCCATTATTGTCCGCGTAAAGATAGCATCCGGGAGTAAACGTGACCCCAGCAAAAGTCACCACAACATTGAGTTCACCTACCCCCCGTTTAACACTCTTTCTTGGATGAAGCCCCAAAGCTTGCACACCCAAATCGGTTTTTCTGATCTCATCAATGTCTCTCACACACCCATAAATAACAAGGCCAGACCAGCCACTCTCACTGGCCTTCAATGCCAATTGGTCACCTAAAAGGGCGCAACGTTTAGAACCGCCTCCATCGACCACTAATACTTTATCAGTACCTGGCACAGACACTTGCTCTTTCACCACAGAATTGTCTTCAAAACATTTAACGGTAACAATTTCACCACTAAAACAGCATCTTTGGCCATAGTTGATAAATAGAGGCTCTACCACACTCACTGTGTCTGAATATTGATCACACAAATCCGGGGTTACAAAATCCACACATCACTCCTTCATCTCGAAACATAATTATTATCTTTGATATAAAAGCGCCAGGGCAACGCTGCCGCCTGGGAAATACCAATACGACCACTGGTCCCTATTTTTTCTTGTGTAAAAGATTCTCCACGAAACAACTGTATCGGCTCTTCTGACAAATTGTGCCCATTTTGCGCCGTTGAGATTGCAAACGCCTGACAGACTTTTGCTGGACCACTGCACAACTCTTTTACTGCCAAAGTGGCCTTGTTGACTCTTTTTTCTACCCGGTGCTTGTGCATAATCTCGAGCCCCTCTAGAGGCTCAAATGCTCTTAACAGTACCGCAGAACCTACCCCTTCTGCTTCAGTCACAACATTCATGCAAAAATGCATACCATAGGTGAAATATACGTAGAGCTTACCCCCCGTCTCAAACATCACACGATTACGTGCGGTCTTGCCTTTATGGGCATGGCAAGCAGCATCGCCTACTTGATGGTAGGCTTCGGTTTCCACCACACGACCAACAAGCCGGACACCTCGGAAAAGTCTAACAAATAGGCAGCCAAGCAAGTCTTGTGCAACTGTTACAGTAGGACGTTGATAAAAATCAATTGTAAGCGGCTTCATTGATGCATCATTAAAGGATGCACCCACTCAAAAATCAAGTTTTTTCTTGTTCGTACAACGACAATAAACGTTCTTGTATCACTTGCGCTAAAGCATCTGGGTCAAATTTAGAAATAAAAGCATCGCAACCAACTTTTTTAGCCATATGGTTGTTAAAATCTCCACTCATAGAGGTATGCAGCAGTATATACAAACCTTTTAAACTAGGATTTTCCCGACACTGGGAAGTTAAACGATACCCATCCATTTCCGGCATTTCAGCATCAGTCACCATCAGGGAGTAGTACTCCGCTACTTCAACTCCTTGCTTGGCCAAAGATTCCAAATGACACCAACCTTGCCAACCGTCAGTAGCTGTCTCTGCAATCAAACCCATAGATTCCACCGTTGATTTGACTTGATTCAAACCCACCTGAGAATCATCTACAATATACACACGCCTACCTTGTGCCCACTGCAACAGCTCCTCATTTAAAACATTTTCAGAGATTTGCATGTGACAATTCTGCACTTCAGATAATACTTTTTCGACATCAATCACTTCAACCAAACGATCGTCGTCCAATTTTGTGATCGCTGTTAAATAGTGATTTCTGCCCGCACCTTGGGGAGGGGGTGCTACCTTATCCCAGGTCAAATTAATAATATGATCAACACTGCGTACCATAAACGCTTGCACAGACCGATTGTACTCTGAAACGATAATGTTACATTTGGCACGATCTTCACAGGAAATAGGCTCCATATTAATCGCTTTGGATAAATCAATCACAGGAATCGTTTGGCCTCTAACGTGCGTAATCCCAACAATATTAGGATGCCTATTTGGCATTAACGTTAACTGTGGCATTTGCTGGACTTCTTGCACTTTAAACACATTAATCGCAAAAAGTTGCTTTCCCTGCAAACGAAACATGAGCAGCTCTAACCTATTTTCACCCACCAATTGTGTTCTAAGATCAACTGCATCTAAAAGTGACATGCTATTATTCCCTCGCCTTGAAATCTTCCGTTTACAAAACAGCTTCACGGACCAAGTGATTGACCTGTAATATATCCCAGTATTAAGTCTAGACGGCATTTCTCAAGCCAGATATGAAAAAGACAATCAGCATATATAAAACAGGAGAACGGGCCAAAAACCATGAATGCTCAACCCAAAGAAAACACCTGGGTCGATATTGGTGTTAATTTAACTAATAGTCAATTTAAAGAGGATCATCAGAAGATCATCACAAATGCCATTGCTGCTAATGTCACTCAAATGATCGTGATTGGGACCGACCTAAAACACTCTCAAGCTGCTATTGATTTGTGTCAAAGCTGGCCTCATTTCTTATACTGTACTGTTGGCCTTCATCCTCATGAAGCCCGGTGCTGGCAATCAAATTACCGCTATCAGCTGTTGCAGTTAGCTCAACAAGCCCCGGTGAAAGCTATTGGGGAAACCGGCCTGGATTTTAATCGCAATTACTCATCACAAGCAGACCAGATCAAAGCGTTTGAAGCTCAGCTAGAACTGGCCTGCGAGTTGGAGCTCCCTCTATTTTTGCATGAGCGTGATGCCGCAAAAACTTTTACCCCCATACTCAAAGAGTATCGAAATAATATCGAACGTTTTACGGTCCATTGTTTTACCGGCAGCAAAGAAACACTGTTTAATTACTTAGATCTCGGTGCCTGGATCGGAATCACCGGTTGGATTTGCGACGATAGAAGAGGGCAGAATTTATTCAAAATTTTACCAAGTGTCCCGCTAGATCGACTTATGATTGAAACCGACGCCCCTTTTCTGCTGCCTAAAGACCTAAACCCCAAACCTCAAAGTCATCGCAACGAACCGTGTTACTTGCCCCACATAGGACGTAAAGTTGCCCATGCGTATCAAGTGTCTACGGAAACTATACAAACACACACTACAGCCAACGCACGGCACTTCTTTAGCTTGACTTAATCATTTGTGGCTGGAAAAACCGTCACAAATAAAATATCTTTAACGTAAAAGTTTTTTCAAGGCTGTACATCGACTACAATACACAAATTCAAAGGAGCGACAAGTGTAATGACTGAAGAAATTGCAGCCCCACCTGAGCACAACCAAGCAGACAATGCAAACAACCATGAACAAGAGTACTGTTTTCAACTGAAAGGTGGGCTGATGCCTATGACAGTCATGGAGCTTTACAGTTATGATTACAAAGCTTTTAATCAGCGCTTAAAAAAGCTGGTTAAGCAAGCGCCCAGCTTTTTTAAAGACATGCCGATTGTGTTGAATTTAGAAAAGCTTGACGAGGGTCATGAGTCAATAGATTTCATAGAGTTAACTGACATTTGCCAAGCCTTCAGCATTTACCCTATTGCTATTAAAGGTGGGGATGAATCTCAGCAAACCGCATCCTTGATCGCCGGCTTGCCTCAAATTCCCACACAAAAAATACCCCCATCAAAGCAAAGCACTAAGCCAACTAATCGGTCAGCAGCAGAATACACGCAGACAACCCAGGTTAGTCAAGACCAACACCCAAAAACAGATCCTCCTCTATTGACTGAAGTACAAAAACAAAAGCCAAATAACAAAATTGTCACGCAAGCGATTCGTTCAGGTCAACAGGTATACGCACCTGAAGGTGATTTGATTATCTTGGCAGCAGTTAGCCCAGGAGCTGAAATTTTGGCAGACGGCAATATCCATGTCTATGGCCCCCTACGAGGGCGTGCCTTAGCTGGTATCAAAGGTGACACTTCTGCACGCATCTTTTGCCAACGCCTTGAAGCAGAACTGTTATCTATTGCTGGGCGCTACAAAGTGGATGAAGACCTTAAACAAACACAGTGGAAAAAACCAGCTCAAACAGCCTTAGTAGGTGACCAGCTGCAGATTAGCTGTTTACCCTAATACAGATATGATATAAATTTTAGTTTCAGGAGTTTTTAGAGTAGTATTGATGTAGCATTACTAAAACCACAAAACATCAACTTTCAGCAAAAAAGGAATCCAAGCTTTGGCTAAGATCGTAGTAGTAACCTCCGGGAAGGGAGGTGTTGGCAAAACAACCTCAAGCGCATCATTTGCAACCGGGCTGGCCCAAAAAGGCTACAAAACTGTTGTGATTGATTTTGATGTTGGGCTGCGCAATCTTGATTTAATCTTTAACTGCGAACGCAGAGTAGTTTACGATTTGATCAACGTTATCAATGGAGAGGCCTCTTTGCACCAGGCCTTAATCAAGGACAAGCGTATTGATAACCTTTTCATCCTCCCTGCTTCGCAAACACGAGATAAAGATGCACTCAACCAAGAGGGTGTACAAAAAGTCCTGAACACACTATCAGAAACCTATGACTACATCGTTTGCGACTCCCCTGCGGGCATTGAGACAGGTGCCCTTATGGCATTATACTTTGCTGATGAGGCAATTATTGTGACGAATCCTGAAGTCTCTTCTGTACGCGATTCTGACCGCATTTTAGGCATTTTACAAAGCAAATCTCGACGTGCAGAAACCGGGTCAGAACCAGTCAAAGAACATTTACTAGTCACCCGCTATGATCCCAGACGTGTATCTAAAGGAGAAATGCTCAGTATCGAGGACGTTCAAGACATTTTGTCTGTACCTTTGCTTGGCGTAATCCCCGAATCAAAAACAGTCCTAACAGCTTCTAATGAAGGTTGTCCTATTATTTGGGAGGAAAAAAGCAATGCTGGCCAAGCCTATCAAGATGCTGTCTCTCGCTTCTTAGGTGAGGACATTGAGCATCGTTTTTTATCTACCTCAAGAGCAAGCTTCTTAAAACGTATGTTTGGAGGGCATTGATCTTATGAAAATACTCAATTATTTTCGTTCTAGAACAAAAAATACAGCCTCAGTAGCAAAAGAGCGCTTACAAATCATCGTCGCTCATGAGCGACAGGATAGAAGCAAGCCAGACTATCTTAACAAAATGCAAAAAGACATCGTGGAAGTTATACGCAAATACGTTTCTATCGACAAAGAAGATGTCTCTATTAGCCTTGATTCCAGCGGAGATTGCTCTGTACTAGAACTTAATGTCGCTTTGCCTGAACTGGAAAAAGCTTAACATTAACCAGCTTTTCCTCCTTTGCATCCTTAAAGGAGGAAAAATGCTTCATTGTAGGTAACCATAACGTGCAGAACAAAGGGATGCTATTCTAATTGTAACCACTGCACTCTTTTAGAAATGACACTACTGACACCGTTCACTTTTTTTATACGTCCATCGGATAAGCCAATAAACTTATACTCAGTATCATTGCCGTCTGTCAAAATGGTCGGTAATGAAGGTCTTGTATTATGAGCTTGTATGCCAGTTGGCACTCTTTCTACACCATTATGGTGTAGAAAATCTTGATGATTCACCATGCCATCCCCGTTAATATCCATCACAGCTTGAGACAATGGGCCACCGTGAAAACGAGATAATTCTAAGGTCCAGGTTTGCACACCTGTAGCACAATCTATTTGAGCTGGCATGATTGTCGTTAAAATTAAACGATCATTACGGATAAGAGGACGAACGATGACCCGCTCACCTCGGTTATTTTGATCGATCGGTGACACTAAATCAAAAAACCAACCTTTATGTGCACTATTACCTGACCAATAGATAGGATTGTCTGAGTGCAAACGTACATTTATCTGATCTGGCTGACCATCTTGATCCCAGTCTTGTGCTTGCGTCAATGCTAGTTCAGCCAAAATACTTTGCTCTAATAACTCATTTCGTTTGATTAAAAAATCACTGTCATCGTCCCAAAGAGCATAAACAGAGTTAGTTGTTTGCAAGTTTGGGTTTGTATCAGCAATTTCGATATATTTACCTGTGCCAAAATAAATCAATACACCTGTACCAGTAGGATGCGTACCAACATCGGGTTGCACTGTAATAGATTGTGGATCACCTTGCTTGGATTGCGCCACAAATAACTTTTTTACTTTGACCTGATTTTTATTCAGTGGCGTCTGTGTCACGCCTGAAAAGTCAAATTTCCAAAAATTACCAAATAAATCGCCGGCATAGGCTCGTTCAGAAATAAAGTTACGATCGCTGTCTACTAATGTGGGACTTCCTAATCCATTAGGACGGTTCAGATTTAAAGGGTCTTGTGCCGGCCCCATGCCCGTATCGATTTTAGTAAAAGCTCCTGTTTCGAGATCAATCACAAATAAAAAAGCATGCCCTGTTTGGCTGGTTGAGTGATCTGGTACTGTGTGGTTATAACCCCCACTAACTAAAGCAACCCATTGGCCATTTGGTAAACGACCAATGGTTGGTGTACCATAAGTATAACCTATATCGATATCATCCCGATCTGTAATTTCCCATAGCACCATATCTTCAGCATTATGCTCTGAAAACTTGCTGGGATCAGTCACATCAAGCGCATAAAAACCTTGCCCACCTTTACGTACAGAACCCAACAAAACGGTATGCCAGCCTTTTTTGTGCTTACCGACCCCTTTAAAATAAACATCTTCAACGACAATTTTGCCATCTACGTAACTTGTGTGCCGATAATGAGGGCTGGCCAACTCAGCTAACTTAGGATAAACAATAGCGGGCACGTATGCAAAAAGCTCTGTCCCGCCACCTTTGACGGCTGAGTCTGCATTGAAGGCATGTAGCATGCCATCGTTAGAGCCTACATATAAAACTGGGGTACGATTTTTATGTTTTTGCATAAAATCAATGTATGTATCTTGATTTTCAGGAGCATGTTGTGGCCACGGAAACAGATAACCTCGATTAGGCTTGCCAACAATCACTGGATCTGAGTGCAAAACATCACCCAAAAGCTGTTTGTATTTACGAATGCTATACACTTTATTCTTTGGGGTTAATGGAGTTCCTGCACGTAAATACTCTATAACATCTTTGCCGTAATCATCAGGCACCCCAGCTTGATTACCTTTTAACAACTGTCCCACCTGCCTTTTAGAAAAAGTAGAGGGTGATAACTGCAGCATCCCCCCTTGAGGCCATTCAAAAACAATACCCCGTTTACTCTCAGGATTAAAGCTAATAATTTCGCGTTGCCGTGAGCTACTTTCAAAAACAGCTTGTACGTTCCAAGCCTCTTTTAAAATGTTTCCATTATTTTCATCTAACTCAATTGCACTAAGCTGTCCACTCCAGGTTGCAGGGTAAAAAGCACTTTGATACAACAAAGTACCTGTTTGCAGACGTTGTGAGTTAGTTGCAATGTGCGTACTGTATCCTACATCAGGTAAACTTTGGTTATCCACAGCCTTTTGCAAACCACGCATAAGCTGTTCTGGATTAGAGCTTTCTATATAAACACCACGGCCATTATAAGCAGCGTGCCATGCATCATTGACGCGTGCATCAAGGCGATCATCTCTATTTTTTGAAAAAGGATCTCCCCCCCAAGTGTCACTTTCTTTCAACACAGGGTCTGGCCATAAGTCTCCATCACTATCTGTAAGGGATGCGCTCACACCCAAGCCAATAATTGATGTAACCATATGTTGAAAAGTATTAGGGTTCAAAGCATTAGGAATCAATATATTAGGTAAGGGACTTAAATCTTGCGTGAAATAATGATGGCTGATATCGGCTAAAGTAGAACTGTATGGATCACCATCAACATTACCGACCGTAATGGTTTCATTATAACCATTACCAGAGTCGGTCCACCATCCATCACTGATCACAACGGCCATATTACGTTGACAAGCATGGACAATTGGAGACGACTTACCACTTAGGTCTCCTTTAAAATAATTACCTACAGCTTCAAGAGCCGATCGTGTTGGTGTACCACCATGAGTGCTGTCTTGGTATAAAGATGACAAAATTTGTTTCGTATGTACAATCGGATCATAAGAATCTTGAGGAATTTCAATGAAATTGGTTTCCCAATCATGTATGGTGGTAAACCCCGTATTAACATCCGCAGCATGGCTGAAATGGGCCACAACACTACGGACAGCTGACATACGATTACGGTGGTAAGTAAACCAATTTGCTATATTTTGTTGCTCTTCTACCAAAGTGCGACCATGTATGGTTTGACCACCTGTAATAACCTGCCTTTCAATAACACGTGCGTTAAAACAGCTCGCATAAGGTGGATCTTCAGCAGCAGCCCTTGGAGAACAGGAAAGACCAACAAAACCTGGGCTATAAGTAATGTATTCAACGACGATTTGATTACTGCTGACAGAATATTGAATATGACTGTCCCACAAATCTATCAAACCATTAGATTGGTTTGTCATACCTTGTGGTGTGGGTCGATCACCTTGAAACCCTTTATCATCAATAGCAGTAACATAGATAAAACCAAGGCCACCAAACAAGTCATTACCCAAATCAATTGCGTCAGTAAGTCGAGGGTCGTAAAGTGCAGAATTAAATTGAGCCTCTGGGAATCCAATCCACGGCTTGTAATCTATTGCGGGATTATAAAATAGCTGATTCAGCTGAGATGAAAATCCTCGCCAATCAACCCGAAAAACACTGGGTCTATATTGGGTTGGTACGACTGTTTTACAATTAGTGCTTACTTCTATCGGAGTGCTGTTACCTATATGATTACCAGATAAATTAGCCAAAGGCTCATATTGCTCATAGCGATCTTCGTCCTCAATATCATCGTCGTCGTTATCATCAATGACATGCGTTGATATGGAAACCTGATCCACTTGTTGGGATATAGCTGGACCATCAAGGCTATTACGAATGTGGGCTTGATTATCACTTAAATTTTTCTCTAAAGGGCCATACATCATTCTTCCATACCCTCTCATTTCATACAATTGTTGGGGGTCAGAGCAATTCATTAAAGTATAGGCTTGCCAAATAGGGCTAAAAATGCCTTTACTTCCATCTAAATATGCATCAACACCCCAATGTATAATGGAGGCATTTTCCTGAATCATGCTGCCGGAATCATCCATCAAAAGCATTATATTGTCAGTTTGATTTGATAAAGCAGGCTTAGTGTAAAACAACGGCTTATCTGTTAAAGACAAATAGCCAACTGCATGAGAAAAACAAGGTATCAAGCTGCACAATATGAAGAATATTGAAAGGTGCAAGCGAATACTAAAAGTATATTGGAAAGATTTATTATAACTAACACCTAGCAAGAACAATGAGCTTGTTTGCTTGTACATCATACCATTTCCGTTCACACTGAGGAGATACTTGATTACTTTGTCTATGGATACAGTATAGAAAAAAAACACTTTGCCATGCTTATGCAATAGACAGATCTTTTCATGTCTTATTTAAGGTATAATGTTACAAACGCACTAAATTTATAGAGTTAATGACTTCAAAAGTATGAAAAATAAAACGTATTAGAGTTGTAACATTACATTTCAGTCCGTAAAAATATCGTTTAATTCAGAATTTAAGCATTGATAATTGGTATCAATACCCTCTAAAATGCATTCACAAATGTTATAAAAAAGAGCAAAGAAACAAAGTTTTGTTCTTATGATCCCAGTGATTTTAAATTAGGAACGGACATGCTGCTTAACTCAGGCAAAAACAGCTTGTACACTTCATCGGCAGACAAAGGTTTACCAAATAAATAACCTTGCAAAAAATCACAATTTTGATCTTGTAAATACTGCTTTTGCTGCAGAGTTTCTACACCTTCAGCAGTAACTTCTAACTTAAGGCTATGACTGGTTGCAATCATTGCATTAATAATAGCTGTGCCATCCTCAGTTTTATGAATATCTTCCACAAAGCTGCGGTCAATTTTGAGTTTACTAATTGGGAAACGTTTCAAATAGGTCAGAGAAGAATAGCCCGTACCAAAATCATCTAGCGAAATACCTACGCCCAACTCTTTTATTCTAGTCAACTCTAGAACCACTATTTCATCACCATCTAAAATACTCGATTCTGTCAATTCAATTTCCAAAAAATCTCCCGGTAAATCATTAAAGGCTAAAATGTCTTTGATCAAACTATACATTTCTTGTTTTTTAAATTGAACACTCGACACATTAACAGAAACCTTAATATCTTTAACACCTAAACGAGTCCACTCTTTTAATTGACGGCAAGCCTCTGACACAACCCAAGCACCAATTTCAACAATCAATCCAGTATCTTCAGCAACTCCAACAAAATCTTGTGGCGAGACAATACAATCTTCTTCAGCATCATATAATCTTAACAAGGCTTCAGCCCCTACCACGCGTTCAGTTTTTGCATCTACGAAAGGCTGGTACAGTAGAGTAAAAGTACGATTTTGTAGACCTTTACGCAATTTTCTCTCCATCACCAAATGCATTTTTGCTTTACTGTTGAGTTCATGACAATAAAATTGAAAATTATTCTTGCCACGTTCCTTAGCATGATACATCGCAAGATCAGAATTTCTCAACAAAATTTCAGGCGTATCACCATCATTAGGAAAAACGGTTATACCAATACTAACCCCAACATAAATCTCCTGACTATCAATATTGAAAGGCACGGACACACTCTTAAGAATTCTTTGCGCCACCACAGCTGAAGAATATTCATCTTTGATATCAGTTAAAATTATATTAAACTCATCGCCACCAATTCGGGCAATTTGCACAGATGCATGACCACGAGAAACAACATCATCAGGCCTTAAAATTTTTCTCAATCTGTTTGCGAATTGACAAATCAATTCATCGCCAGCATGATGACCCAAATTATCATTAACTTGCTTAAAATTATCAAGGTCTAAAAAAAACAAAGAGAATAACATATTGTATCTCTTAGCACTGACAACAGAACGCCTTAAATGCTCTGTAAATAAAGCTCTATTAGGCAGACCGGTTAAAGGGTCATTGTAAGCTAAAAATTTAACTTCATCATTAGAAGCTCTCAAACTATCAGTCATCTCTGAAAATCTTTCACTGAGTTCTCCAATTTCATCTCTAGAAACACTTTCAATCATAAAATCTAAGCGCCCTTGCGTAATCATTTCTGCTGCATCTTTTAATCGACTAATAGGTTCTATGATGATTTTTTGTAAAAATTCATATAAAAATCCAGTAGTTACTACGATGCCCAAAAAAATACCTAACACAATAGCAAGACCAAGCTTATCAGAAGCTGCAGAAAATTCTGTTTCAGGTAACCAGCTGATCAAATACAAGCCTGGAAAAATTTCTTTACCCATCAGCAGTATCAAGTCGCCGTCAACTTTCGAAAAAAAATACTCTCCTACACTAGTTTTTTTTTGAATTTCATAAAAAAGAGAAGAAGACAAATTTAATCCAATTTTTTCTTGATCAGGGTGATAAACAATATTCCCTTGCTTATTTACTAAAAAAGAAAACCCGGATTCTCCTATTTTACTATTATCAATTTGTTGCTTAATATATTGCAAATCAACAGTTAAAACTAAAAAACCTCTGGGCACCATATCTGCTGAAACAGGATCAACTCCTGGCTTTTTAAAATCAATTCTAATACTAAAAATAAAAGCATATTCATTAGTATCTTCATTAAAAACCAAGCCGGAATACCTTTTATTTTCTTGACTTTGCATTTCTTTAAAGTAATCCGTATGCTTTTCACTTTTATATCGGTTCAAAATAGAACCTGAAGAAATTCGAGCATCCTCATAGCCATCCATTAACAAATAGCGAATCTCATAATATTCAGGGTACGCAACCTGATAACTAGAAAACAACTTCAACAAACTTGGTTGCAATAACGAATAACGTATATCATCATCTGTTGCTAACGCATATCTTTTAATTCTCTCAGAACCTGAAAATAAGGTTAAGTTTGAAGAAATAGCATCAACATATGTTTTCGTATTAAAGCTTATTTGTTTTATTACAGAATGCATCGTCCCTAAAAGCTTTTGTTCATATGCCTGACTAAGAATCTGAAAAGCAATAAAGCCCACAATCAAAAACACAACAACTTGTAAAGGCAAAACTAATAGAATAACTTTTCTTTTAAGTCTCAAGGCAAATCAACCTCTTATTGAGTTATTGCAACATAAATTGCGTTTCTCTGTCTCAAGGCTTCAGGCGATAGCTTCATATATTCTTCACTTAAATCAATCAAAGCTTTTAAAGGATAAATTACAGGATCTGCGAGAAAAGCTTTTGGCAAAAGTTTTTCAGCTGCTTTATTTGGTGTGGCGTATGATACAAACTGAGCTTGTATAGCGGCCATATCCGGTGAATTAATAAAATTAATAAATTGCATTGCCAACTCTTTTTGCTTAGAGTGTTGTGCAACGGCCAAACAATCAGTCCATAAAACCGTACCCTCAACAGGCACTACATACGTAAGATGATCGTACTGCTCGCGTAAAAGATACACATCCCCGCTGTAGAGCATAGCAGCAACAACTTTCCCTGAAATCAAAGCCGAATCCTTCGATAACATAGGATATGAATACTCTTTCACAAAAGGTTTTTGCCGTCTCAAGAGCTCTTCTGCTTGCTGCAATTGATCACGGTCATTACTATTAAATGAAAAACCTAAAGCTTTTAAAGCTGCACCCAATAAATCTCGTTGATCTCGCACCATAACGATTTTATTTTTCAAGCTATCCTCAGGTTCAAACAAATCCATCCAACTATCAATAGGCTGCTTAACATCCTTTGTTCTATAAACAATTCCCATCGTACCCCAAAAATAAGGAACACTAAAGGGCCCACATTTATCTCTCCATCGTTGGTTAACATGCTTTATATTGTGCATTTGCTTTAAATTCAGTTCTGCTAACCAAGCATTTTTTTGATAGATTGGGGCATCAATACTATTAATTAATAGCAAATCAAAACCACGGCCATTGGAATTCACTAAAATAGATGTGCGATCATGATCTGTCTCGTAATATTGAAAGTTCACTTTCACGTTAAACTGTTTTTCAAAGGCGGAAACAACTTCAGGTGAAGTATATTCTGACCATGTCAGTAGTAATAACTCTTTAGAGCGATCACTTGCCGCAACAGCATGTGCATAAAATAAAAAGATGATGAAAAAAATGTTAAAACAGAACCTCTCCATAGCTTCACTTATATCCTTAGCTCAAAAATAATCTAGCGCCAGAGCTTCTATACATTTAGTGTATACCAAAGGCCATGATGTTTATTATAGGAGAGAAACATCATGGTATAATTGCAAAATATCAATGAGCCCGGTAATTTATTGTGACAATGTGGTTTTCATCACCAAGGTTCGGTAATAAATATTCCTGGCTCTTTTTATACGAAAGGGTTATAACCAAAACTCATGGAAACTAGATCATCAATAGCAATCGCTGTACTCAACCTAAAACTAAAAAAGTATTCAACGCTTTATCAATGAGTTAAGATTTTGTGCTTTTATATTCGCATAGCCTTAGAGTAATATCTTGAGCGTTACTGAAATCAATAAAAGAAAGATATAAAGATATTTTTACACTTTTGTTATCCATTGTTGTTGATTGAAAAGTGTTAGGGCCCCCTAGCTTTGATGGGTGTAAACGATTCTTTTTCTGAGTATTTTCTATTGCGAATTAAATAAAAAAACTATATACTTAGCCCTTCCTTTTTTATTATGAGTCTAACTTTGTTGTAAATTGAAAAAAGTTAAAAATTGTGCCTCATTTATCTATAATCAATGGTATTTTACTGGTTTGATAGTAAAAAAATAAATGGCTTAAGTTATTTTTGGAGTTGTAGCTGTGGAAAATATAGCTCGAACGGATAGTAGTGGCTTTTTAGACTTGGAGTATTGCAGGAATCGACAAGTTGAAGGATCTACAGAATTAGTTGTGGTAGCAAGCCCTGGAGAGCAAATCTGCTTTGGTACTGCTTTAAATCCTAATCCTAGAATTCCAGCCGAAAATCCTAATCTTAGAAGTCCAGCCGAACCTGGTAATGCTTTAAATGAGGTTGTTAATAGTGCTAGTACTGCTGCTGTACAGGTCGGAGGTGGTCAACAGTCTGCTAGCATAACAAGTGCTTTGGCTAATGCTTGTTATTGTGATGTCAAAAATTCTTGTTTTTTCAGTGTCTTAGCTGTATTGTGTGTACACATGGCATTGGCCGCTTCTAGTCAATCTAATGCTGAGAATATTCTCGAGGCTTCTGCCATAGTTTTTTTAGTTTTAGTGAAGTGTTATCTTGCATAAATAAAAATCATTGAGATAGTGCAGCCTGACTGTTGCCTTTTTGAATTGGCCCATAGCTATTCTTATTCTCTTCGTACTTGTTTATGAGGATCTAGAATACCACAATTAAATGTTTTTGTTATTTGTATAGTGTCAATGCACTACTCATAGCCTTTTTTCCCTTTTCGAGTATGTGTTCTTTTAAATATTAAGCAAATGAATTGCGCTGAAAATAAACAAAGTGCTCTTGTGTTATTGGGTAACTCTAGACTAATATGAGGTGCCTATTTGAGAGCATTCTGTGAGCGAGAGCATATATTTAGAGTGAATATTGTTTTAAGTGCGGTAAAAACGGCTATTGAGAAAGTTGCGGTGCCAATCTTGGATGTAGACTTGGTCACGGCGGGTATAAATTGGCGGTTAGAATCAGATCAAGCTCCTTCCTTGAGAATGTGTTTACCTATCCCTATCGCTACTTTGCATACAAACTTTAAGGAAGCTTTGCAAGATGCATTGTTGCGATCAGGTATCAGTGGCTTGAATATCATCTTTGAAACTGATATTTCTGCAACTAGGATTCAAACGCATGTGCCTGCAATCAATGGCGTCAAAAATTTATTGGCCGTAGCTTCTGGAAAGGGAGGGGTCGGTAAGTCCACTATAGCTGTGAATTTAGCTTTGGCCTTAGTCAGAGAGGGTGCCACTGTAGGTTTGTTAGACGCTGATGTCTACGGACCCAGTCAACCTTTGATGTTGGGTTTGAAAAGTGATGATAAGCCTGAAACAAAAGGAAACTATCTAGTGCCTAAATCGGTCATGGGATTACAGATGATGTCTATGGGCTTGCTAGCGAATGAAAATACCCCTATGGTATGGCGTGGCCCAATGGTCAGTGGTGCATTGCAGCAGTTACTGATGCAAACTCTGTGGCGAGATTTGGATTATTTAATTGTTGATATGCCTCCTGGCACAGGCGATGCTCAATTGACATTGTCGCAAAAAGTACCTGTTGATGGTGCAATTGTGGTGACGACACCACAGGAAATTGCGTTACTAGATGCGCGCAAAGGCATTGAAATGTTCCGCAAAGTTATGGTGCCACTTTTAGGTTTGGTAGAAAATATGTCGCAACATACCTGCTCTGGTTGTGGTCGAGTGGAACCTATTTTTGGTGCTAATGGTGGTCATAAGTTAGCCTCAGACTATGAGGTTCCTCTGCTGGCTCAGTTGCCTTTAGATAGAGCTATTCGTGAACAAACAGATCAAGGTTGCCCACCGGTTTTGTGTGATCCTGAAGGTTCGATAGCGCAACTGTATTTAGAGATGGCCAGAAATGTTGCAGCTAGTTTATGGAAATTGTCACAGCAGACAGCTACCACTGTGCCAAATATTAAGATCTTAGATGATTGATTTTATTTTGATTGATAAAGTTGTTAATCATTGGTTAATGAGAGATAAATCAGCATGAGTATTAAGTCTGATGGATGGATTAAGCAAATGGTAGAAGAGTGTAGCTTGATTGAGCCTTTTGAAGAGGGGCAAGTCCGGTTCAATCAGAAAGGAGAAAGATTGATCTCTTATGGTACGTCAAGCTATGGTTATGATGTACGCTGCGCGGAAGAATTCAAAGTATTTACTAATATCAACTCTGCTACAGTGGACCCTAAACAATTTGATGAAAATAGCTTTGTTGATGTACGAGCAGATTGTTGTGTGATTCCGCCTAATTCATTTGCACTGGCGCGGACGATAGAGTATTTTCGAATTCCACGTAACGTATTGACCATTTGCTTGGGCAAGTCGACCTATGCGAGATGCGGTATTATCGTCAACGTGACTCCTCTTGAGCCAGAGTGGGAAGGGCATGTTACCCTTGAGTTTTCTAATACGACTACATTGCCGGCCAAGATTTATGCCAATGAAGGGGTGGCGCAAATGCTGTTTTTTGAATCAAATGAAACCTGCGTTGTTTCCTATAGGGATCGTCAAGGTAAATACATGAAACAAACCGGTGTGACTTTACCCAAAGCCTGATTGGATGATTGTAAGATGGGTTTGTTTTTTGAGATTTTTTTCGATAGCATGGTAGCCGGGTGAGGTTTCATGTCTGTTGTTTTATTGGCCAGTAGCTGTTTTATTTTTTGCAAAATAATCATTAGGGAAAAGCTTGCTGTGAGATTAAGGTAAGATAGAGTTAAAGTGTTGCTCTGCAAGACGGTAAGTTTGTTACTCAGGGAATGCTAAGAAAAAGCTTTTTGTTTTTCGTTCTTTTTCAGAACTGATATAAAGTTTAACAAAAGCTTGTGATAATAAGGAGTAGTGTATATGCGTATTAAACTATTACTTGTTGGTATCTTTTTGATGAGTTTGCTGACAGGGTGTAGTACACGTTATTTTGACACTGTATCACCGCCTACTGAAGTAAAAAAATCTATTGCATTGGATCAATGGCCTTTTTCCGAATTTTGGCAGGGCTATGTGTTTAATGGTAACAAAATCGGCTTTAATCATTTTCAGCTTGCGTTTTCTGAAGAAGAAAATCTCTATGCTCTAGAGGGCTCAGCAGCTTTGCATTTTAAACTGTTGGGTTTTGATAAAAGTATTCGCGTGAAATCTGTAGATAAAGTCACTTCCAATTTTCTGCTAAGAGAGTTTTCATATCGTTATGAATTAGACGGCCAATTACAGGAGGTGAGTGGTTCTTATAGTAATGGTAATTTAATTTATGTTGTGAAGACAGGTGATGCGGTCGAGAAAATTACTAAACAAGTGTCTGGCCCGTTGTATCCAGCTTCAGTTATCAATTTATATCCGGTACATAAAGGTCTCAAGGTAGGTAATAAATATGTTTATAAAACTTTTGATGCAATGACGCAGAAACTAGAAACTGTTAAACAAGAGGTGGTTGCGTATCAAACCAGTGATTTGTTTCCAGAGAAAGCTTATTTTGTTAAAACTCGTTATCAAGGCCACTCTAGTAAAACTTGGTTTCTCGAAACTGGACAGCCTCGTTTAGAACTGTCGTTAAGAGGTGTGTTGGTGGCGCACTTAGAACCAAAGGAAAAAGCACAAGCTTATTTGGCACAAGCTGCTTTAAATAAAACCGATGTATTGTTAGATTATGCGTTGATTAAAGCAGATTTAGGAGTTGATCAAAATAACTTGTCTCATTTGACTGTGAAATTATCACAAGTGGACTCTGATTTTGAAATGCCTCAAGGAGACTTTCAGCAGTGTATCAGTAGGGGAGATGCTTTGTTATGCACTCGCTCAAAAAAAGCACTTAATCAAGGTACAGTCGTGGAGTCGCTTGAGCAGTACACTATGGCTTCTGCTACTGTTCCTATTGATCATCCAATCATTAAGGAAATAGTAGTGAATTTGGGGGTGCAAAATGCTTCTTTTGCAGAGAAAGTATCCGCGATTTTAAAGTGGACGGAAAAGAATATAGAGCCTGCTGTTGTAGATTCATTTTCTAGTGTGCAAGTGATTGAGAAAGGCAAAGCGGAGTGTCAAGGGCACAGTTATGTGTTTGCATCTCTGGCAAGGTCATTGGGTATTCCAACACGTCTAGCGAATGGTATTGTTTACGCCAAGTCACATGGTGGTTTTCTCTATCACACATGGGTGGAGAGCTGGGATGGTTCACGCTGGGTTGCTATTGATCCAACATTAAGGCAAGCTGAAGCAGACCCAACGCATATCACTTTCTTATATGGGGAGTCGCAAGCAGAATTGCTACCTTTGTCACAGCTAATTGGTCAAATTGATTTGGAGGTGATCGAAGTCCGGTAGTTTCTATACAAGAAATAAGTATTCTTGTTTATGTGTGTGGTATGTGGTTGATGAAGGAGTGTCAATGGGCACTGAAAAAATTTCTACAATGATTTTTTCAGTTTGAAATGGTTCGAGACCTTGTTTTTCTAATTCTTCTTTGATTAGTTTCGCTAATGCTTTGTTGGTTTTATCCATATTATCAAAGATGCTTTGGTATGGATCTTTATCATTCGATAATAACATTATGGGTAGTATGCCATAGCTTGACAAGGTATCTTTAATCAAATGAATCAAAGTGGCTTCGTCATCTTTGGTGTGAGTACTGATGATATTAATCAACTCTAACTTCAGTGCTATAGGGATGATGTCAAATTCATCTGGGCACTGCTGGTAAGGTTTGTTACAAGAGCAGTTTGAATGTTCGATAATTGTTGCTGCCATAAAACCCTTATATAAGTAACAGTGTAACTGGATCATGCGGATTGTAAGTTAAGATATCAGGTGGGGCCGTTTTGTGCAATAAACTTTGGTGGTATTGTAGAGCCTTGTTTGGTAGGTAGAAGGTGTGTAATGTTATGAAAATTGTTGCTGATCAATCTATACAGGGCTTAGAGTATTATTTTAAAAGCTATGGTGATGTTCGTACTTTGCCAGATTATGCTATCAATGCGAACAGTGTGAAAGAGGCTGATTGTTTGCTTGTGCGTTCAACAGTATCTGTGAATGCTGAATTATTGGCTGCTACTAATGTGCGTTTTGTTGGTTCTTGTACAATCGGTACAGATCATCTGGACCTTCCTTTTTTTAAACAGGCAGGTATTGCTTGGGGGCACGCGCCGGGTTGTAATGCGCAAGCCGTGAGTGAATACGTTTTGCAAGGGGTGATAGCTTGGTGTTTGGTTGAAAACCGAAATCTAGAAGGGTTGAGGGTAGGTGTTATAGGTTATGGTCATGTTGGCCGTCAAGTTGTAGAAAAATTGACACTATTTGGAGCTGAATGTTATATTTATGACCCTCTTTTACGAGTACGAGCCGCTGCGAATAAAGAAAATATCCTGAAAGCTGTTCAGTTTGTGAGTTTTGAAGAAGCTTTGCAAACTGATGTCATTAGTTTGCATGTACCTTTAGTTTTGAATGGACCGTATCCTACCAAACATTTAATAGGTGTCCGTGCTTTTGAGGTGATGCAAGCAAACAGTTTGCTGATCAATACATCTCGTGGTGCAGTTCTGGATGAGCAAGCTTATTATCAAGCAGTGCATGTGGGGATGGCACCTAAAATAATTGCTGATGTATTTGTAGGAGAGCCTGATATTAATCCAAAAATGATTGAGTATTGTTTTTCAGCCACTCCACATATTGCCGGTCATAGTTATATTGGCAAAGAACGTGGTACGCAGCAGGTATTTGATGTATTTGTAAAGCATTTTGGTTATGAATGTGCTCATTTTGAAGGTTTAGATAGTAGATTGAAACTGCCAACTAAAGAGTTTTTACTCATGTCGCAGTATTTGGATATTGAACGCTTATACGGATTGTTAGATCAAGTAACACGATTGCAAGAGTGTGCGCAATCTTTCAAGCAGTGTTTTATGCATCCAGTACAGCCAGGTACTGATAGCCGTGAGTATTTTCAGGTGTGTAGGAGGGAGTATGTGCCTAGATATGAGTGTAGTCAATGCCGCGTTTTGGCACCAAATTTAGATGATAAAGCTATATTGAAATTGAGAAATTTAGGGTTTCAGTGGACTGCATGAGATTTTGTCAAAACTGGGTCAGTAAAAGATATAGCGGCTTTCAGAAAGGTTAGATGGTTGTTGCCTTCCTCGATCGACCGCATCATGTATTATTTATACACTCAGCGGCTCTCACTCGTCGGCGCCTA
>JANQJO010000136.1 GCA_028281605.1 Pseudomonadales bacterium
TTCTAGCTACGAGAGCAGTCTGAGAATATAGCCGTATTCGTAACCAATCCTACGATGAATAATTTGAGAAAAGCTACGATGGGAAAAAAATAAACTACAGAAATTTCCAGTTAAGCTCATATCTTTGTACACATCATGCGTAAAAGTCGCGCAGCAATCACACTCATCAGAAGAGTCTGCACCAGCGTATGAGAAGCCAAGAAAAATATTTTGGCTGACCAATACAATCATTAAAAAAATGATAATCTTAGGCAGCCTTAGACTGCGGTAATGAAGGATTGAATAGCACATGTTAAACACCTTTGTTTGAAAAACGTGCTCTAAAGAGCAAAGAAGAAAGACCAAGCAATAAAGTTAAAGCCATATTGAGGTTCGGCCACGATTCCTGACTCTGGGGCCACATCTCTTGTAGGCTATTGATTATAAAAGCTTATTCTGGAAGATTTTCTATGATCAAAAATAGACGGTTGAGAAGCACCTAACCGTCATTTACGATCATAGACTGCCTTCGGAATTACTCAAATTAAATCAATGAATTATAGTCGATGTGGCCCCTGACGCTAGAATTCCGGCCCACCCTCTTTGTGTTCAGGTAATACAACACCTAATACTCTCTCATACCCATCAGGCAGCCCTAAATTATATTTTTCAGCTAACCACTGAGTTTTATCAAGATCGTCTGGCTCAAAAAGGTCAGACAAAGGAATACCAAGTGCCAAAGCAATTTCAGACATAATTCTCAAGCTGGGGTTAGCTTTACCATTTGTTAAATCAAATATGAAAGAAATAGAAACGCCTGAAGCTTTAGATAAATCTAATTTAGTCATTTTTCTTTCATTACTTTAACAACATTTCTAACAAAAATGTCTGCGTAAATATTCACAAGCAATTGATACCTAATCAATATCTATTGGGCATATGCCAGCTAGTGTTGTTAACGTGACAGATTGTAAGAGATTATCTTTTCACCCAATATTTGACTACCCGATATTGCATCGGTTTCTAAATTGGCTTTTCGATGAATGGTTATTCCTGGGTCAAGTTCCCATGAAATGCTTTTATCAAGCAGTATTGATTCGTACGGTACATCTTCTGAAGCCACGCGAGTGTCGTTGTAATGAATTAGAATGGGTTGATCTATGTTTTTTACAATTTTAATTCTTGAATTACCAGGTATTTCATGCCAACCACCCAACGGTAATATTTCTTCACCTTCGGTCTCGTTAAAAACCGTCACTGTACTTACAACGTTTTGTGTAACTATAGGATCACTGATAGAGCGTACATTTCTAGGATAGCCTGGTTGATTCTCAGCATAGTATGACGTTCGTTGTCTCCAAAATAAATCGGCAGAGTTTTGGTTATAATAGCTGCCGACTTCTCTCAATGAGATAAAGCAAACAGGTTGCAATGTTCCCTGATAGGTGCCGTATAAAGCATAGAGATCGCCAGTTCTGCCAGAGTATTTAACACAGTATCGGCCTTCTTCTAAATTTACCCATGCGGTTACTGAAGGGGCGCTCACATTGTCTGTTGTGTAATCTCTGTACTCACCTACGTCCACCGTAGTTTGAATCACTTCGTCTTCGCCTCTAAAAAGTGGATTAATTCCGGTGTTATTAAGATTCCAATCGTTTTTCAATGTCAAACTATCAACAGAAATCCAATCACTTATCAGCGTTGGACTACCACTCTCACTTGTAACACGATCAACAAATCGAACCTGCCATTCTTCTTGTTCAACTATCCTAGCTCGGTTTTCACGATGTGCTCTCTCATAGGTTTGAGTGATGATATGGTCATCACTGGTATCGATGCTTATGTATGTTGGGAAGCGACTATTGTGTGTAAATTCATAAGCAATATTGAGTTGTTTACCATCAATAGTATGGCGCTGAGAGAAGAGCACATCAAATATCTCATCATTCTCAACACGAGAGACAATGGATAAGTCTGAATTGAATAACTGCAAACGAAATACGAAGTTTTCTTCAGAAAGATTGCCTGCTTCATCAGTAGTACGAAATTTAATGCGGTGTTCAACTGAATTATCAAATGTGTGGAATAGCTCGTCCAAGTACTCAACCGTGATTGGGACAATAGGCGTGCCCAGAGATACCGGCGATGGCCTCCAGTCACTAATCAACTCACCATTTCTATAATATTGATACTCTGTCAACAAATCATCAATGCCGGTTAAGTTGTCCGATACAAGCACCCGAACAATGACAAACCCATCATTAGTCATTGTTGAACGGATTTCGGTGCCGTTTAAACTGACATTATCCATAAGCAAGCAAACTGGATTTGATGGATTATTATCAAGCTCACCGCCACTGCATAAATTGTAAGTGCTTGCGCCAACCGCCTCAAAAAATCGTGCTGTAGTACTCAAAGGTCTTACATCAGGATTACCCGTATCTAAAGTAACCTGCAAAGCAGTATTAGTTTCATTCCCCAGATCATCAAAGAGGATAGCTGTGACAAGGGTGCTTTCCTGAGTTAAAGGGATTTTTGCTTCCCAAGTCATAGCCTCCTCATCAAGCTCAGCCAATACCCCAGCAACTTCAACACGATCAATTGCCGCAACACCTTCAACGTAACTTCCCATAGCCATATACATCGGGTTATTAGTCAAGGCAGGAGAGGTAATGTTGATTTCAGTTCCTAGATTCACCACCCGGTAGGTCACTTCTAATTGTGATTCATTGCCTAAAACGTCTCTAGCAACCACACGAACAGTATGCTCACCATCATCAAATACGCTGGTATTCCAGTTGAGGACTGGATCGCTAGGAATAGTCGTCGCATACAGATTGTCATCAATGAAGAACGTCACCTCATCGACTCGGAGGGCATCTTCCACTGTAAACGGTATCTCAATAGTGCCGTTTACAAGAGAGTTTTCCGGCAAAGAAGGCTCAATGGTCGGTCCATCGATATCAACAGCTTGACCAGCAACGCCGCCAAATACCTCATCACCAGAAATCGACAATTGATTCGCAAGCGTGAACACATCGTCTGTTGTGAGGCTTGTTGCATTTCGATCTGACTGAGCAAACTGTAGTATAGCACTGCCGATGCTTCGATAAAAATCAGTTGTCACAAGAAAGGTGCCCAACGCCATTTGACCGTTTTCGTTAATACCATTGAGTAGCCCATCATGCTGTATGTCGGAGCACGCTACAATTGACCAACTAATAGAGGTCGCAAAACGGCTAGAATGGGGTGCGATGCCATTTTCTTCAGAGACACGCATCATGGTTTGAGAGATACCCGCTGTAATGAACCCATATGAGAAACGGTCATCAAGATTTACCGCGACATTATTAGGGTCGCTAACATCCATTGGCTTGGTTCGTAAGATATCAACACCAGCCCAGCCACTAAACTTTCCGTTGGCCTGGATTCTTGCATCCACTCGGTTTAGCCCTTCATTATCGACCAAGTAGGTCGCGTAGCACGCGGCTAGGTGTGTCATGGGCGTGATCTGTGCATTGATGGTATCTCCGACCTCATATCCAACAATTGCGGTTAAATACTCACCATCTCTTAGGTCGATGCGCGTTCCACTGGATTCCTCGATGTAATATCCAGTGATACCGGCTTGGATAATGAGTTCATCATCCAATGAGGTAATCTCTAAACTGTAATCACCTACGTCATCGGTTTGTGTTTCTCCCAGTATTGGGGATGCTATGCCATTCTCCCAGCTATAGGCGCGTACGGCAGCATTAACCATAGGCGCGTCATGAGCCACACCTGTAGCAGTTCCTGGTGTCACGTCAGGTGCAAAATTTCCGGTGAGTGAACCATTTTCTTGATTCCCCTCTGTGACCCGACTACCACCACTGCTGCCACCGCAGGCTGCTAGGCTTAGCATCAGTGCTGTTGCCAATAATCTTTTCATTTTACTTCCCCTTTCTGGCTATTCGCCTAGTTGATAACTGAAGCCAATACCGAATTTAAACCCTTGTAATCCTTCATCAATAGGCTGGTAATAACTGATATCAATGCCCCAGCTTACATTGGAGTGTATGAAGTCTGCTAACCAGCTTTTTTCAGCAGTTAAGACCAGCGACATTTCTTCTTGATTTACATCAAAGAATTGAGCACTTAAAAATCCATCATTGTTAACCATCTGGCGACTGTTGTACTCAATATCACGGTATGCCAACCCAACCCCCGCAAAAAAAGATTGATCTGAAAGCTCAATCCTGCGTTGATATTGGCCTTCAAACTGGGTACCTGTGCCCTCTTGCCCTACTTCGGTCGCTGATGCGTCAAATGATAAGTCCAATTCACTGACCGAGAATTTAATCCGATGGTAATACCCTAATGAGTAACGCCCAAAAATATTCAACTGCCCACCGTTAAAGGCGGTCTCAACATCTTCCCCGGCTGGATCATCAGCAATCGTTGATTGCCAGCTATCTAAAGCGATGCCAACTTCATATGCGTCGCTAGGTGTAGCGATCAGTATCATAGATAAGACACTCGGTTTGATGATTGTATTGATAAAGCATTTTTTTTGCATAAGGCCTCTTATTAGTATGGTTCGTTAACTCACATCAACCCGCGCGATGAATTTTTTAACGCTAATGAATTCTTGGTCTATCTTGGCATGCGCTTTAATGAGTATATCCAGTATCCAACCTTTGCTCATGGGTACGCCTTTTTGCTTCTCGAAAACGCGCTCATCCTCGTCGTGCTCTGATAGAGTATCTTCACACCATGCTCTGAGCCTTGGCAGTTTAGTGGGTAATACCTTTAAAATTTTATTCAGTTGTTTTATTCTCATTTGACTGATTTCCGTTGGGCTATATCCCGCAGCCAATAACCAAATGATGAGACTGCTTTTCGTGGACAGACCGAAGAAGTAGTCTTCTATGTTCCTTGACACAAGTTCACTCCTTAAAATGTTTCGTTAATTTCTAACGTTGCTTCTTGAGTTTGTGCTTGCACAATAAACTCCGGCCTGCCGTAGGTTTTCTCTGTTTCCTCGGTTTTTTCATCTTGCAGATTACTCACCCCGCTTTTAACAGACGCTAAAGCAATATTTTGATCAGCAACATTGGAAAGTGCTACATCACCAGCGGTTCGAACCGCTGCACCCAGTGATCGATCAAGCAAATAGCCATCACTGACAATGTTGGCGATCAGCCCGTCTAATCCGTCATAACCTCTCACCCAACCACTGGTGGAAAACTCCACACCATCGGGTGTCACTCCTTTATGCACTGAAACCTGAAGTCGATCATAGCCTTTATTGGCAAACGGGTGCCCGAATATCAACGTCCCTGTAGGTAAGGTCTCGTGATCACCCATAATAGGCTCTAATAATTCAAAACGAATCATGTTGCGCTGTACATTGGTAGCACCACCAATCAAGCGTACCTTAATTTGCGTGCCTATTCTAATACCAAACAAATCTTGATCAAGCATTGGGTGCGATACACTCGGGGTAACTTCGATATCCCTAGAAAAACCCCAACTTTGAGCAGTTTTTACACTTTTCTGAGCATTATTTGTCTTTGGTTTTGTTTGTTTGCTGGTATTGTTGGTTATTGGTGAATCTGGTTTAGATACACTTAGGCTTGTTCCACTCGTTTTATTGTTAGGATTGACAGTAACAGCTCCTTTGTTTTTTTCATTTGTCGAGGGCTGGTCTTCTTTAACATGTGCAGAACTGACTAACTCAGGAATCAACGTATGGATTTGACGAGGATGCAACAAGGTCTTATTTCTATCGATCTCCCTTTGTCCATCTTTTAATAAGGTTTTGTACTTCTGATAATCTTGAACTGAGAGTGATTCTTTAGGCTCAGTGTCAGCCCATGCGATTGAACCCATTAATACACTCAGAAAGGCAAATTGTTTTAGTTTCATCACCAGCGCACCTTCAATATTGCATTCGATGTATTGACCGTCACTTCAGCACCTTGATTTAAGACAGCGTTAGTTGTCAACTTATAAGGGCTGGATTTTCCAGCTTTAATCGTTTCTTTTTTAATACTGAACGCATTAGCCGTATTTATCCTGCTTATATTTATATTAACGTGAATTGACTGCACAGTAAGTGGCTCTTTTGTGTCGTTGATCACGACACCGTGAATAACATGTATATCTGCGTATGTTTCGACCTTATCAACACGTGCAATAATTCGGCCTTGGCCGGGTATCTTCTCCAGTGCTCTTTTATTGATCCTGCGCTTTTTGGGTTTGATATCAATTAATCGAGAAAACAGATCAAAAGCCTTTTCTGTGGCTAGCTTATCCACTAGCGCTTGCTGTTGATTCATGAATGCTTGGCTTTGCTTTTTGGTTTGCTCTTTTTCTTTTAACTCTGCCAATAATTGATCACTCATTTGGAAAGAAACAAGCGAGCAATAGCGGTTGTTGGGCTTGCTTTCGATGACTAAGGTTAAAATAAAGGAATACTCCTTATTCGCTATGGTTAGGTCTATTTTTCTTCCTAGGACTTCCTTACCAAATTTCAACGATTGCACCACAACAATGTTTGTATTTCTGGATTTGTTCAGCTTTACCATTTGCGTGTCTGAAATTGCGTAAAGTGTCTCATGATCTTGTAGCGCAAACGGGAATCTAAAAGTCACACCTCGCAGTGGATCAAGTGATATTGTTTTCAGTACCGTAGGGCTATCCATTTCAATCGTGCGCTCACAAGGTGAAGAGGCCCACGCAATCGATGTGAAGCATAACAACGCTATCAATAGTAGAGTTTTCATGCGTCATTTCCCTTATTGTCTGAGCTATGGGCAGGTGTTTCCCAGTCGTAAACAGAGACCCCGTATCTTGCCTTTGGATTACCGACATCCTCAACTAACGAGACTGCCAAGTAAATCGGTTTAGATTTGTAGTGTTGCATGGCTTCAGTTTTATACTCATAGCGACCTTTAAAGCTGATCACACGAGCACGTTTAGAGCTATGTTCTATGCTTGCGCTCACATCATTCCAATGAATGCGTGATTTTAAGTTACTCTCTTTGACTCTTTTCACGATTTCGTTGTCGATAATGTACTTAGTGTGCTCTTCGATTTTCTCTGCGTTATCTTTGTGAATCATTTGGGTTAACAAGAAGCTATCTTCATCAATCGACGCTGCATTGAGTGAATACAGCAATTCGATAAAGTGCTTCCCCGTGGCTATGTAGTTCTCATCAGGGATGATCACAGCATGGCCTTTTATTTCAGATACCTTGGTCTTTGAAAAGATGAGGCAGAGGGCTAAAACAATGATTGTGCTCAGGTAGATGACCGTCTTTATCCTGTCTGTACGTAAAAAAAGCGTACTCAATGCGCTTACCCTCTTCCCATAATTCGATTAACGAGGGTTCGAAATGCCTTATCTCGCGTTCGATTTCCGTTAGACTGCGGCAATGTGTTTTTATCATCTTGCTCGCTCTTAGCGTTTTTGGATCCAGGCATAAATTTTCTTGGAATCAGAAATCCAATGACAGTCGATATCGAAAACATGGTCGAAAGCGCGGAAGCGGAGCTGTAACCATTGCTATAATTGGCAGCCATACCAATGGCCATTACTTTACCCATCAGAATCAAAACCATATATAGAGATGCGTGAATATACCAGTTGGTTTTGGACATTAATGTCTCTCCATTGATGCTATTGAGCGTGTTTCTAAGACCCGCCTCACCGACAAGGCCAATTAGGTGCAATATGATGGTTTCAAAAAGAATAAACAGAAAAACGGCATAGGTTGATTTGAACCAAGTATCTGATACGTCGAGTAAACGCCCACCGGCTTTACTGGCAATCGCAATAAAACCCATTGCATATTGAACAACGATATAAGTGGCTAAAAACACCTCCATTAAGTGCAGAGCCAAGCGGTATGCAATGCTAACGATATGATAGAGTACAAATCCAGCGGCTGTACCTACCACTCCAGAGAATAAGCCTAAGGTCCATGAAAAAACATTTCCTAAAACGCTGGTAATATCGTCTGCTTCTTTGTTGTTATCAACATATTCCCAAAGAGCTAAAAACTGCTTATGAATATTGTCAACTCCACCAAATGTTGAAAATCCATCGCGCAATATCGGCATGATAAGGAATATGACGGATCCCATCATAACGTATAAGATAAACATCTTTCCAGAGACAAAAAAATCACGATAGGCATCACCGATGCCTTTACGGGTTATCACATCTGAGGATGCCAACAATACTCTCACATAGGCCAATAGGGGAAATAACGCGATAGCAAGAACGGCAAAAATGTTCATGCTGAGCAAAGCTTGATAAATCAGGCTATAGTCAATCAAAATACTGAGAAAAGAGCTTCCACCATTCATGGTAAACTTCTCTCTGTGGATTTAAAAAATAACAACATATCTTGTTGAATTTCTAATTCGTAAATACGGTTTAATTGTTGCCTAATTTGTTCTTCCACTTCTTTTTGCTTTTTTTCCATCACATCAGCGGCTAAAACTGACGAAGCTGATGCATTAATGAGCGCTAAATCTTTGGCTGATAGGTTCTTATTCTTTCCAGATAATGCATACTCAGCATAATGTTTCTTGAGTTTGATTAACGCTTTTCGTTTTTTTTCCAAATTTTTTAAATGTTCCTGATTGACTTCATGCCCCTTGTTTTCATCTGAACCAACGATACGTTTATCCAACTCGTCCAGTAAAATATCGATTCGGTCATAATCACCCTCTTCTTCAAGCAGCTCTTTAATAGAGTAAAGCTCTTCAAATTCCTTGAATTCTTCAAATAGGTCTTGTAGCTCCCCTTCAGGATCAAAGCCCGACACATATTCATACTCTGTTTTGATATTCTGCAGAAAATCTTTAGCCTTGTTAAGGCTATCATTCATTACCTTGAATTCTTCAGCATGTTCTTTTAGTTGCTTCAGTCGTTTTTTAGCCTCAGTGATCAACTCTGCTAACTTAGCAGTCTCTGCAGCTCCACCTACCACAGCAACCGCCGGTAATGACAAGCTTAGAAAGAGTGAGAGAATTAATGTTAAACAACAGCTAATGGCCGATACTCTTGCGCTCATACGCCAATCCCCTTAAAAACATAATAGGATTGCATTATCATCAGTGTACACCCTCTATTTCAATGACCTTACTCTGTGACTGCTTGACTCGACTCTCATTCATCAGCCGAATTCTTTCATATACATCTTTGCTTTGTTTCATCGCTTTGAATCGAATACCCTTGTCTGATCCCGCCGTTGTCATCAAATCCAGTAAAATCTTAGGAAATTCCAATTTTAGGTACTGCCAGTGCGTGAATTCTGTTTCAAAGTGCATTATCATCTCGCGATAGCCTTTTTGATTCATCGTTTTAGGTGAGCCAAACGATGACCAAACACCAATAGCACTGTCTGGCATTTTCAGCAGTTTACCCAATCGCTGGTGTTCATCCTTGCGACTGAGTAAGTTTTTAGTGCCCATGGAAGATAAGGACTCTTTATCCACTTCAATAACTTCATCCACCCCTTGGGTGATACGCGTTAGACCTGTCCATTCTTTGCGCCCTTTTCGGTCAAGTAAGAGGGTGATCCAGTGTATCGCTTCTTTTGCTTTGCTCATAAGTGTGCGATATTCATTGATCACAATTTGACTTCGACTGGATCTTGAAAAGGCTTGCATGGAAACACGCTCGGTCATAAATCCGAGGTAATAACGCAGCAGTGTCGAGTTCAACCCTTCAAAGTTAATGGCATTAATGATGGGTGAGAGTACAAATTGATCTTCTTTACAGAAGGGTTTGCCTTCACTGGTTCGTAAGAAGGATCGAAGATCTTTATGTAGCTGCGCTTGCGCGGTTCGGTATTCTTCTTCAAGCGTATTCTCATTATCAAGCAACTTTTCTAGATCTGGAAGAATGGGGGCTTGGCGATCTTGTAGAGGGTGCTCGTAGAGCAGGCTCAAAACATGATCAAGTACGACCTCTTCTTCTCGGGAGAATCCATTATGATTGAAACCTTTAAAAATAGGCAACAACACGACCCTCATACTGCCAATGAAGTTATGATTGCCGTTTTCTTTGGTTTTTATGCGCTGGTAATCTTCATAACTTGACAGTGGGTTAATAATCTGGCTGACGGCTTCGCAGTATTTACCACCCAGTGCTTCGACAATGATTTGGTAGCTGTTACCTTCTTCGAAGAGGGTGTAATTAATGCTTTGATACGTTTCAAGTACACTTAAACCAAACTGTGAGTCTTTGCCTCCTCCTGTTTGGCCTGCAATAAGTTGGCCTAAAACAATCTCCTTTGAAGGCGAATAACCGTATAACTGCCCATTGCTACATAAGCGGAGTATTTCAGGTTCAGGGTCACCGGCATCATAAACAGTATCCGGTAGCATTCGACCAATAACAAAACCATTATCCTCACGAAAAAACTTAGAATACCGACCCATCCCAGGGGCTTGATACAAGAACAAAGCGTATTGCATGTCGTGCTCAGAACGCAGTTCTCCGCCATCTTGCTTGATTAAGGAGGCCCAGGATTTATACTCATCTTGCATTTGCGAAAGATGATCGACATCACTATAAAAAACCACAAGATAGCAGTTATCAGCCACTCCAGCGTAGTGATGCTTGACAAACTCACAATAACCTTGTGCATCGCTGAGTTCGTGTAATGCATCGTCCCAGTTATGCTGGTCTTCTGAAGAGAAGACTTGTTTGTTCGTAATGTCTTTTCGAGTCTTATGGAGCACATCAGCCGGGACTTTGGGTTGCATAATCTGGCTTACATGGACACAGGTTTTAATACGCGATAAATCAAAGAACCAGCCTGGTGACAATTCTGAGTATTTAAACAACAAGACCGGCTTAATATAGGTATTACCTTGCTTTAGGCATTGTGCTGTCTCATCCCAGAGGGGTTTGTAATAAGCCACTTGCTCTGAAAAGCATTGCCGTGAGTTATACGCTGTGGGTGACTCAAAGGGTAAGAGGCAGGTCGAAACATTTTTGTAATAGTCGTCAACGCTTAACAGCTTGAAGCCATCCAATGTTTTCTCGACCAGTGAAGCTGTCTCCAGAAGCGCTGCTTTGCACGCTTTCTCACGTGCCGACAGCGGTTCTATAGAGGCATTCATAACCAATTGTTTGAGGCTAATGGGCTTAGAGGGATACATCGACAAAACACCAAAAACCCGATTATTAAAGCCTTTACCACGCATTTTATTGGCCATAGCTAAGCGTATGTCTCTCACAATCTTGGGGGTTTTATCGGTGTTTGTTTTTTCACCGACACGCAGATACTGATTGACAGCTGTATCGTCATAACGTCGATCAAAATGCATTTCTAGGGTTAGATGGTATTCACTACGATCACCTAAAAGCTTGATCAGTTGATTATATCGAGACATGCTTTCTTCAAATGCTTGCTCAGAAAAGAACTCATTGTATTGCCCAGCCCACGAAAACATGACAGATAGCGCACCATCATGGTGTTTTACCACTTGCCGATCTAAAGGTTTTCTCCAGCAAAAAGTCTCAAAGAAAGAGAAGGGTTTTAAGCTGACCATGGGTCTTTTGGAGACTGCTTGCCCTTTTATATTCATGTCATGAATGAGAAGTTCTGAACCCAAATACCAACGTCTTAGTGTATAAATGAGAGAACATGTGCCTATTGCTGTAATGAGGATCGGAATCCAGATAGGTGCATCTATAGAAGTAAAAATTGCATAGGCAGCTAAAAAACAAAAAATGCAAATAGCACCTGGCAAAAAAACGATATCAGGTATTCCAAAAGTGCTAGAGGGCCGAATGCGTTCTTGAAAAATAGGCACTACATCCATGATCATCCCTCCAGTCATTCAATATGTTTGATGTAGGAACTACTACAACTTCACCAAACTCAAAACAGATAGCAAAAGCGGCAATCCAATCACCACCAGAGCGATGAGCACAAAATTATCCACCAGAATGGCTTTGCCTTTTTCCTTCAGTTCTCGGGAAGGAATGGCTTTTAACAAAAAAGCGATTACAGTAGCGATAATGATGATTGAAGCAAGCACACCAAATAACAAATTCTTGAAAAGACCAGCAGTTTTATCAACGACTTTGATACCTTCATCGATATCGTCTTCGTATCCAGCCGGTAGCTTCAGTGCGAAAGCTTCATCTGGTGCAATAAAGTTAAACAACACAAAACCAATGACTAAGGCTTGGAAGCTGATTTTAATAAATCGATTCATGGTACGTCCCCTGTTTGAATCATGGCAGTATCCACAATTCAACTGAGTTGTCAAAAGGTTTACTAGTTAAAATGTTAATTTGTTAACAATAATTTTCTCTACCACTTTAGAAACGATCAAATATTATTCGAAACCCAATCATTTGTCTCACATATGAGACGACTACGGAAACGCCTAGCAAAATGTGTCTTTAGACACATTAGAGCACCTATGTAAGGTTTTCCGGTGCGATATTAAGGATCTATTCCCGTAAAGGCTTATTCATTGTCTCTAAAGTAGTCATATTCACACCTCCAGCTCAGCAAACTGAGATATAATGCTGACTTTTATTTTACAGGACTCTTTGTAATGTACTTTCATATAACATCTGTTCTCAGTTTAGCCATGATCTTGAGTATCGTCTTTGGTTGCAATTTGAACATACAAACTACAGATGCTAACAGCGGAGACGCAACCGTTGTGGGTCGGAATTATATTAAGAATGAAAACTCGATCCATACAGAGCTTCGCTCTGAAGACTCAGCAATATTGGAGCTAAAGTCTGACCTTCAAGGGATTGTTGAGTCCCTGCAACAACTCAGCACACAATATTCTGATCAAAAAACTTTCTGGCAGGAAAGCCAGAACAATTTACAAAAAAAAATCAACCAACTCCAACAAAAGCAAAACCAACAACAAACGCTAACTTGGCATGACCAACAAATGACTGAAATGCTGGGTTTTGTGCAAGCATTTTGCGGCAAATATGAGCGCAGCGGCCATGAGCAACATAGCGCCATCGAAGGTCAATTATCAGCTAATTTAAACGGGTTCTTCAAAAGACTGGCACAAATGAGCGGCCAATTGGGTGCACAAAAGACCAACACCCACTTTAAAAATGTGCAAGTGGACGATTTAATCCATGAGCTGAACAATAACAGAGAGTGTCGGATCACCTTATTACAAACCTTAATCCAACATTTTAGGACGACCACCGGATGAAATCGCCCTTTTCTCTTTTAGTCTTATGGGCCAGCTTGCTAACCCATGGAGCTTGCTCAACCAATGTACAGCAGACGACAGCCTCAGGCAATGGCAGCAAGGCTACGAGTGTTGGCGGTGACTATCATCAAATCATCAATAACAACTTTCACGCTTATCCGCCTGAACAATATGAGCAGGACTTACGCGAGGAACGCAAGCAACTCTTGCAAAAATTGTCGAATCCGAGCTTGATGGAAGCCGAAAGATCTTTTTATGAAAAAGAATTATTAAATAAAGATAAGAAACTATCGGATGTAAAAACAAGCTATCAAGAAAAAATCCTTTTTTTACAAGGCCGAATAGAAGATCTAAATCAGCTCTTTGGGGCCGGGTTGGTGTCCGATCAGCGCTTAGCAGACGCCATTCAAGCTTTAAAACAAGGCCAATTAGAAAAAGCAGATGCACTCTTTAAAATCGTCGAAGAAGATGAGCAAGACACGAAAGCAATTCGTAGGCGAGCGCTCGCCGTTTACAACCGAGGCCTGATTGCCCAACGTGCACTGGATTGGAAAAGCGCGCTGGAAAAATATAAGAGATCTGTACAGCTTGATCCTGAAAAATCAGAGTACTGGCGCCAAACTGGTCTTCTGCTGATCGAGTTAGGTGACTATCAACAAGCTGAAGAACACCTAGTACAAGCAGTTCGAATCGATGAAAAACAGCTAGAGCCTGCAGATCCGATTTTGGCTGAAAGCTATAATGCACTAGGCAATGCATTGCTTCGTCAGGCTAAGTTTACACAAGCTGAACCTTTGTATCAACGGGCTTTGAAGATTAGAGAAAAAGCCCTAGGCCCTGAACATCCCGACACCGCCATCAGCCTTAATAACTTAGCTTTTCTCTATGACAACCAAGGCTTGTATCAACAAGCTGAACCTTTGTATCAACGGGCTTTGAAGATTAATGAAAAAGCCCTAGGCCCTGATCACCCCAGCACCGCCCTAAGCCTCAATAACTTAGCCGGACTCTATGACATCCAAGGCCTGTATCAACAAGCTGAACCTGTATATCAACGGGCTTTGAAGATCAGAGAAAAAACCCTAGGCCTTGAACATCCCGACACCGCCAACAGCCTTAATAACTTAGCTTTACTCTATTACAACCAAGGCTTGTATCAACAAGCTGAACCTTTGTATCAACGGGCTTTGAAGATCAGAGAAAAAATCCTAGGCCCTGAACATCCCGACACCGCCAACAGCCTTAATAACTTAGCTTTACTCTATCGAGCCCAAGGCTTGTATCAACAAGCTGAACCTTTGTATCAACGGGCTTTGAAGATTAATGAAAAAGTCCTAGGACCTGATCACCCCAGCACCGCCTTAAGCCTCAATAACTTAGCCGGACTCTATCAAGCCCAAGGCTTGTATCAACAAGCTGAACCTTTGTATCAACGGGCTTTAAAAAGCCTAGTAATAACACTTGGGACAGACCACCCAAATACAAAGATTGTGCGAGATAATTTGGAATCGGTAAGGCAACATATTAAATAATCGTTCGCCCACTCAGAATTGTCTTTGTCTCTTTCTGTTTAAGAGCCATTGTGTTGTCACCAAATCGGCCACCCAGCTCGTTTTGTAACTTTGTTAGGTTTTCAGTAAACACTAACAGCTTTTTCTTAGCCCGTGTGGTGCCAACCAATAGGCTGCGCTGGTTGATTGAATTTTTCCGCCAATACGGTGCTGCAACAATGACAGAATCAGCACTTACTCCTTGTGAGCCGTGGGCTGTTGTGACGTATTGGTGCTCGAAGTGTTGTTGGTTGAGCTTATTGGCATCTAGGATGATGTTTTTACCTTGGTGCTTGACGGTCATATGGTTATTTTCGATGCTCAGGACTTCTATTTTATTGTTTCGCATTAAGCCATGCTTATTTTTGTTGTCCAGCCATCTTAATCGATCTCCTGGACTAATTTTGATTGTTTTTTGCTCATACACGAATAGGGCTCCGTTGGCCAGGTCGCCCAGTTTATTAAGCTCGAATTTGAAACGATCACCTTCTTTTTTGGATTGAATCAGCAGTTCGCCTTTACTGATGCCTACTATTTCAAAGTACTCTCCTCGTGTGATTCTGCGCGTTAACCAACGAGTTGTTTGAATATCGAATGCTTTGTTAAAACGGATGGTGTCTCCTATTTTGTATTGATCGCTATATTTCAGTTCTACATCAGGTATCAGTTTTGGGATCAAAGTCGATCGGGTCATTTCCTCGGGCTCTAGGATACCTTTGTTCTTTAAGGTGCTGCGGATTTGGAGGGTTAGCTCGTCTCGATCTTCGTTGGTCGGTACGACTACAACAGTATCAATGATTTCTTTTCCTTTTAGTTTTTCCAAATGTTTACTGATTTCTATATTAACAAAGTTTTCGTCGCATAAGGTGTCTTGACCTGTTTCTATGACATTGCCCATGGTGTTTAAGGTTGAAAGCGCGCTACTGTGTTGTTTGTTATTCATTTGCTCGGCGACTTTTAGTAATTCAGGGTTTTGCTGACGGTAGATTTTATCGACCACACTCATAGAGACGTCGGCTTTCTGGGCCATGTATAAAGCACGCCCTGGGCCTACAGATTCTAGTTGGTTGACATCACCTACGAAGATCACCCGCGCGTTCGCTATTTCAGCTTTTTCCATGAGCTTTTTTAAGTTGCGAATGTCGGTCATGGACATTTCGTCTATGATCCATATTTCGTTTTTGGATCGTTTTAGCTCAGCATCATGGGCGCTTACAAGGAAGTGGTCCAGTGTAATCGCGTTAGTTCCTAGTGAGTCACGCATTTCGTTGACGGCAACATGGGTGCTCGCAAAAGCACGAAGTTGTCCCTTTTTGCGTTTTATCACTATACCAAGTTCTTTGATGACGGTTTGTCGTAATTCTCTAAGTAAGGTGGTTTTACCTGCTCCGGCGTTGCCTTGGATGATGTGGTATCGGTCTCGGCTTGATAGGGATTCAATAATGGCCTGTCGTTGTCCTTCGTCAAGCGCAAGGTAGTTTTTGGGTTTAGGTCTATGGTTAAACCGATTGAGCACAGATTCTATTTTTTCAGTAGACATGTAACCGCTTGCAAAGGTTCTTTTGGATGCTTTAAAGCGCTGTAAAATGTCGTGCTCAATTTTTTTGGCTGCTTTGGTTGTGTAGTAGACTTCGTCAGTTTTACCACGGGGGGCATCAGATTGTATCAGTAATCCCTTAGCAATAAATTCGTTTATTGTGTCGGCTATATCGAAATTAGAGTATTTTTTCTTTTGTGCTTTTGCTACTTCGTTAATAGCCGTTAGTAGATCGACCTTTGTGAACGCAATATCTGTACTTTGTAATCGGCGAATCCCTCGTTTGACTAAATCGTTTAATCCATCATTTTTGATGGATTTAATGGATGTGCAGTACTCAATGGAAGGTTTGTTTAATTTGTGCTCGTCAAGTTCGGCTGACCACATGGCTTTGAGCTCTTCTCGCGGTAGGGACTTTTTCTTTCTGCGGGTATACATGGATACGCGCTGTGACAGTGCTGGGCTTGGTTCTGCTCCCATTTCTTTTATTCGCTGTTTGATTTGGTCCGCACGTTTGGAGAATAGCTTTAGGTGCTGTTCCGGTACGCCTTCAATTTCAAAGTATCGCTGTTTCTCATTGGTGTATGTTAATGGGTAGCTACGTTGTTGTAATTCTTCTTCTAGTGCGGCCCGATATAATAGTCCGATCTCTTTTACATGGGGCAAGAGGGTATCTGCATGGATGGATCGGTATTTGCCGTCATAGTAGGTGGCGTTCATTAGTAGCGCATGACTGTGTGTTTGAGGGTCGAGTTCTCGTGATACATCATGCCGGAAGATCGCAAAAAGGGCGTTCTTGGTGATGTCTGTATCGATTTGAGCACCTCGCTTGATGCGCGTGGATATATAGTGCTTCTCTACGTAGTCGAGGGTTCGCCTGACAGCTTTGTCATGGGCATCTAGCACATCCTGATGACCATAGACTTCACCCAGGACTGAGACGGATTTAGGTGCACTGAAGGTCAGGTCAAGGCCTGGGCGGTGTCGGCGGATACCATCTTTATAGTTACCTAGTTCTTGATTATTAATATTTCCATGGTAGATATTGTCAAAGATTTCCGGCTGAATACGTCCATCAAGTTGAAGTGATTCGGCAACTTTGCCATGCCATTGACTGTGTTCTATGCCTTCTTCTTGTGTGTAGTAGTTGTCTTTTGTGAAGTATTCAAAGGTTGCTTTATTGATCGGGATGGGTTTGATAGTGAGCATTAGAACACCTCGGTAATGACACTGATTCAACTTAGATAATGGGTTGGTCTAAGCGCGGCTTTGTTGATTCTTTTAACTTTTGTTTTGCACCATCTTTCTTAGATGATGTTCGCTCATCGATAATCTTTTCTTTTTTAACCACTGGGTCGGGTATCACTCTCTCTATCCAATAAGGCGCTATTTCTGCTCTCTTTACATACTGAGTTTCTACCTTTGCGATGGGTAGGTCTCCTGGCAATTTGAGATAACAATGAAGGTCTAACAAGTTCTGAATTTCGGTACTCATCACCAATGGATCACGGCGCTTTTCTTCTTGTTCGGTGATTCCTGTATCTCTATGCCTTCCCATGCTTGTACGACCCTCAATGGATTCTTGTTCACCTAGCAGTCTCGATGACCATTCTGAGCTATCTGGATCAGAGTATCTAAAGCATAGTTTTGTGCTTAGAGAAGACAGTAAAGCACAGACCATTTTTTCTCCATAAATCTCTTCCATTTTTTTATGTGATGTGAAGCTAAAAATACAGGCAAAACGATATTTTCTTCCTTTTTCTACGGCTTTGAGTAAGGAGTTAATTCGACCTAGGCCTTGAGTCTCATCCATCACTAACCATAGGGTTTCTGTTGGCGATGCATCACGGCTTAAAACATTAGATACCATGGTGTCTACCCATGCTGTAATAAGTGGTTGGCTTAACTCTAGTTGTGATTCATTAACACGGACAAAAGTCCAGCTTTTATCTTCATTATTGTTTACCCAATCTCTGATAGAGAATAGGCGTTTTTTTTCAAGGCCTAACATGTATTGAAGTGATCTTATTTTGGGTACTAATGTGGATATTACGTCTGATTTATGGGTAGGTGAATTTTCGTTAATAACGGCTTGTGCTAATGTTCCTTTGAGCAGCTTATCTAATAGGCTTTCGGTGATAATTTTGTCTTCGCCAAGTTCGTCAGTTATAAGTCGTTTTATCTTGGTTGTAATTGCGTCAATGACGGCTTTGTTTGTTTTACTAATTTCTGGATTTTTGTTGATTTCATTGAGTAGTGATGTGAATATTAAATTAGCTGCATTATCCCAGTGCTTCTGTTTATCTCCGTCATGTCCTGGTGGGGAAAAAGAGGAAGCCACCCTTTCCATTTCAGCGGTATTATTACCCTCACAAAAAGGCGTCCAGTTGACTGATCTATCGTCAAAAGGTGCTAGGAGATTATCCACCCCTTCTCGATAAAAATATTTGGTAAAATCACCTGAAGCATCGTAGATAAAAACCTTTTCTCCACGCGCCCTAATTTGCGTTAAAAGCTGTGAAATAGATTGTGATTTACCAACACCCGTATCACCTGAAATACAGATGTGTCTGAACTCTGTTTCTTTGATTAAAGGAACTTGACCAACGGTCAAGTCACTGGCCTTATTGGTTTGTCTAATTCGATCAGAGAGAACCTCTGATTTGACCTTTTTTCCGCCTCTTAATATTATTTTGTTGCGTTCGCCAAAAACTCCTATTGAGGCCACTTTTTTGTAGGTTATCCATACTATGGATGTGGCAATGAGAGAGATTAAAGAACAAACAAATATGAAAGATTTTAGTGGATTTAAGCTGGCGGTAATATCTTGAGATATCATTTTGTATTCGCCAAGTTTGAACGAGACTTTTACGCCCTCTGGAGCGTAGAAAATTAGCTCCATATCCTTCCAAAATTCTAGCCCGCCAAACATGATATTTAAAAGCCATATTTTGAAGTTGTTAAGTGTTTCATCCTCAACAAATCCACCTAACATACCAGTACAGATAAAGACTATTAAGCTTGCTACAAATATTGAAAATAATCCTAGAAAACTATCACAGAATAGCGACAAGGATAAGACTATTTTTTGCTCTCCTTTTAGAGGGTCAAAACGAGCCATAATCGACTCCATCTTCTATGATTTCTTCCCTTATTTTTTCGTAAATCTGTAAGAAATTTCTGTCCATTTCTTCTAGGAGATTGTCATTTCTGGTTCTAAAATTTTCTCGTAAATAGTAAAATACTTTCATTAAAAGATATCGGTTGATATTCTTTTCTTCCGTTAGTTTTCTGTCGTTGTCTAGGGCTGACCCTAGGAGGTTTTCGACTGCTAGAGAGAAGTTTCCTCCGAACTGATTATTTGCTATTTTTTGGACGCTGTCTTCTACATTTTTGAAGATGGTTATGCTTTTTCTAACGCGCTTTTCTGGCATGGGTTGGGCCTTTTTGAGCTGGTGGTATATTGAGCATTATCATATTTCTGCATACTATGGAGTATGTTTTCATACTAAAGTATATTTTGTCATATAAATAAATTTGTTAAGAATCAAATTGTTTAATATAACACAATGAATTTTAAATAGTAGTACTAACTTAGAGTTGTGATTGGTATAAATCTTCTTTTCACTTTATGGGGTGGCTTTGTTTTGGGTTTTTACATTTCTTCAAAACGGCTATCATACGGCGCGCGGGAAAAAAGAGTGGTTGTTTTTAACCAGCGTTAGCGTTAATTTACATGTGATCTCAGACTGAAGTAGGCTAAGATATGGTGAATTCTTTAGTCCTATTTGGAGTGGTGTTTAACGGGCTCAAAACCCTTTTAATTTAGCAAAGATTCAATACTATAAAACTGTATGGTCATTTAGTGAAGCCTCTCTAATTTTGAGTAGAAATAGAATTGTTATTTATTTGTCTTTTAGCATATAATTAGCCAAACATTTTAACCGGATAGAGTAGATAAAAAATGTCCAACGCTGATACTGTTCTCGCTAACTTGGAAAAGCAACAAGAGGAGCTTAATCGTAAGATTAACGAGATCAAAAAAAAGAAGGCAAAGGAAGCACTAGAAGCCTATCAAAAACGGTGTGCTATTATTGGTGATGCTGTGTTAAAAAATGCCAATATAGATGCTGATTTTAATTCCCAATTACAAAGAATATTAAATGATCAAGTGAAGAAAAAATCGCACCGGAAAATACTTGATCTAAATGCTGAACAAGAAGTAGAAATAGACTCATTAGATATCACAGAGTAAAGCCATATTACTAAGCAAAAACCTCAACTTAAAGTGGAAAAAAGGATGCCTAGCTGAGTCTTCTCTTCTTAAGGAACGTGCACGAAATAACATCCCGTTCTTCGCTTCTGAACTCGCTTTGCTCAAACATGCATCCGCTTCAAAACGGGATGTTATTTCGTGCACGTTCCTAAGTCAGATGATTGTGATAAGTGTTACGTAAAAAGAGTTGCCAAAATGGTTTGTTGTAAGTGACACATTGAATAAAAAAATGTTAGTAAAATACCTTTAATGAACGAACAGCCAATTGAGGGATTAATCCACATATTTTGCAAGCAGTATGCCCTGGCAATCGGATTATTTTCACTAAGAATATAAGAAACCACGCCCTGTTGGTGTGGTCAGAGTTCAACGGCTATGCCAGTTGAAAAACCCGTTAGATAATTCGTGTTTGTTGTTCCCAAGACGACATAGAAATTAACTAAGAGATATGATCATTTCTGGCGTGTGACAAGAGACTAAAAGTAGCCTACTCTGTTGGCTGAAAGACCGTGCCAGATCAGCAACAACCAACAAGAGGCACACCACATCAGTGATGATAATGTCGCTTCCCTTCATGCACCAGTAGAAGATGTATTAGGGAACTATTAAAAACTGGGGCCAAGCGGCTGTTAGCACAAGGGGTATAGGAGTGCCAGATAAACACCAAGAGCTGCGTCTCGATGGCGGCCGTCAGACGGTGGTTAAGGACGGTTATTATTTGACTGAGAGAGCAATCCAGACAGGCTTAGATGATATACCCGTTAAGGTCCCCAAGGTCAGAGACCAGAGTGGCCAATGGATTAAGTTTAACAGCAACCTAGTGCCGCCTTGTTTGAAGCGGGCTAAGTCGATCGAAAAGTTGCTTCCCTGGCTGTAACTTAAAGGGGTTTCCACTGGTGATTTTCAGGAGTCGCTGTCACCACAGTCATTTGCGAAGAACTATAGGTTTCAAGCGCTTCAAACGCACCGCCTAGTCCAATTTATTTTCAATAGCTGACCTTAATTGATCATACTCCCCTGTTCTCCTATCGAAGCTGATCCTAGCCTATGGATTGGCGCAGATCTCACTTTGGCAGTTTTTTACAAAACTTATAGACACTTTAAGCACCCTCTCATGTTAAAATCCCATGCCATCTTGATATAATTCCAGCTCTAGGAGGCCCAGCATGCCCATCGTGGGTAAAATTCAGTCCAGCGGCCAGTTTCCACTCCTCATTAAAGTGGAAGATGATCAACATTTGCAAGTTGACAGCCAAATCACTCAGTCCAAATCACCCAACCTACCCGAAGGTGCTGAACCCACCTTAGCAATGGCTGATAAAGTCCAAGACGGCTTAGCCGTTCTGAAAGATAGCATCCAGACGCTCACCCATAAAGTTTACGGAGCATTGAAAAATAACCAATCAGAAGAGTGGTCTTTAGCGTTGGTTTTAAAGAGAAAGACAACCACATTTCTTTTTACTATAGGGAGAAGCCAACAGTGCTTTAAAAATCAAAGCCACTTGGAAAAAACCCAAAGGCAAACTGATTAAACAGCCATGAACACAAACAACGATAACTATGACTTTTTTATCATACATGCAAGCGCTGACAAAGACTTTGCAAAACGGCTTTATACCCTGCTGGATTGTAACTCTCGCATCTTCTTAGATAAGCAAAGCCTAAAACTAGGTGACGAATGGGATCAAGAAATCCCTCATGCCCTTGCCAATTCACGCATCAGCCTTATTCTGCTTTCTACCCAGATCGAAGAAGCCTATTATGCCAGAGCAGAAATTCAAAGAGCTATTGCACTGTCAAGAGATAAAAAACAACAGCACCGCGTTGTGCCCATCCTGATCAACACTGACTTTGAAGCCATAGCAGCAAGTGCCTATGGGCTTGAACTCAAACACAGCATCAATGTTGAAAACCCAGATGACCTGACTGATTTAGTGAATCAATTACTCAACTTATTAAAAATTCCAGACCAACCAACACCAAAACCTCACCCCAAACTCATACCCTGGCAAAGCAGCTATTTAAACCGCCTCATAGACACCAAGAGCGACATGCCCATCACGCAGTTGCTGCAAACACTAGAGGACAAACCTACCCCTCATATTCTTCAGCACACCTTAGCTATCCGAAACTTATTTGTTCCTTTAACAGTGACCAACCCACAAGCAAGGCAAGCTCATTCAATGGGCCTTGCTTCAAAAACTGATACACAAACTTCTCTGGATGAGAACACACCACCAGCGGAAATTTCCGTATGGCAAGCCTTAGCTCAACACCAACACTTGGCAGTGGTAGGAGACCCAGGCAGTGGAAAATCCACCCTACTTCGTTACTTAGCCATACGACATGCAGCTGAGAGCTTATCCACTGATAGAACTTACGAGCATGAAGAAACAGTACCCGAAGCACTGATTGGAGCCTTTCCGATTTTTATTGAATTAAAACCTTTTTACGAACAATCTTTGTGCCCTGAAGCACCTCTAACCAAAAAATACCAACCCTTGCACCTGCAAAACGCCCTCTATGCTTATCTGCAAGAATCCTGTTTATTCACAGAAACCCAAAGCGCACAACAGTGGATAGAAAAATCAGATAATACCACACCCATCTTATGGTTGCTTGATGGTTTAGACGAGATCCACATCACCCAAACTGAGCGTAACTTCTTAATAGAAAGCTTTGCAGACTGGGCCAAACTCCATAAAAAACATTGGATTTGCTTCAGCACACGCCCTTATGCTTACTCGGGTAAAACTTTACCCGGCTTTCATAGAGTGGATTTATTGCCGCTAGCACATGAAAGTATAGAGCTTTTTATCAACTTGTTCTCTGCACTGATGGCAACAGCCTTAAACCCAATAAGCTCCCAAAGCCCTAAACAAATCGCACAAGCTTTATGCTCACTCTTAAAGAAAACTGAACGTAAAGATTTGGCAGATCTGTGTCAGAATCCTTTACTACTCACCTTAACAACAGCGCTCTATTGCCGCTTTGGGGAAGAAAAGTTACCCAAAGACCGAGCTGAGCTCTACAGTCAATGCTTAGATATTCTCTTACTACGTTGGCAAGAAAAACTCTCAAAAACCGGCGAAGCAAAATACAACATAACCGAAGACCTAGTCATCAGTGAAGCAAACTTACATCAAGCCTTGGATCACCTAGGCTTTCTAGCCCATCTCAATTTAACTGAAGAAATACAAACCCGTGAATTGGGTGATATTCAAGACAGTTGGATTGAAACCAGCTTTGCCCCCCATTTGGATAAAAAAGACCTAAACATTAAAAAACTCTTCCATTATTTGAATCAAAAAGCAGGACTGTTAAATGCTCGAGATGATGGACGTTATGCCTTTGTGCATCGTAGTTTTCGAGAGTTCTTAGCAGCTCGGTTTATTCAAAAAGATGCAAAATTCGCAGATATTAAAAGCCTCAAAATAGCTTTTGACTCAGACCCTTACTGGTGGCGAGAGGTCTTGGCGCTAGCAGCAAGGATACCCAGTGGCCAACAAGTAGACTTGTCTCTTTACCATCTTTTAATGCCCCATGGCTTATCCGAAGTAGATCTAGCGACCGTGAAAACTCATCACTGGCAGCAGGCTATAGTATTGGCTAACGCTGAGCTGGAAGGAGGGAGTGAGATTTTAGAGCAGGATTCAGCACAACAAGTTTGGCATGAAAGGCTTATTCATTGGCTAGTGAGGCTAGTAGAACAGGACACCTTAAACCCACAAGAGCGTGCAGAAGCAGGCAGTTTATTAGGACGTTTAGGCGACCCAAGACCTGGAATAGGGATTGACTCAAAGACCAAACTTCCCGACATTAGTTGGGTAGAATTTGAAGAGGGTGAATTTAATTCATGTAAGGTTGATTTGAAAAGTGATGGTGGTAGTTTCACAGTCCAACCTCCTTTTAAACTTTCACGCTTTCTGGTTACCAACGCTCAGTTTAAAAGTTTCATCCAAGATCCAGAGGGTCATCAAAATAAGCTTTGGTGGCAAGGGTTTGAAAACAAATATCAAGAGCCTCAAAAAAGTTGGTGCTCAGAACCCAATCATCCTAAGACAAATATATCTTGGCACGAGGCTTTAGCCTTTTGTCGATGGTTGACAACACGTGGTATAGAAAAAGAACTTTGGCTACCGGGAACAGAAATTCGCTTGCCTTATGAATGGGAGTGGCAATGGGCAGCCACAGAGGGTGATCCAATTCGACAGTATCCTTGGGGCCAAGATTACCTATCTAGCTATGCCAATATTGCAGCGATTCAGAGTTCAAATATTAATCGATCAAGAAACCATTTAAATTCAAATAGTTAAAAGATTTTGTTCGAACAGTTAAAAAAATATTTTTCTTG
>JANQJO010000145.1 GCA_028281605.1 Pseudomonadales bacterium
GTGTCCCAGAATAAAGTTTACAATGTGAGCGGATGCATGTCTGAGCGCAGCGAGTTCAGGAGCGAAGCTTGTAAACTTTATTCTGGGACACCTCCTTAAGAAAAATTAAGTGGATATGAGGATAAAGGATACGCTTGATACTGAACTGCCTGAACTTAATAAAGACAGTGTTGCTTCTGCTAACTCTATTAATTTTTCGATGCAGGAGCTTACTAAACAAAAGCCTAGCGTTGAGCCTATGGAAAAAAACATCTTAGATATTGAGCAAGAAGAAGTCTCTATGGCTGTCGAGAATCTTAATTTACGCTATGGAGAAAAGCCTGCGCTGAAGGACGTGAGTCTAAAAATCGCTAAAAATCGTGTCACGGCTTTTATTGGTCCCAGTGGTTGTGGTAAGTCAACTTTATTGAGATGCTTTAATCGTATGAACGATTTAGTAGATAATTGTCATACTTCAGGTGCGATTTGGCGTGAGGGCGTTAATATTTTTGATAAGTCTGTTGATGTAACAGCCTTACGTAGAAAGGTTGGTATGGTGTTTCAAAAGCCTAATCCCTTTCCGAAGTCTATTTATGAGAATGTTGCTTATGGTTTACGCCTGCAAGGTATTAAAAAGAAGCGTATATTGGATGAAAGTGTAGAGTGGGCTTTAAAGGCAGCTGCTTTATGGGACGAAGTCAAAGAACGTTTACATGAGAGTGCGCTGGGTATGTCTGGAGGCCAGCAGCAGAGATTGGTGATTGCGCGTTGCATTGCTATTGAGCCAGAAGTGTTACTATTAGATGAGCCTGCCTCTGCATTGGACCCTATATCAACGCTGAAAATTGAAGAGTTGATTAATGAACTTAAGAGCCGCTTTACGATTGTGATTGTGACACATAACATGCAGCAAGCTGCTCGTGTTTCGGATTATACAGCCTTTATGTATATGGGCAGTTTGGTAGAATTTGGTGATACTAAAACTATTTTTACTAACCCAAACAAAAAGAAAACAGAAGATTATATCACTGGACGCTATGGTTAACGGGACTTGCTTTTGTTACGACTGTTAAAAGCACATAATGATTGAGCAAGGGGGCACAGTTCTTTATGGATAATGAAAATGTATCTTCACATATTTCTAAACGATTTAATGATGATCTACAAGAATTAAAAAATCATTTATTGATGATGGGGGGGGTAGTGGAGCGCCAAGTGACTGATGGTGTGTTGTCTTTAGTAGATGCAAACAGCGAATTGGCACTAAATGTTCGGAGTAATGAGAAGCAGGTGAACACTTTTGAATTGAATATTGATGAAGAATGTACCAGCGTATTGGCACTTAGGCAGCCGGCTGCAGGTGATTTGCGTATGGTGGTGGCTATTTTAAAGGCTATCACAGATTTGGAGCGTATAGGTGATGAGGCAAATAAGATAGCAAAGCTTGCGATTAAACTCACGGAGGAAGGTCAAGCTCCTAGGGGATATGTTGAGGTCAGGCATATTGGTCAGCAAGTGCAAGAGATGATACATAAAGCATTAGATGCTTTCGCTCGTTTTGACGTAGAGTTGGCGTTAGAGGTGGCTCAAGCGGACCGTGCGGTAGATATTGAATACAATTCAGCAATGAGACAGCTGGTGACTTATATGATGGAAGATCCTCGAAGTATTTCTAGGGTATTGAATATCATATGGGCCTTAAGGGCTCTGGAGAGAATAGGGGATCATGCTCGCAATATTGCCGAGCATGTGATCTATTTGGTAAAAGGGCAAGATATACGTCATGCGAATTTGGATGCGATAAAAGAGAGTGTGTTAGGTAGCGCTTAGAGTGGTCGTAAGATAATGGTTTGTTGGCAAGACGAGTTTCCTTTATCAGAAGGTTTGGTTTATTTGAATCATGCTGCTGTATCGCCATGGCCAAGCAGAACGAGCGAAGCTGTTTGCAGATTTGCACAAGAAAATATGCATCAGGGCGCTCGGTATTATGATCAGTGGTTGAAAATGGAAGAAAAATTGCGTGGGCAATTGCGTGTGCTGATCAATGCGCCGAGTACGGATGACATCGCACTGCTTAAGAATACTTCAGAAGGCTTGTCCGTTTTGGCTTATGGTTTAACCTGGCGGCCAGGAGATGAAGTAATTATTACTGATCAAGAGTTTCCATCTAATCGTATTGTTTGGGAGTCTTTGCAGGTAAAAGGTGTTACAGTGCTTGTGGCTCAGTTGGATACAAGTAATCCTGAGCAGGCTATTCTTGATTTGTTTTCTAAGAAAACGAGAGTTGTTTCAGTGTCTGCGGTTCAATATGCCAGTGGTTTCACTCTGAGTTTGAAAAAATTAGGTTTAGCGTGCAAAGCGCAAGGTGTGATTTTTTGTGTGGATGCGATTCAAGCTATTGGGTGCCAGCCGTTTGATGTACAAGCTTGCAAAATAGATTGTGCCGTGGCTGATGGTCATAAATGGATGATGGGCCCAGAGGGCGTGGCCTTGTTTTATACTTGTCCGAGTTTACGTAATCAACTACAGCTGAATCAATACGGTTGGCATATGGTACAACATGCTGGAGACTATGAACAAAAGACTTGGTCTATTGCCACTGATTCTAAGCGGTTTGAATGTGGTAGCCCTAATATGTTGGGGGTTCATGGATTATCAGCTTCACTCAGCTTATTGTTGGAGCTTGGTCTTGAAACAGTTCATGCGCGTGTTCAACAATCGATTCAAATACTGTTGACCTCTTTAAGTGAAAAGGATGAAGTTTGTATATTGAGTGTGACCGAGCCTCATCGGCGTTCGGGTATTGTGACTTTTAGTGTGCGTCATCAAGATCATCAACAATTGCATCAGCAGTTACTTGAGCATGGTGTGATCTGTGCTCATAGAGGGGGTGGTATTCGTTTTTCTCCTCATTTTTATACTTCAGAAGCACAGTTAGAGCAAGCTTGTGCAACAGTCTTTCAGTTATCTATCTCTTAAGCATTTCTGTATATTAAGGAAAATGATCTTTTGTATGTCTTTGACAAGACATTAAAGTTTCACTTTTTGTGAATCCTATAACAGGTAGAGGTTGGTTTTTGCCGTTGACTCCGAAATTTACAACAACTCGACATGGATTCGGTATTCACCCTGATGGGAATTTACCAGGAACAAAAGGTTGCGTAGGGCTACAGAGTGATGATATTAAAAAGTTTTGGGATAAGTGGGTTAGAACCCCAATGAAAGCTCGACCTTTATTACTTTTAATCATGACAAATATAACGAAGAGTTAATAAAATTAAATAACGTAGATATAAACTGTAATGAAAGTTTGGTTGGTTGGGTTCATTGTGAGTATGTGTGGGGTCGTATGGTGCGATGTTCTGGCTCGTCCGATTGAGATCACTGACTCTCATGGCAAATTAACTTTCTTAAAGTCGCCTAAACGGGTTGTTTTGATTAATTGGACTTTGACAGAACAAGTGATTGAATTGGGGATTATTCCGGTTGGTGTGGCTGATAAGGCAGGATATGAACAAACAGTTGTTAGACCGCCGCTGGTGGCAGCAATATTGGATGTCGGCTCAAGAGAGGCGCCTGATTTAAAAAAGATTAAAGTATTAAAGCCTGATGTGATTATAATTGGCTACTCTCAGCGTCCTTTAATACGGGTTTTATCAAACCTTGCGCCGGTGGTGTATTTTAATAATTTTAGTAAACGTGATAATAATGAAGTAAGGTCGCGTAAACAGTTTTTGATGTTGGCGCAATTGTTTGATAAGACTGATTTTGCTAGGCAAAAACTGAAGAGCAGAGATGAAAAACTAGCACAATTGAAAAAGAAGTTGCAAATGCATTACGATGAACATCGACAGGAGCCTTTACCCAAAGTTACTGTTGTGTTGGCGCACAGTGATCAGTTTGCATGGGCCTTTGGGAAAAATTCTATGCCTGTTTATGCGCTTGAAGCTTTAGGCTTACACTCAGCGATGACTCTGTCTACCAGTCAGTATGGTGTTGCAAAAGTGCCAGTTTCGAAATTGCAAAGGTTGGATGGTTGTGTATTATATATAAGTGATGAGGCGTTTGATCCATTAGCATCTGCTGTTTGGCAAAATTTTACGGCGGTTAAAGAGGCTTGTTTTTTTCGTTTGTCGTCTGTATCAGCTTATGGTGGGGTCATGTCCGTTCAATATTTAGCTGAGGCAGTCGTTGGCCTGCTGTTGTGAGAGCCTGTAGCATTTTTCAGCTGTTTCATAAAGTTATATAGTGATAGAGTCAGAGTGTCTTGTCCTATGGGAAAATCATCTTCTCCACTATAGATGACAAATTTTTTATTGGCGCCAATATCGCTGGCTGCCTGATGAAAGCTGGACTTGATTTTTGGAGCAACACCGTACTTGACTTCAATTGCCCATAGTTGTTGACTGGAAATCTTAAGCACAAGATCGATCTCTATTCCGTTGGAGGTCCTATAAAAATAAGGTTCAACGTGGTTGGGTATGATTGATAAGATGTTTTCAATAACAAAGCCTTCCCAACTTTTTCCTAAAACGGGGTTTGACATCAGCGTTTGATGGTTGTCTATGCCTAGTAATCTGTGCAATATACCGGTATCTCGAATATAAAAACGGGGCGATTTTATCAAACGTTTCTTAACATTTGCGTGCCATGGTTCCAAGCGTCTCACCAGTAGCAGATCAATGAGAATGTCCAAGTAATGAGTAATCGTTTTTCCATCGACTTCGAGATTACCAGCTAATTTTGAGTAATTAAGGGTTTCACCTTGGAGATGTGCTAACATTGTCCATAATCGCCTTAAACGATTTGCAGGTACGCGAAACCCCATCTGTGGGACGTCTCGTTCCAAGTATGTTCGGATAAACATTTCTAGCCATTCCATGCTTTGGGCGTCTGAGTTGGCTAGATAGCTTTGAGGAAATCCACCTCTTAGCCAAAGTGCATGTAAGTCGGTTGTATGGTGATTTGGTAGTTCTAATACATTGAAGCCACTCATTGTCATGTAGTGAATACGACCTGCCAAACTTTCTGATGATTGTCGCAAAAGGTCCATAGAAGCCGAGCCTAATAATAAGTACATTCCGCCTTTTTTGCCTTTTTGTCGACCTTGGTCAATCAGGCCGCGTAAGGTCATGAATAAGTCGGGTTTGCGTTGTATTTCATCTAAAACAACGAGTTTATCGTTATGCATAGAGAGAAATGAAGTAGGGTCATTCAGTTTTAATAAATCTTCAGGTGATTCAAGATCGAGATAGAGGGCTTTGTGTTGCTTAGCGATGCTATGAGCGAGCGTGGTTTTGCCGACTTGGCGTGGCCCGAGCAGTGCTACTGCTGGAATGTACTCGATTGTTGCTTGCAGTTTTTCAGCTATACATCTTTTAAGCATTTATGTATTTTAGGAGATAGGCTCCGAAAATGCAATAATGACTTTAATTGTTTGATTTATATTAATTTTATATGGCTGATTCTGATATTGTTCTGAGTGAAGTAAAACTGATATATAGTCACGCTAAGATCTAAAAGCGTGACTATTGAATATGACTGACCAAATCGAACAAAAACTACCCTTCCCTGCCAACAAGGCAAAAGCACCATAAACCACCCTTCAAGCTAAAATCTGCAAAAGCGTGATTATTTGGTGGGAAATGATGGGGTTAGGATAGAGAAATGCTATGTATGATTTTTATACTTTCTTTAAAGAACAAATAGCTGTATAATGAAAACAAGTTTGCCACTGGGCACAGACTGCCTCCACCCTTCGGGTGTCGTGAGGCAGAAAAGAGATTAAAAATTAAAGCAGGCCTGCATGGCCTGTTTTAATTTCTCAAATTCCTTTGGATGCATTTTCCCCATTAAATCCGCTAACCTTCTGCAATCATACGTTCTAATGACGAAGAATATTTTTTTACATGAATAATATCGTGATCATTTGTGAGTAAATCACAAAACTCTATGTTACTAGATGCATTTTTTATTCTTATTGGCTTTTGATCCATCAAATGAAAACTGCCATTACCTGAAATACTTCTTAAATATTCTCCCTCATACATACCTTTGTAGTTGGGAAACTGGATATCTGATCTTTCAAATTCATCAAAGTAGTTATTTATATTTTTACTAAATTCTTTTTCTATTTCATATTGTTTGCAATCCGTTCCCTGGTTTTGTCGCAAAATAAATAGAGTTTGAGTTTAAGGTCTATTAAGAAATACCTTTTGCATTTGCCGCTTTTGAACTCGCTTCGCTCGGACATGCATCCGCTCTAAAGGTAAAAGGTATTTTTTAACAGGCCCTAAACTAGATAATGAAAACATCGGCTATGTGGCTATAATAGGTTTATAAATTCAGCCGAGTATCGATTTTTGATCTTTTTAGTAGTGCTGCTGAGCTGACAGCCTTTTTCTCATCCAGCCGATAATCTTTTTTTCTAAAATATAGGCATTTTTATTTGTTTGTAAACTGGCTACTGATAAGCTTGATTCCAACGATCGATAATTTTTTTTACTTTTTTGCTTTGCCCTAATAGGGCGTAGTTGCATTTGTGAGTAATGTTCATGGTTTGGGTCCATTAAGTCTAAGAGAGGCGTATTTTGATCAATGCTGTATTGAATTAAATCAAAATCTTTAAGTTGTCTAGGCTGATAGCCATTGATTAAAATAATACCTTTTAAGGTGTCTGTTTTAGCAGAGTTGCTTAATAAGGTGTAAATCCAATTGGCACTGATACCAAAAGCCAGAAAAAATACATTGGGGCTGCCTTTTTTACTGATATATTGCAAGCTGTGTTGCAGTCTGTTTTGTGCCAATTGTGTTAACTCCGTGAGTTCTGCAAACTTAGGTTCTATGGTTGCCGTTTTGGTTTTCTGCTGACTTTTGCCTTCGGTCTTCGTCTCAGTTTTGCTGAAGAGCTCGGAAAAATTTGGCATGGCAACACTCATTGTGGAAAAGCCGTACATTGGTAAGTTCTTGCGTAGATTTTGTAACAGGCCTGGAGCATCTGGATGTTCGCCAAGATCGTGTAGTAATAAAACAAGTCCTCGTTTGTGGCCAGTTTGATCCGCGCGATACAAGCTTAAGAAAGCTTTTTCAGCCGGTGGGGTCCCCAGCCAAGTGATGTTGCTGGTATCTTGTGCGCCTTTTTGCAAGTACTGTGATAGTTCTTGTGATTCTAAGCGTTGCTCGGCTTGCAGTTTTTGCAGTCGTGATGATGAGGGAGTTGTTGTTTTTTCTGCTTTTTGACTTGCTTTAGTTGGTGTTTTGTTTGCTACGGCAGTAGTGGTTTGTAGCAGAAGGGGAGCTAAGAGTATCAGGCTCAGAAAAAAATGCTGAGAGAGAACGCTGTTTATCATGTCTTATGAATGGATCTCTTGTTAAGCAAGTTGATTTTGTTTATGCCATTAACAGCATAGAAAGTGATGAACTGTATATCAACAATATCGTCTGCATTGATTAAAATTGAGGGTATAATGGCGGCTTTCTACCGTAGGATTTATCAAGTCCCGGTAGCACCTTACAGTGTTTTAGTTAAGTTGACTGAGGAATAATATGTCACCATATTGGATTGCGCCCTCTATATTGGCTGCTGACTTCGCGCGTTTGGGAGAAGAGGCTGAACAAGTACTGGCGGCTGGGGCTGATATGATACATTTTGATGTGATGGATAATCATTATGTGCCTAATTTGACAGTAGGGCCTATGGTATGTAAAGCCTTAAGAAACTATGGCATCACTGCACCAATTGATGTGCATTTGATGGTAAGTCCGGTAGATCGTTTAATTGATGACTTCTTAGATGCTGGTGCCAGTTATATTACTTTTCACCCTGAAGCGTCAGAGCATATTGATCGTAGCTTGGAGTTGATTCAGGCTGGTGGTGCGCAGGCCGGTTTGGTGTTTAATCCGGCCACTCCATTGGCTTATTTAGAGCATACGCTGCATCGTTTGGATATGGTGTTACTGATGTCGGTTAACCCCGGTTTTGGAGGGCAGTCTTTTTTGCCAAGTACCTTACCAAAGCTTAAGCAGGTGCGAGAAATCATTGATAACAGCGGCCAAGCGATTCGTCTTGAAGTCGACGGTGGTATTAATCAACAGAATATAGCACAAGCTGCACAAGCTGGGGCGGATACCTTTGTTGCAGGAACGGCCGTGTTTGGCTCACAGAATTATTCTTTGGCGCTTAAGCAGATGCGTAAAGCCCTTGGCGACTCTGTAGATTAAGGGTGCTTAACACATGTGGTTAGTGGTCGATAACTACGACTCTTTTACCTATAACCTTGTGCAATATTTGTTGGTGCTGAAAATGGAAGTACAGGTATATGCGAATGACCAACTTTCAATTAAAGATATAGAACTCATGCGGCCAGATCGTATTTTGATTTCGCCTGGCCCAGGTAAGCCCAGTGATGCTGGAATTTCTATGGCAGTGATTGAGCGCTTTGCCGAAGAAATACCTATCTTAGGAGTTTGTTTGGGCCATCAAAGTATTGCTGAAGTTTTTGGTGGACGAGTGATTAAAGCAGAGCGTATTATGCATGGGAAGGTTTCTAACATTTGTCATCATGGGGAGGCTTTATTTAATAACATTCCGAGCCCGTTTGTAGCGACACGGTATAATTCACTGTTGGTGGATCCTGAGACCTTACCTGGGGATCTGCAGGTGACAGCCTGGTCAGAGTATAATGGATCTCAAGAAATTATGGCCATGCAGCATACGCGTTATGCTATAGCTGGTGTTCAGTTTCATCCGGAGTCTGTTTTGAGTGAATATGGCTATGATCTTTTAAAAAACTTTATGTATTTTTATTAAAAAGGTTCAAATTGATTATGGATATGACGCAAACAATACAACAAGTCGTAGAGACGCGTGACTTATCATATGAACAGATGCAAGCTGTTATGACGGCTGTGATGAGCGGTGAGGCAACGCCTGCACAAATTGCAGGTTTGTTGGTGGGTTTAAGAATGAAAGGAGAAACTGTTGATGAAATCAGTGCAGCTGCACAAGTGATGCGCTCATTTGCAGAGACTGTCACTGTGGCGGTTCCATATTTAGTCGATACTTGTGGTACAGGTGGTGATGGGGCTTCAACCTTTAATGTGTCAACGATCAGTGCTGTTGTGGCAGCGGCTGCAGGGGCTTGTGTGGCCAAGCATGGTAATCGATCGGTTTCCAGCAGCAGTGGCAGTGCTGATGTGCTTAAAGCAGCGGGTGTGAATCTTGAGATGAACCCACAGCAAGTGGCGCGTTGTATCGAGCATGTTGGTATAGGTTTTTTGTTTGCCCCTATGCATCATAAAGCGATGAAACATGCCATAGGTCCGCGTCGAGAGTTGGGTGTGCGTACCTTATTTAATATTTTAGGCCCTTTAACAAATCCTGCGCATGCACCTAATCAAGTGCTAGGGGTGTATGACAGAAAGTGGTTGCGACCCTTGGCCGAGGTGTTGCGACAATTGGATAGTCGACATGTGTTATTGGTTCATGCTCAAGATGGGCTTGATGAAATCAGTATTGCCAGTAACACTTGGGTGTGTGAGCTGCGTGAGGGTCAGATTCAAGAATACAGTTTAGATCCACAAACCTATGGGCTCAGACATGCTTCATTGGAGGCTTGTATTGTTGGTACGGTTGAGGAGAGTTTGGGTAAAATACAGCAAGTGTTGCGCTATGAAAAAGGCCCAGCTTTAGATATGGTTTTGTTAAATGCAGGGGCGGCTGTGTATGTTTCTGGGTTGACGGGTTCTTTAGAAAATGGCATTCAAATGGCTGAAGATGCTATAGCCAGTGGTTTGGCGCAGGAAAAGTTTCAGGCATTAATACAGTTTACGCAGCTGCCGAGTGAGCCAGCCGATGACTGAAGCCCCAAGTATTTTACAAAAAATTGTTGCTGAGAAGCAGAAGTCATTAGCAGAGCGTAAGCAAGCAATACCTTTGGCACAACTGAAGGCTAAGATAGCAGGTTTACCTGTTTGTAAGCCGTTTGCAGAGGTGATACACAACCGTGTGCAACAACACAAAGCAGCAGTTATTGCAGAAATTAAGAAGGCTTCTCCGAGTCAAGGTGTGATTAGAGAGCCTTTTGATCCAATAATGATTGCCCAGGAGTATGAGTGTGCTGGTGCGGCTTGTTTATCGATTTTAACAGATGAACCGTTCTTTCAAGGTAAGGATGAGTATTTGACACAGGTGCGAGCTGTGACCGAGCTGCCCTTGTTGCGAAAGGATTTTATGGTGGATACTTATCAAATCTATGAGGCTCGAGTAATAGGGGCCGACTGTGTGTTATTGATTGCAGCTATTTTAGATGTGCAGCAGATGCAGGAGCTTGAGCAAGTGGCTTTTAGTTTGGGGTTGTCGGTATTGGTTGAAGTGCATACCGTTGCGGAGTTAGAAAAAGCGTTGAGTTTGAGCACGGCTTTGGTGGGGATAAATAACAGAGATTTGCATACGTTTGTGGTAGACTTAAACACCTGTGTAGAGTTGGCACGTCATATGGCTGGTGATCGTTGTGTCGTAGCAGAAAGCGGCATACATACTTCACAGGATGTTGAGCGTTTGCAAGCAGAAGGTATTTATGCGTTTTTGGTTGGTGAGGCTTTTATGCGAGCACCCAGTCCAGGCGCTGCTTTACGTGGATTGTTTCAGAGTGATGAATAAATTTTAATTGATTTAATATAAACAAAGGAGGCTATGCATGGAAGAAAATACAGTAGCTAAGTGGTATCATCTGTTGTCGATTGGTTGGGAGGCATTTAGGTTTTTCCCGCCGTTTGATCCTCAGTCGCTTTTAGGTCCGTATTATTCATGGATGCCGCCTCACGATTCCAGATCTGAATTTGCATTGCTCAAGCCTTGGAACTTTAAGCAAGTGAGTAATTTGTTGTTGGATTTAACTTTGCCTGCGCACTCTCATACGCCTAGAAATGGTATTGATTATATATTGCCGGAATTTATTACGGATCGATTTTGGCGTCCGAGCCGTTACCTTGTACAGCCTGATCCTTTTGGTCAGGTGACCTCCTTTCAAGATGAGCGTTGGTTTTTTATTAATGGTATTGCTACGAATGAAGATGTTGCTCGGCTCAATGGGCAATTGATCGCAGATATGTTTTATCGTCCAGTGACCTTAATACAAAATGCAACCAATTCCATTGTGCGAGATTTATTGCAATGTATTATGGGTAAAAGTTTTAAAATGGATCCGCATTTGCAGCTGCAGCAAACCATGACTGAGCCTGCTTATAAAGCAACGAAGGCTATTATTCAAGCTCTTAAGGACCCTATGGTTAAAAAAGTGGTGGTGTTGGCGCATTCCCAAGGGACTATTATTGTGTCGAATGTGTTAAGAGCGCTGGGGAAAGCTTTAAAATTGTTTCATGAACATTGTGAGGAAGGTGTTCAGGCTTCGCGATCAGCTACTGAGGTACATAAGGAACTGGAAGACTTAGAGCTGAATCCTATTGAGCAGGTGGCGTATTATACTTTGGTTGGGGAAGGTGATGAAATTGCTGTTGGCGAAGCGGCTTTCATGTCTGAATTGCATTTGTTAGAGAAGTTGGAGGTTTATACCTTTGCGAACTGTGCAGATAAAATGCGTTATTTAATCCATAATAAAAGTGGGGTTGGTGTTGAAGGGACTTTACCGTATGTGGAAAATTTTGCTAATGAATATGATTTGGTGGCAAGATTAGGGATTTTGTCTGCACAAAATAAAGCAGAAAAGTCCTTAATACATATTGATGGTCCTTGTTTTGTGAGAAAAGGTAAGGCAGGGGGCGGGCATTTGTTGAATGAGCATTACTTATTGCCGATTCAAAAATATTTGACGCAAGGGGGGGATAACCCGTATCAGCCGAGCGGTGAGTTTTGGGGGGTTTCTTCTCGCCTTTATCAGTATTATGAGGGTGGTCGAGTGGATTAAAAAGGTGACCTTTTATGGTTATGAGTCTACAATGACCACCGAACTGTCTTGCTGATTTAGGAAAGCTTTGCCGTGCCGCATAACATCGCAATCACCTGCTTGTCGGGTGGATTGCTTTGTTAGGCCTTAGTGGTGGCTGCCAAATCGGCCGATTAGAAGCTGCCTGACGCCGTGCAGCATCTTCTGCGATACGAGTTATGTCACCATCGAATTTTTCTGATATTTCTTCACGCACATGATGTATTTCTAAAATAGTTGAATCAAATGTTTTCTGTTTCATCACCTAATAGCTCCTCAGGAGTGCAAATGATTGGTATAGGAATGCTGCAAAGGTCAATAAAAAGATTATGGATTCTCGGAAGAATTTTTGCATTAGCAATATGTTTACAATTCCAAGTGAGCAGATAATCAATTTGATAGTGGGCAACAATCGCAATATGAAGGGCATCAACTTGTGCTTTGCTTGGCAAAACACCAAGCGACATTATTTTATCTGCAAGGTCTACGATTTTAGGAGTGTGAGGAACTAATGGAATTCCATCTAATAATTGAAGACGCTCGTTGGCAAGATCAATGTTTCCAGCTGAAGCTTCGTCAATCACATACTGAGAAACAACCAGTTCATAACTTGCCCGCTCATGCTTCCACCAGCGATGTGTAAGCAACTGCCTTGCTGCTGACACTACTTGACTGCTTGGCTGTTGTCGTAAGTAGCTGACAATAGATGTTTTCAATATATACCGTTTTCATTTAATTTCTCTTAATAGGGGCCTAACGCCGCAAATCAGCGGCGCGCGTCTTTGGCACGTCGGTTGGATTTGCCTTATTAGCCTGTTTTTAGTAATTGAAGCCAAAGGTTCTTGCGTTTTCTACAATTGAGCTAGATTACCTTTATGATATAGAGAACTTCCACAAATGGAGGCAACAATTCTATTTCAACTTTCTCAGAATGAGCATTAGATGCGCTTCCTGTTGCCTCTGGGTTAGGTTGCCCCGTAGTGAAAGAGTGAGCATGGTCGCCTCCTTTGTGGTGATGATCTCTTGGAGAAGAGTTGAAATGCTCCGAGGCCCCAGTCTTCCCGCTGTGCATATGCGGCATCTGGTGAGCATGAGTTATACCGTGTGCATGAGACACTTTCGCTATCCCACCCGAACTAAAAATGCGGGTTCTTTGAGCAGTTCCCCGAAGAAAAACGCCATCAAGGTTTGGCAGCGGGCCGTTGAAGAATGGTGAATCTCTGTACCTTTCACCTTCAAGTTTATTTCCATCGCACAGCTTCCACTCTTTCAGTTTCTTTAGCTCTTCATGCGAACCTACATATGGCACAATAGTTCCAATTGGTAGCGTTGCTAAAAAATCTAGATTTTTTTGGGATAGAAGCTCCTCAACATTTTCCGAAGCGCCTTTTACTACTCGATCACTAAGGCGCTGCTCATAATCCTGAGATAACAGCTTTTCGGTAAGAGTTTCTGCTTTTAGAACTCTACTATCTATCTTGTCGGTTTTCTCTTTAAGTTCGCTGAGGGTTGCACTTAATGACCCAAGCCAAATCAAGCCCCCAACTAGCGGCACAGCAATTCCAGCTACAATTCCAATCTTTTCTAATGACATACTATGACCTTATTTTCAGAACATATGTTTGTTGGTGACTCTATGTTTAGCTTTCGACATTTCATTTTCTATGAGCGACTAACGCCCTGCTCATTTGCATCCAGGTTTTGGGGTGTTTTGCGATAAAATTCGCATAGCGAATCGCAAAATGCCCCAAAACTTGGATGTCAAATGCAGCAGTTGGTTATGTTTTATATTCATCAATCCAATAATCAGGTTTTCTATGTTGGTGGGCTACAGCAATAATAAAAATATGCTCACTTTCAATTGAATATAGCAACTTATATGGGAATTTATGAAGTAGACACTTCCTAACCTCACCTCGCTCCACTGACCATGCTTCAGGGTATTCTACAATACGTTTAGCTGCAGCCTTAACTTCCTGTCTAAATCTCTTCCCTAACTCAGAATATTCCATGTTATAAAAGAGAGTAGCATCATCAAGCTCCTGTTTTGCAAGCTTTGAAAATATGACTTTCATTTATCTTCCTTAAAAACTTCTTCCATAGGAATACCTGCATGTTTGCCCTTACGATAAGCTTTTAACCTTTTTTCTGCTTCCTCGGACCAAATGTCATCTATCACACTATTAGGCTCATCCAAGCTTTTCAAAATTCCTTCAACAATCATGAATTTGTCATTAGGCTTAAGCTTTAAAATTTGTTCTAGAATTTTTTTACTATCCATAAAGTTTTTCCTCTCGTTTTAGGAAACATAACGCCTCAATAACCGGCGAGCGCCGACGAGTCCGGCGCTCTCTTTTTGTGCGCGTAGCCTATTGATTTGTTGAACGGGCTTGTTCAACCCAGGATAGGTCGCGGCTTAGCCGCGCGACCTATCCTTATTTGTTAGTACATATTGAATTCCACGCCATACAAACCGACCAACTACCGCAGAAAAAAGTACAACAATAAAGGAGAAGCCAAGACCAGTCCAAATTTCTAAGCCTATCTGCCCCTCAGCATCCTGAATACCAAACATATCCCCCATCCATAACCAAAAGGATTCTGGTAAGCGTGCTGGCATTTTTAAATAAGTCAGCAACCAGCGCGTAAGAAGTCCTGTAGCGAATAGAATACATAGCCCGATAAAAACAAGATAATAGCTTTTTTCATCTAACCACAACCTTACCGCACGCCTTTAACTTGCTATCGGGAACTACTTGTGGTGCAGAGCTTCGAAGAAGCGTTCTTAGGAACTGATAGTCGGTTTGACTCTCAATAGTGATACAACCACGGCTAATACCCAAATCACCTTTTGGGTGAAGCCTAAAAGCCCCTCGCTTGACTTCTTTGCAATATGTTTCGTCATCAATTTTCCCATCAATAGCGTACAATGCAAACCAATTGCTATGGTCATTAAACATATCGTAAAAAGCACCAAGCAGCTCACCTGTTTGACGATCAAAAATATAGTAAGTCCCTGGAGGTGTCGGCCCTTTATTTACAATACATACAGAAAGCCGACGATTTCGATGCTCCCCAATACCTGAAAAAGCAGGGAATGGCCTTGTGCCATACCAAAAAGTGCTCATGTGCTTGTTATTGAGTTCAAACCTACAACTAATCACCCCGAAATCTCCTTGTCTTTATTAAGAACCATAGCAGTTTGAAAATTAGAGCGCTAACGCCGCCGTAAATTGCGTGTCGAAGCAACGCGTAGGCACGTCAATTTGACGGCCTTGTTAGAAATTATTCCAACACAACACGCATATCATCAAAAATTATTGTCCAATTCCTGACCGATTGCGGAATTGTACTTGGTTCGATAGATTTATTGGAGAACACTCTAATTTCTTTGTCTTCGGTAAATGCCGCCCAAACTCTGCCGCTGTCTTCAATCATCACAAAGCCTCCCCAAACCTTATACATACCTTGAGCTGATCCATAATACGCCCTACCAGAATCTCCTTTCGATAATTTATACTTATTAACACTTTGGAATTTTTCCTTTAACTTCCGGTAATTAAAGCCGACTGCTTTATGTATTTCCGAAAGCTCAATCTCATTAAAGACCTGAGCCTCTAGGAGTGGATCAAATTCTTTTAAGTATGCTCCATCAAAACTCATCCCCATACCATGAAACCAACTACATCCCTTAGTTGCATTAACCTCCAGATATAACAGTTGATCATTTTTCTTAAGCAACTCTATAGTGCATTCTTTTTCGCCCGCCCAATCAACTACCTCTGTGAACACTGCTTTGTTAGGGCCTATGAACTTGGCAAATCCCTCCAACCCACCAGTTCTAGCTCCTGAAAATGCTTCGATGTTAAATTTAACCCCTGTCGAAGTCGTCCGCTCAATGGTTATCCATCCGTCCTCAAATGGCTTATCTTCTTTATTCCAGTTACCCCACCAAACATTTTTCTTGTTTTGCAGAATGGCTTCTTTCTGCACCCCAGATTTTATTTCCGCTGCGATACTAAGCTCTTTGCTTAAGTGATTAATTTTATCTTCAACTCCTTTTACTTGATCGGTAGAAGACAACGCCTCTTGACGATCCAGTTGAAAACTGACCACTGACAAGATTAATCCAGTAATTCCAAGCAGCCCAAGTAACCCCGCCGCAAATGGATGCATTCCAAGATATTCAATCATCTCCCGTAATTTAAGTAGCGCCTTATGGGCAAGGGCTCGGGCTTTATCGATGCCATCTAGCTTTGTCGATTTGCCATCTGAATCGCTATCAATTGACATCTAAATACCTATTTTCACTAAGATTTCTAACGCCAAGTTTTGCGGAAACTGAAGCAACGTGTAGGTTTTCCGCAAGAGCTTTTTGTTAGGCAATTTAGAATCTTAGCCACCTCTGCCACCATTTTTTTTTGGAGATAACATTTACTTCTTTTATGCTATCGAATGAATGCATTGCCTTCATTTTATTCACAGCATCAATAGAATTCATATGAACCAATTTACGAGCTTCGTCAATGTATTTATTGCTGAAATACTCTAATCCTACTGGGTGCGATAGTTCAGTTGTTGTCTCCTCGTCATAATCTTGAAATTTAACCCAATCACCATCATCTTGAGAAGTGGAGGGTTTTCCACAAACGCAACAAATCGCTGGCTTCATACTATCTTTCCTCTGCCATAACTCCAAGAACGGGAATAACTAGTTTTGGCGCATCATGAACGACCGTTTTGGCAAACACGTTGTAAAGTATAGATGCCTCATAAGGAATTAAAGCACTAGCCCCATATACTGGTGCCAGCTCATCAATACTCTTATATATACACGCCTTGGGTTCCTGAACTTACAGCTCGGCCGACTGTCCTGTCCATGAAGCGCACTTGCCCCAAAGCATTTCGAAATGCATATATAGCGTGCCCAGCAACCACGTTACCATTTTTCATAACACGAACAGCGATCATAACGACACTACCATCCCTTAGAAGAAATTTAACTATATCGCTTACACTTGAGACTTTTTTAATAGGGCTAGTTTTTGCTCCCAAGCTTTTCAAATACGACATGCCGGTGGATAAATTAGGAATTCTCCAAGGTGAACTGGCTGGCATTTGAAGTGCTTTAGCCAAGTCATCGACACTAACCAATAAACGCCCTTTATGTTTTTGGTCCACATGTCTTAATGCCTTTGCAGAAGCGATCCAGAAACAGTTAGGGCCTCCTGTGTCTGCAATAAACCTCGCAACTGACAAACCTTTTGCCGATTTAAGCATACTTGCAGCTTTGCCAACTGGGAAAACAGCTACGAATCGTAATGCGTCTTCTCCTACACCTTTCAGGCTACCTTCTTTAACACCATCCCCGAGCCTAAGCAAATCTCTACAAAGCCCGCACCAAAAGTCATAAACGCTTTAGTGGCAGAAGCCGTAACCATTGCTCCGGTGCTATACCCAGAGTTTTCTACCCATTTATCGAGTACCTGCTCGCTTTCATTACGGTTTTTTTCAAACCAATCAGCCACCTCAGTGAAATACCACACAAATTTTTCTCCTTGATAAAATAGTAACGCCTAACGCCGCCAGTTGCGGACGGAGCGGGATGGCGATTTTTGTGCTCTGCACAAAAAGTGACAGCACGCGGAGTTCCGTAAGCTGGCGGCGTTAGGCGAACTGTCATTTAGGATCAGTATGCTCAAGTAACTCATCCGACAATTTGGATAATAGCCCTTCATCTGCTAAACCTGCACCTCGAATTGCTACCAGTTGCATAGTTGCTTTTGAACGACTGTGATCATTAAAAAGCAGAGCCATCCGTTTATCTGTATTTTCAACAAGTTTATACAAGTGTAAATACCTGTGATGGACATGCTCTTTTTTATCAGAAATTACTTCTTCGAATTCATGCAATGCTTGAGCACAAAACTGCTCTATTGCTTTATCTTTAATTTTCTTAAAAACTTTCCAGTCAGACTCATTCATGATCTTTCTTACTTTCGCCTAACATTTGATTAGATTTAGCTTTAACGATATCTTCCAATTCTTTTTCGCGCAACTCATTCCGCTTTTTTACGAACTCTATAAATGCCTTTATTTCTTCGTAACTCATTGATAGGTAAGCCACTGGTTTGACCAGTGGACTCCTTATGGCTTGGCCTTTAGAATAAGTTTTAAATGACATGTAGAATAAACCTCCGAGGGCTTGGCGGTCCACTTGGAG
>JANQJO010000116.1 GCA_028281605.1 Pseudomonadales bacterium
GGATTTAATTTAAGGCAAACAATGAGGGCTCAAAAGAAGGCGCAAGTAAAAATGGCTGCATAGAGTTTAAACAGCTGGTTTCGCGCCAGCGACTATATATCTAAATTTAATACTGAAAGAGAGAATGCTGAAGATATAATACATGATTTTTTACGGGCATTATTTCTTAAAATAGCATGGTGTTCGTAAATATGTGCCAACTCGTGCGCGATGATTCCAGCGAGTTCATTTTCGTCTTCTATTTCATGCAATAACTCGGTTGTCAAAAAAATGTCTCCGTTAGCCATAGCTCTTGCATTTCCTTCACCATATTTTACCATTCCTGAATGATCAGCAATGATAAATACGTCAATTTTTATTTTAATTCCAATGGCTTTGTTAAGTCTATCTATTATTTGTTGTATTTTTTGTTCAACTTTTGGAAATTCTAGTACTATGTATTTATAATCTAGCCTGCTTTTAGTTGACAGATAGTTGCTACGCTTTAATTCTGATTGATCAAGATTATCCCAGTATCTTTTTGAATATTCTTTGGGTTTTATGAGAATGTTTTTGGGTTTTCTTATGTTGTGTTTTTTTCTTTGTAATTTTTGAAGCCATATTTTCTCGTAACCGCAAATTTTCTGCTCAACTGCATATTGAAGCCTTTTTAGCATAACCTTTTTTTCTAAAGGAAATTTTTTTTGAAGATTTTTTTCATGAAGGTCATTAGAAAATTTGTAAGTCGTTAATTGGCCTTCTTTTTCGACCTCAAACCCGAAAGATAAAACAGAATATTGAATATTATCTTTGTATTCTTTAACACAGACATATATCCATATATCTTGAAGAAAAGTAATGTGCTTATATTTTTGGGGGTGTAACCCTGCAAAAGTTAAACATTGACTATGGCTTGTAACATACGATATATCTAAAATATTAAAGCGCTGTATAATAACTTCAATAACAATTTTCCATATTATTTGTGGAGATTTTTTAATTTTAAAATGTTCAAATTCAATATTTTTATACGAAATATTTGTTTCTTTAAATTTTTGGTCATAGTTATTTTGGTAAACACTACGAGGAAGGGCCGTATAGGCTTCCCTATTTGAACAAAATATGCCTAGTAATGTAAGAAAAAGAGCTATTATCTTGTGTTTATATTTCATCTAGACAGGCTTAGTCTCAATTGTTCGATAAAATAATGTTCATAGTTACCTCTAGAATGGGAAATACCTTGCATTGATTGACTTGGGTAATAAATTTGGCGAATATATAGCCAGCACTTATTGCTGTTTTTTGCATGTGGCTTTAGCCATACAGAGGTAATACTAGGTAAAAATGTATTCAATATGACATTTTTTTTTAAAGTATTATGGTGTGTTTTTTTGTTCAACAATACTATCCAAGATAAAATGTTATGTGTATCATCTTTTACCAAAATTTTTGTATTGACAATTTTTTTTTGTTCTTCAAGAGTGGTTTTCCATACTTCATTTAGAGAATACTGCAGTAGGAATTTTTGTGGTAATTTTTCCTTCATAGAATAATTTGTTGCTAAACTACTCAATGAATAAAAGCCGAAAGTCATGAAAATCATGTGCCTTAATAAAAATTTTTTGAAATTCACTATTGATGATCTCTCAAGGATAGTTCTTTTGTTTTTTTTTCCAAGTATTGAATTCGATTTTTATATTCTGAAGGGTGCCGATCTTCAAAAAAATAAAACACAAAGCATGTGTCAGGATAGGGGCTTTTCCAAGGGTCAGAAATAATAGAGCAAGATGTTACAATTAAGAAGAGTAAAAAAATCAGGGTTGATAAGAAGGATCTATAATTTCTTTTAACTGTAAAGAAATTCATGCTATTTCAGCCTTTTTATGGTTATTTTTTCCTTTCTTGATAGAATGTCATAGGTATTATTTTTATTGCTAATTACCTTTCCGTCAATTTCCGCCCATATTTGGTATGTTCCAGATTTAATTTGAGATGGGTTTTCTCTTGCTGTTTTAATCGAGTTTTCTAAAATATTTTGATATTTTATGTCTGCAAATTTACCATCTGGAATAATGATGAAACTAACAAAGCTATATAAACTAAGCTGATTAAACCAGTTTGTTAAAGCTTTCTTAATCTCTGCTATTAGTTCATAATCCGTTGGTGAGCATATGTCTATTCTTTTTTTAAAGTCTTTCATAGCTTGAATACTGTTTTCTTTGGAAAACATTGAAATTGCACCCGTTCCCTTAAAAATACTTGATTCATCTTTTAATCGTTTATCGATTTTTGTATAAAGAGAAATTAATTGTTGTTTCTGAGCTGTATTGTTAGCTACACTTACACAAGAACAAAGTAATACTGATTGCAAGAGAATGTAATATCCAATTAAAAACTGAGCCTTAGTCACTGTTTCCCCCATTTGTTTTCTTAGTTATTTTAAGTATAGAGAATGTCAAAATTGTAGAATTACTAGTACCAACAAGAGAGAATTGTTGAACGTATACATAACACGTGATGTGTTCGAAAATAAGGTAAACAATACTATGCTACGATTTTGAAAACTTACATACTATACTTTAAAGCCATTAAAATAGAAAGCAGCTAATCGCAAAAAATTGGACAGTAAGGTAAGACACAGGAAATAATCTACCCATTGTTCGCTTCTGAACTCGCTGTGCTCAAACATGCATCCGCTCAAAATGGGTAGATTATTTCCTGTGCCTTACCTTAGCCTGTCAACGAGTTAATTAATTTAATAAAAGCACTTCAGTGCTGGGGTTGTCAGCGAGATACAGTTTGGTTGAAGTGGTTAAGTTTAGATTTTGTCGCACAACAGCTAGGCCTCGACCTGTATTGGTGGTATTTACCTGTACACTCTGCACAAGAGTGCCGATAGGCTTGCTGTTTTGGTTGTCGAGGCTCATCATGATGGTGCTCATCGGGCTGATGGAGTTTGAGGCTGGCTTTAAGTTTACACGTTGTAGGCGTTGCTTGGTTTGACCACGGTAGTGTAAACGAGCGATGATTTCTTGTCCTGTATAGCAGCCTTTGTCAAAACTGATCCCGCCGTTTAAATCAAAATTAAGCTCAATAGGAATGAAAGCTTCGCTACAAGCGGCTTCTAGAATGGGTATGCTTGCGTCCATGTCAGCCAGTGTCCAAAGTGCTGGGTTTTCAAGTCTATAATATTTATCCATATGTTGCGAAAGCTCAGGACTCAATGGGTTTAGGCTTAGGAGTAAAAAGCGAGTATCGAGTGAGATTAACATGTTGCTGTTTGAAAAGGTGCAGGTTTGTTCCTGTGTTGGCCAGGTTAAGTCAGGGGGTGGTGTTTGTGTGTTTGGGTTGGTCATGATGCCGGTCAGTGTCCATTGGTCGCTGACGTCAGTCAAAGAGACTTTGGAAAAAACACTGTATTTCCCTAATGTTTTGTGTAGAATTGGCACGTTCGAACGAGGAAGAATCAGTAATAAGCTATCGGCTTCGGTCGGTTGGGGGTTGTGGCAAATCCAAAAGGTGGCCACGGCCCTGCCCTTGATGTTGCAGTGAGCTCCCAGTGTTGTTTGGGTTTGGGGGAGCGCTAAGATGTTACAAGTCAGCTGTCCTTGTAAAAAAGTTTTAGCATCTGGCCCTGTTACCTCTAAAACGCCAAAATGTGTGAGTGTTGTGACATGGGTTAGTTGCCTGTAATCTATGCCTTCAGGTTGAGATAAGGCATGTTGCAGTGTTTTTTGTGAGTCTAGTGTTGTTGTGGAGTCAATATCAGGCATGGTTGCAGCATACTGGTAGGAGGGGGAGAATACAAGGTTAGAGCGTCATCAAACGGGTGAGTTTTCTTTTTGGGGCGCATTAATTGTAGAAGTTGCGATCAATGCTGGTTGTCAGGTTTTGCTGAGTGAAGATACGCAGGTAGGTCGACAGCTTGTTTATTATTAATCCTTAATTGTCTGATTGTTGCCATTAATTGTTGCCATTAATAGAGCTTGAGAGCTGACCTTTTGGAAAATGAAACTGTGCATAAGAAAAAAGTAGCTTGGCGTTGTCGTCGTGGTATTAAAGAGGTAGAGATGGTGTTGCTGCCTTTTTTTGAGCAATGTTATGAAAGTTTGTCTGATGATCAAAAAGCTTTATTTTGGGCTTTGTTAGAGTGTGAAGATACCGATTTGTTTGCATGGTTTACCACCCGTTCTCGCCCAGATCGTCCTGCCTTGTCTGCTTTTGTTGATGAACTGCTTGCCTTTGCTTGATATTACGATAAAGCATAAAAGCCGATTGTTGTTTGTAGCTTTATTATTATTGCAAGGGTTGGCAATAGTCTTGGTGTTGTTGGCGCATGTCGAGCTTGTTTGGAAGGTTTTGTTGACTGGTTTAGTGGCGTTGAGTTTGGTGCAGTGGGTGTATTCGTATCGATTTTCACGAAAGCCGTTTGATATACGGCGTCTGCGTTTTGATGGAGTGGGGTGGTCGCTGATTTTTTTCGGTGATCGAGAGGTTGTTGCTCATTTAATTGGTCAGCAAGTACTGTTTTTTGGTTTTGTATTGAGTTGGAAAGACTTGTCGGGTAAGCGTATTACTGCGGTATTGTTACAAGATCAGTTGAGTATCCGTGATTATAGAGCTTTAAAAGTATGTTTGAGATTAAAGGGGTGTGCCCCTCTTTTGAAGCACAACTTAAAAAAATAAATTTTGTGATTTTTTTAATATATATCATTGGGTTATTTTTATTAAGGGGTAACAGTGGTTCGTGTATTTGTGATGGGTAGGATGAAAATCGTTAAAAAGTGTTTGTTTATTGTTGCTGATTTGGTTAAGATTGCTTTTGTGTGTGAATAGATGATAATTATTTAATATTCAGTATAAGTCATTGTGTGAAATATATTTTTATAAAAGAATAATAAAAATGGGGAGAGGGGGGAGAGTATAATGGCTCTTACTGTATTCCAGAGTGCTTTTTGGCGCCAGCAACATACTGCTGACAAAGACTTACCTTTTGCTTCAGATGCATTAATAGATAGAATGGAGAGGGGGAATTCGAATGAGTTTTTGCCGAGGGTTGTAGCTGGAGGAGGAAGTGTAGCTTTAGATGAAGGGGCTGCAGGCACATCTACTATTAATTGGCGCAAAATGGTTCCTGTTGCTGTAACTGAAGTGGCCACCAGTGCTTATACTGGGCTTACTTCAGTGGTTAGTAGTGCCCATGCTTGGCTTATTTCACCAAAAGGAAAGAGCGTAGCGTTAAACGTAATGATGATTTTAATCGCAGCATCTGTGGTGACACGTTATTTTGTTGGGGAAGGGGAGTTCCATCAAGGGAGTGAAGGTGTAGCACCTCATTTGTCTGTGAATCGAAAAATGTTGCAACTGCAAGCTAGTCCAGTGGGAGCAGAGTCACCAGGAGGGGCAGGAGGGAGTGCTGGGGGATTGCTTGAGATTTCTGGAGAAGATTTAGCGAGAGGAATTGCTAATGGGCTTCGTGAAGCTGGTGATAACGTTGTTGAAAAAATCCCAGAGGTTACAGGTACAGTGATGGATGTCGTGTTGGGGAAAGCCGGTATTCAAACCTTATTGCAAAATTTTAGTGATATAACGAGTTCGATTGGTAACTCAGTTGGTGGTTTGGCGGGTAGTGTGTCAAGTATGGACAGTGCGGTAAAGTATGCAGTGTACGGGGTAACGACACTTTCAGCAGGATATGGAATAGGGGTTTTGGGGTCAAGGATGGTGTGGGCTCTGGTGACTCAGCTTAGAGCGTTAAATGAAAACTTAGGAACATTGGTGACTTCAGTGTCTGGTTTGCAGACTGATTTAGAGCCAGTTCTTACTAAAGTAGATACTATGCTAAGCTGTGCAAATGAATTAGCAGGAGCAGGAGGAAGTAATGATGAGGTTGCGAGACGCACTGGTAAACGTATAGGTACAACTATTACTGGTGTCCTTGATGTTGTTGTCATGCATGCGTTGATTCAATTTGAGCGATCAGCAGCACTTTATGCGAATAAAGGGGGTTCAGCAGAAGATGAGTTGCATAAACAGGCTATTAAGGCGATAGTGGGGACTGCTGAAGGGGTGATAGATCAAGGTGCTAAGGGTATTGCTAAAACTCTGGTTGGTAAACCTGGAGATGAGAGTAGTGGTACTAATCTTCTAGGTGCTCACTTGGTTGAAAACGGTATTCCTCATTTGCTGGCTTTTTTTGCGCGTCAGTCTCCGTGGGTGAGCTGGCTGTTGGGTTTTGGTTCTACTACTAAGAGGGCTGAACAGCCTGATGCTGTTGTTACGTTAGATGTAGATAAGGAGGAAAATACATTGAGTCCAGAAAAGTGGCAGCCGCTGCAGCCGCAGCCTTCTTCCTCTTCCTCGTAGTCTTATTTGGTAAACGTCCACAGTATGCCCCTTTATATCGGTATGTATTAGGAATGTGCACGTTCCTAGTCAATTGCTAATTTGACCTCAAATGCGGGTACTATTCGAATTTGTAAAACAAGACTTCTGCTGGATTGAGTCTACACTGACACTGGCCCTGACATGATTCGGGTAGCGAAATTTGTTTGGTGGAGGTTGACGTATATAGAAGGCACAATTATAATTAGCACCCGGTGAGGTAGTAACAATATTTTAAAGAAGGGGCCAGTAGGCCCTTTTTTATTATTATATGGCTGTTATTATATGGTTGTTATGGCTGTGGGTATGTGACTCCTAGTAATGTAATGGGTATTTAAAGAGGTTTGGAGTGCAAAATAATCAAATATCAGGTACTTTGGAGCAGATTTTAGAGTCTATGGTGTTGGCTTGTGGGCTGAGTTGGTGGGGTTGTGAAATTGTTCAGGAAGGTCGTGAACAAGTGTTAAGAATATATATTGACCATGAGCAAGGAGTGAGCGTTGACCAGTGTGCTTTAGTGAGTCATCGGCTGAGTCCTGTGTTAGATGTTGAAGGCAATGTTAAAGGAGCTTACACGTTGGAAGTGTCTTCACCAGGTTTGGAGAGGCCTTTGTTGAAACCAAGGCATTTTCAGCAATATTTAGGGCGTAGAGTCAAAATATGGTTTAAAGCGCTGGTTGAAGCTAGAAGAAAATTAGAAGCCAGATTGATTGATGCGGATAATGAAATGTTGACTCTGGAAGAGGGTAGTGATGTGCATACAATATCTTATGACTCGATTCAGAAGGCGCGTTTAGCCCCTGCCGGCTCACCCGTTTTACGATCTGTTTGAGGCTACAGAAACATGAATAAAGAAATATTGTTAGTCGTTGATTCTGTCTCCAATGAAAAAGGAGTTGAGAAAGAAATTATTTTTCAGGCTGTGGAGTTAGCCCTAGCGACTGCAGCTAAGAAAAAATATACAGAAGATATTGATGTTCGAGTGCAAATAGATCGAAAGTCTGGTGAATATGAGACTTTCCGCCGTTGGAAGGTGGTACCAGATGATGCTGAAGAATGGGAAAACGTGCATCAAGTGATGGCTTTGGATATTGCTCAGGAGAAAAACCCAGAGTTGGAGTTTGGTGATTACTATGAAGAGCCAATTCCGTCTGTTGAATTTGGCCGTATAGCAGCGCAGACAGCCAAGCAGGTGATTGTACAGAAAGTGCGGGAAGCTGAACGCAAGCAAATTATAGATCAGTATCGCGATAAATTGGGTCAACTTATTCATGGCACTGTTAAAAAGGTGGTGCGTGAAGGCGTTATATTGGATGTTGGTGGCAATGCTGAAGCATTGATTGCGCGGGAGCAACTGATTCCGAAAGAGACGCTGCGCATCGGTGATCGTATTAGAGGTATTTTGTTTGATCTGAATACGGAATCTAGAGGTCCTCAGTTATTGGTGACTCGTAATCAGTCTGAGTTTTTGGTTGCGCTTTTCACTATTGAAGTGCCTGAAATTGGCGAAGATTTGATACAGATTAAAGCGGCCGCGCGTGATAGTGGTTTGCGCGCTAAAATTGCGGTTAAAACCAATGATAAACGCATTGACCCTGTTGGGGCTTGTGTGGGTATGAGGGGGGCTCGGGTACAGGCTGTTTCTAACGAGTTGGGTGGTGAGCGTATTGATATTGTTTTGTGGGATGACAGCCCTGCCCAGCTTGTGATTAATGCAATGTCTCCGGCTGAGGTGATTTCAATCGTAGTTGATGAAGAAAGCCATGCAATGGATGTTGCGGTTGAAGAGGATCAATTAGCTCAGGCGATAGGTCGTAATGGTCAAAACATTCGCTTGGCTAGTGAGCTGACTTCTTGGACACTGAATGTTATGACGGTTTCAGAAGCAGAGGAAAAGCAAGATAAAGAGACAGGGAGCAGTATCAAAGTTTTTATCACAGATTTGGGGGTTGACCAAGAAGTTGCTGAGGTGCTAGTGGAGGAAGGTTTTTCTACAGTTGAGGAAATTGCCTATGTGCCATTGGAGGAAATGCTGGCTATTGAGGCCTTTGATCAAGAAGCCATTGAGGCGCTCAGGGCGCGTGCAAAAGATGTTTTGCTAACCAAGGCTCTGGTTTCTGAAGAAAAACTTGAGGAAGGTGAGCCAGCAGAGGATCTGTTAAATATGGAAGGTATGGACAAGCGTATTGCTTTTGAGTTGGCGAGTAAGGGTATTGCCACAATGGAAGACTTGGCTGAACAGTCTATTGATGAATTGCTCGATATAGAAGGTTTGGATTCGGACAAGGCAGGTCAATTGATTATGACGGCAAGAGCGCCTTGGTTTGAAGATCAAACTGGAGCATAATGAGATTGATGACTGTGGTAGTGTATAAATAGTGTGCTATATGAGCAGACAGTATTTAAGGAATTGAGAGAATTGAAAATGGCTGAGGTGACAGTAAAGCAACTGGCTGATGTGGTTGGTATTCCGGTTGAGAGACTGCTAAAACAAATGCAGGATGCTGGGCTTTCGCATGGTAGCTCTGAGCAAGTTGTGTCGGATGCAGAAAAACAGCAGTTGTTGACTCATCTTAAGAAGTCGCATGGTGGAGGGGCTGCTGACAGTGGTGGTCGTAAAATCACCTTAAAGCGTAAAAGTGTTTCCAAAATTAAAGTGTCTAATACGCATGGAAAGAGTAAAACGGTTAACGTAGAAGTTCGAAAAAAACGTACTTATGTCAAGCGTAGTATGGTGCTGGAGGATTTGACTGAACAGGCGAAAGTCCAAGAAAATGAACAAGCTGATAGACAGTTGTCTGAGCAAGAGCTTGATCAAGAGAAAGTCAGTCAAGAAGAAAAGAGTGCTGCTGAGGCTGTTTCTCCAATAACGGTAGAGCCTGTGCGTGAAGCTAAAACTTTGCAGGCAGTGTCGAATGACGAAAACGGTGAAGTGATGACCTCTTCTGCTGCCAAACAGGAGGAGCTTGTTGGGGGTGAGGGTGAGCGTCAGCTAGAAGAAAGTCCTGAGCAATTGCATGCAGGGGCACAAAAAAAGGTGTCTAAATCGAATGTTAAGTCCCCGGCTGCTTTGGTTAAACAAGGTGTCAAACAAAAAGGTCAGCAAAAACTAGCAGAGCATGAGGCTGAAATTCAAGCGGAGCTTGAAAAGCGTCGCCAAGAGCAAGAGCGAGCGAGGAAGCAAAGTGAGCAGTTGCGTAAAGAAGCTGATGAAAAAGCACGCCAAAAAACTTTAGAAGGCGCACGTAAGTTTGCAGAGGAGCTGGAAAAAAGAGGGGGTAGTGGGGGTAATAAAAAGGATGCTCTGAAGGATGATTTTGTAGAGGAAGAGGATCAGCTGGTGAAGCTGGCTTTAGAAGAAAGTCTGGTTGAAGAAGAGAAGAAAGTTAAGAAAAGTCGCAAAACGGGTCAAAAGCACAAAGCTAAGCTTGCAAAGAAATTGTCTGAAGAGCATGGTTTTACTCAGCCCACGCAGCCGATCGTACGTGAAGTTAAAATTGGTCAAACGATTACGGTTGCGGATTTGGCTAATCAGATGTCCATCAAGGGTGTTGAGGTGGTTAGGCAATTGATGAAAATGGGCGTCATGGCAACCGTTAACCAAGAAATTGATCAAGAGACCGCTATTTTGGTTGCTGAAGAAATGGGTCACACAGCATCTCTAAGGAGTGAAAATGCTATTGAGGAAGACCTGATCAAAATGCTGGCGCTAGAGGATCAAACTGTTACTGTCGGCGCTAGAGCGCCGATTGTGACTATTATGGGCCATGTTGATCATGGTAAAACATCGCTTCTAGATTACATTAGGCGCTCAAAGGTTTCCGATACAGAAGCAGGGGGTATTACTCAGCATATTGGTGCCTATCATGTAAAACTTCCGTCGGGTTCTATTACTTTCTTAGATACGCCGGGTCATGCTGCCTTTACGGCTATGCGAGCACGGGGTGCAAAATGTACTGATATTGTTATTTTGGTGGTGGCGGCAGATGATGGGGTGATGCCTCAAACAGAAGAAGCTATAGACCATGCCAGAGCTGCAGAAGTCCCTATTGTTGTTGCTGTAAATAAAGTAGATAAAGAAGACTCTGATATTGATCGTGTTAAGAATGAATTGGCTACGAAAAAAAACCTAATCCCAGAAGATTGGGGTGGTGATGTTCAATATGTTCCCGTATCAGCGTTAGTAGGGACAGGAGTGGATGAGCTTCTGGAGGCCGTTATATTGCAGGCTGAGTTGTTAGAATTGACGGCTCCTAGTACTGGTGCTGCCCAAGGCCTTGTGGTGGAATCTCGTCTTGAAAAAGGCAAAGGTGTAGTGGCTACGTTACTCGTACAAAAAGGTCAGTTGGGGTTAGGAGATATGATGCTAGCCGGACCATTTTTTGGCCGCGTGCGTGCGATGGTTGATGAAAATGGCCATGCTGTTAAGTCAGCTTATCCTTCTATTCCAGTTGAGGTATTGGGGCTTGCGGGTGTGCCTGAAGCTGGGGATGAATTTATTGTGGTCACGGATGAGCGTAAAGCTAAAGAAGTGGCAGATATTAGAGTTGCGCGTGAGCGTCAACAGAAAATCGCTCGTAGGCGCCAGCCGTTGATTGATAATTTGTTCGTCACTGATGAACAGAAAGTGGTTTCCTCGGTTAATATTGTTTTAAAAACAGACGTTAGAGGGTCTTTGGAGGCATTGCAAGGTGCGTTGGGTGATTTAGGTAATGAGGAAGTTAATATTAATATCATTGGTTCAGGGGTTGGTGCTATTAATGAATCTGATGTTAATTTAGCTCTAACTGTTGATGCTTTCATTGTGGGATTTAATGTAAGAACGGATACTTCTGCGAAAAAGCTATGCCAAGAAGAGAGTATTCAAGTACGCTACTATAGCGTCATTTATGACATTATTAATGATTTTAAAGCGATTTTATCTGGTATGCTTGCTCCAGAGTTAAAGGAAAAGATTTTAGGGGTTGCACAAGTTAAGGAGGTTTTTCATTCCTCTAAATTTGGGGTGGCGGCTGGTTGTATGGTCACTGAGGGTGCTTTATTAAGGAATAAGCGTATCAGAGTTTTACGAGACGATATTGTTGTATTTCAAGGTGAGTTAGAATCTTTAAGGCGTTTTAAAGATGACGTGACTGAAGTGAAAAGTGGTGTTGAGTGCGGCATAGCTGTTAAAAATTATACAGATATAAAGCCAAAAGATCAGATAGAAGCTTATGAAGTGACAGAGGTTGCTCGCAGTCTCTAGCGTAGTAGATAATAGATGTTAATTTGTAGCTTTGGTAGCAAGGTGGGGGAAGTCTGTATGGCAGCTTTGAATCGAGTAGAACGTCTATCCGTTCAACTTAAGCAAGCGATCGCTTCCATTTTGCAGACTCAGATGCGTGATCCAAGATTTGAATTCATTACGGTAGCACAAGTTAAGGTCAGTAAAGATTTAGGGTATGCAGACGTTTATGTGTCATTTTGGGGGGAAAAGCAGGGGCAAGATAGTCAGGAATTGTTGACTCTGCTACAAAAAGCCAGTGGTTTTATTCGAGCTGAGCTGCTAGGTTTTGTGAAATTGAGAGTGCTACCGAAGTTGCGTTTTCATTTTGATGAAGTTAGTGTACAGGGCTTCAAAATGGATCGTTTGATTAAAGCTGCTAGGGAGAAAGATCAAAGTTGTAGTGGTGTGTTGGCGGGGTCGGTAGAGGTTTCGTGAAGGCAAATAAGCCCATTGATGGAGTGTTGATTTTAGACAAGCCTGCAAAGGTGACATCTAATGGTGCACTGCAGCAGGTTAAGCGCTTGTATCGGGCGCAAAAAGCTGGGCACAGCGGTAGTTTGGATCCTTTGGCAACAGGCGTTTTGCCGGTTTGTTTTGGGCAAGCAACTAAGTTTGCAAGATTTCTGTTAGATGCAGATAAAACTTATATTGTCACAGCTGAGCTGGGAGTGGTAACGGCCAGTGGTGATGCTGACGGGGAAATCATTAAAAAGGTGCCAGTCCCTGTACTGACTCAGGATCGTTTAGAAGCTGTTTTAGCGGGTTTTTTGGGTATCATCGAACAAGTTCCTTCTATGTACTCTGCGCTTAAGCACCAAGGTCAGCCATTGTATAAGTTGGCGCGTCAAGGTATTGTAGTGGAGCGTAAGCCACGTAAGGTTAATGTTTATGAGATTGATCTCCTTCGATGGCAGAGTCCTACTTTTACTTTGCAGGTGCGTGTCAGCAAAGGGACTTATGTGCGTACTTTGGTGGAAGATATTGGAAGTGCACTGGGCACAGGGGCTTATGTAAAAGGTTTGAGGCGGGTGCAGGCAGGCCCTTATGCATTGCATCAGTCTGTAACCGTTTCAACATTAACTGCGGTGAGTGAGCAGCAAGGGTTGGATGGTTTAATGGGGTATTTGTTGCCTGTGGACAGTACTGTCAGTGATTGGCCAGAGGTTGTGCTGGCGCAATCGGCATCTCGTTCTTTATCTCAAGGTCAATCTATAAAATTGTCTTTGCCTGTTAAAGAAGGTTGGGTCAGAGTTGTGGAGGCCGATAGTCGATTTTTGGGGGTCGGTGAAGTTTTAGGTAATGGGCATTTAGTGCCGAGAAGATTGGTTAGCCAGGCTCAGACTGAAACTGAGCCGGTGGAAGTATTATAACATTTTTAGATAGAGTGTAATTAATAATTTAGGGGGTATAATGTGGCATTAAATAGTAAGCAAAAGCAGGATATTACGAAGCAATATGGTCGCAGTGATAATGATACAGGTTCTGTAGAAGTGCAGGTAGCCTTATTAACTGAAACCATTAACCAGTTACAAGGTCACTTTAAAGAGCATAGTAAGGACAATCACTCAAGGCGTGGTTTGATTCGAAAAATCAATCAGCGACGCAAGTTATTAAACTATCTTAAGCGTTGTGATTTTAATCGTTACAGTACTTTGATAGCTTCTCTGGGTCTAAGAAGGTAAGTGCATAGTTGTTTTTTAACCTCAAGACTGTTTTTTTAGTATTTTAATAATGCAAGTAACCCATAGGGTTTTCCATGGTAATTGAATATGTTTAAGATAACACGTAAAGAATTTAAATACGGTGACAGTACCTGTGTATTAGAAACAGGTAAAGTTGCTCGTCAGGCCACAGCAGCTGTGATGGCAACTATGAACAACACAACAGTGTTAGTGACAGTGGTTGCCAAGCAAGATAAGCAAGATGCTACTCGTGCATTTTTCCCTTTGGTGGTCAATTATCAAGAGAAAACTTATGCAGCTGGTCGTATTCCAGGTGGGTTTTTAAAACGAGAAGGTCGTCCTAGTGAAAAAGAAACGCTGACCAGCCGTTTGATTGATCGGCCTATTCGCCCTTTATTTCCTGATGGGTTTATGAGTGAAGTACAGGTTATAGCTTCTGTTATTTCTACTGACAAGCAGCAAGATCCTGACATTGTGGCAATGATAGGGACATCTGCCGCGTTGGCGATTTCAGGTGTTCCGTTTCAAGGGCCTTTGGCTGCTGCAAGGGTTGGGTATATCAACGATATGTACGTGCTGAATCCCGGTTATAAACAGCTGGAGACTTCTGAATTGGATTTGGTGGTTGCAGGGACTGAAAAAGCTGTGCTTATGGTAGAGTCTGAAGCAGGTGAATTGACTGAAGACCAGATGTTAGGAGCTGTGTTGTTTGGGCATCAAGAAATGCAAGCTGTGATTGAGGCTATCAAAGAGTTTGCATCTGAGGCAGCCAAGCCAGCGTGGGACTGGGTGCCACCGCAGGGCAATGAAGATTTAGCTGAACGTGTCAAATCTAGTTTTGCTGAAAAAGTAAAAACGGCTTATCAAATCACAGATAAAATGGCGCGTTATGAGCAGTTATCGCAATTAAAAGAGGCCATGCTGGCAGAGTTTAGGGGTACTGAGGAAGTAGAGCAGCCATTGGATGCACCTAGTGAAGAGGACTTGATCAAAGAGTTTAATTGTTTAGAAAAAAGTATTGTGCGTGAGAATGTGTTAAGTGGTGCTGCGCGTATTGATGGTCGAGATCATCAAACAGTACGTCCAATTTCGATTGAGGTGGGAGTGCTGCAGGAAACCCATGGTTCTGCTTTGTTTACACGTGGAGAGACACAAGCTTTAGTTGTGACCACTCTTGGCAGTAACCGTGATGGCCAATTAATTGATGCACTGGAAGGTACGAGAACAGACAACTTTATGTTGCATTATAACTTCCCTCCTTTTTGTGTGGGTGAGATTGGTATGGCATTGGCGCCTAAACGTCGTGAGATTGGACACGGTCGTTTGGCTCGTCGAGGTTTGCAGGCTGTATTGCCAGATGAAGAAGCTTTTCCGTATACGATAAGAGTGGTTTCTGAGATTACTGAGTCTAATGGTTCTTCATCTATGGCCAGTGCTTGTGGTGGTAGTTTAGCCCTAATGGATGCTGGGGTACCGATTAAAGCGCCTGTGGCTGGGGTTGCTATGGGTTTGGTCAAGGAAGGTGAACGCTTTGCAGTTTTGACCGATATTTTAGGAGATGAAGATCATCTAGGGGATATGGACTTTAAAGTGGTGGGTACTGAAAACGGTGTGACTGCTTTACAGATGGATATTAAGATAGAAGGCATTACGGAAGAGATTTTAGAAAAAGCGTTGGCACAAGCCCGTGAAGCACGATTGCATATTTTAGGTGAAATGAAGGGGGTGATTGGTCAATCGCGTGAGAGCGTTAGTGCCAAGGCGCCGCAATTTGTGAACTATAAAATAGACCCTGATAAAATCAGAGATGTCATTGGTAAAGGAGGCGCGACTATACGTAGTTTGTGTGAAGAGACAGGTGCCGCAATTGACATCAGTGACGATGGTGTGGTCAAAATTTATGGGGAAGATCAAGCTTCTTGTGATTTGGCTTTGAAAAAAGTTAAGGAGTTAACAGCTCGACCGGAAGTGGGTCAAATCTATGAAGGCAGTGTTGAGCGCATTGTTGATTTCGGTGCTTTCGTTAATTTTATGCCAGGTATTGTGGGCTTGGTTCATATCTCTCAAATTGCTTATGAGCGTGTTGAGCGAGTGGGAGATTATCTGAAAGAAGGCCAAGCGGTGCGAGTGAAGGTGCTGGATGTTGATCAGCGAGGTCGGATCAAGCTTAGCATTAAGGATGCTGAGGCAGCTTAACATAGAATAGTAAAAAGAGGGTTTATTTATGCAGGTAAATGATGGAAAAGCTAAGGCCAGAGTATCTGACTATGCTTTTTTAGCGTTAGCTCCGCTGGGTAGAATTAATAAGGCTATTTGTAGTAATTTCAATCTTGTATCCCAGCGTATTTTTGATATAGATGCGGCTAGTTGTTTGCGTATGGCTGGCCGATGTGCTGCTTTTTACTTGCCTTTTTTGATACCGACTGCGGGTGCAGTTAGCTCTTCAGAGGGGCGTGACTTGAACAGTAGTCAATTTTCTATGATAGTTAGAGAAATGGGTGATGGCGCATTCGCTGAGAATGGACTAGCTAACTTGAGTCGTATAGTTGATGCTTTTCTTCAGGCACTCAATTATTATAATGTGTCAAATTCAGATGCTCGTAATGTGTCCTTTGGATTGATGTCTCCTTATATTAATGATGCATTGACTAAGGATTTAGTGGAACAAGCTAAAGATTTCGATTTGACCGATGTGATTGAAGAAGTAGAAAGAGTAGGTATTGAGCAAGATCGCTTGTATCCAAAAATAAGTATACACGTAGCAGATTCACCTGTAGAGGCATTTGTTAATCAAGTATTTGGTTTTGTTAATATTATTGTTGCTTGGATAGGCACTCCTATAGCGCTTTATTGTATAGCTAAGTATATAATGAATGCTCAACCGAGCGTTTCTAATAAGGTAAACATAAACAAGGCCGGTAGAGGCGTTGAAATAAATTTAGATGGAGAAGTAAAAAAACAGCAGCCGGAACCGGAAGAATTAAAGGTGATTTGTTCTCATAATAAGAAAATGACTCTTGTTACGCACTCCCTTAAAGAATTTGTTTTGTCAAAACTGTTTGATCCGGAAGAGATTGAGCTGACTGCTGGTGCTTCTGTTGCAGAGAGAGTTGTGAAAATTGGTCAGATCTTACGAAACCCTTCATACTTGCCATACTTGAAGGAGGCTTACTCTCAGGCTCAATCAGGTAGTAGTTCAGCATTGTCCAGCAATTAACGGCTCAATCACACTAGGATCGGCCAGTGTGCTAGTATCACCTAAATCACTGGTTTCTCCTTGTGCAATTTTACGTAAAATCCGTCGCATGATTTTCCCTGATCGAGTTTTTGGCAAGCCTTGAGTAATATGCAACTTATCAGGTTTTGCAATCGAGCCTATCATTTCTGATACGGTTTGTAAAATGCCCTCTTGTGTGTTTTTATTAATTTCGCTTCCTTGCATAGGAATAATATAAGCATAAATGCCTTGGCCCTTGATAGGGTGTGGGTAGCCAACGACGGCGGCTTCGGCGATGCATTCGTGTTGAACCAAAGCACTTTCGATTTCAGCGGTGCCTAAGCGATGCCCTGAAACATTGAGCACATCGTCCACTCGGCCCGTAATCCAGTAATCGCCGTCAGCATCTCTGCGCGCTCCATCTCCACTGAAATAATAGCCCGGAAATTGGCTGTAATACGTCTCAACACAACGTTGGTGATCGCCAAAAACGGTTCTGATTTGGCTTGGCCAACTGGTTTTGAAAGCCAGCTTTCCACAACCTTCACCAGCCAATTCTTCACCAGAATCATCAAGCAAGACAGGTTGTACACCAAAGAAAGGTTTAGTTGCTGAGCCTGGTTTTAGATCAAATGCGCCAGGAATGGGCGCAATCATCATAGCGCCTGTTTCGGTTTGCCACCAAGTGTCGACAATAGGGCAGTTGCCATTGCCCACTACTTGATGATACCAAAGCCAAGCTTGTGGATTAATGGGCTCTCCAACGGTGCCTAATAAGCGCAAAGAGCCTCTATTGGTGCTTAAAACAGGTTCGTCTCCCAGGGCCATTAAAGCGCGAATGGCTGTTGGGGCTGTATAGAAAATATTAACTTGATGTTTGTCGATAATTTCCCAGCAGCGAGCAGCACTAGGATAGTTCGGAATGCCCTCGAACATCAGTGTCGTTGCACCATTGGCTAAAGGTCCGTAAATAATATATGAGTGTCCTGTAATCCAACCTACATCGGCTGTGCACCAATAGATATCCCCTTCACGATAGTCCAGTATATATTTGAACGTGAGCATGGACCCTAATAGGTAGCCTGCACTGGTGTGCAGGACGCCTTTAGGCTTGCCTGTTGAGCCTGAAGTGTAGAGTATAAATAAAGGGGTTTCAGAGGCTAAAGCAGGGGCTTCGTGTGTACTGGAGACGGTTTGCACCAATTCGTGATACCAAACATCACGCTTGTCTTGCCAGGCAATACTTGCCCCTGTTCTTTTGACGATCAGCATGTTTTTGACTTCTGGACACTGCTCTACTGCTGCATCGGCATTAGCTTTTAGGGCAATGGTTTTGTTGCCGCGTAGACCTTCATCTGCTGTGATTACGAGTTTGCAGCCGGAATCTATAATTCTATCTTTGAGTGATTGGGGTGAAAAGCCACCAAAGACAACGGAGTGTATAGCACCAATACGAGCGCAAGCCAGCATGGCGTAAGCTGCTTCAGGTATCATCGGTAAGTAAATACAAACTCTATCACCCGCTTGTATGCCCAGTTGTTCTAAACCATTGGCGAGTTTGCAAACTTCGGTATGCAGTTGTTGGTAGGAAATATGACGGGCTTTTTCATTGGGGTCGTTAGGTTCCCAGGTGATTGCTGTTTGATCAGCTCGGGTGGGTAGATGACGATCGATGCAATTAGCACAAAGGTTTAAATATCCTCCAACAAACCATTGTACTTCACCTTGGCTGAAATCGCCTTGATAGACTTGAGTGAAAGGTTTTATCCAGTCAATGTTTTCTAGAGCTCGGTCTTTCCAAAATGGTTCAGGTGTATCGATAGACTGTTGATACCATTGATTATATTGATTTAAAGATAAGTTAGCTTGTTTGCTAAAATCTGCAGGTACTGGAAAGGAGTTGTTGGAAGTGGAGTCGTGTGTCATGTATTGTTTGTCCTGTCGTTGAGTTTCGTGTGATTGGTACAGAGTTAGCCGTGTAGCGAGTGCGTGTGTGCTGAATTAATTTTGGAAAGGGTAAAGCATAGAAGCGATGTAGATCAATAAGTGGCAAAATAATATTTATCGTGAAAATGCGATTTTCATCACCTGGGGTGACGAAAATCGCATCGCTCATGGCTGTTTTCTTGTATTTTATCCCGAGTAATTGCTGGGTTGTTAGTTTTCAGTGTCATCTGTAAAAACCTCTTTTTGGTTTTTTTGATTTATTATTAAGGCATGACAACTATTCTGACAGAGGGGGCTTAGTCGTAATGTGTCCAAAGACGGATTACTTTTATAGCCTTCTCTTCATCAAGTACCTGATAAACGAGTCTATGTTTGATATTAATTCTCCGTGAATAAGCCCCTGCTAAATCTCCTACCAACTTTTCATAAGGAGGGGGATTTTTGTATGGATTATTACGTATTACTTCAAGGAGCTCTTGTGCTTTTGGTTTGAGTCCTACCGCTGACAACTTTTTTGCATCTTTTTGAGCTTGCTTCGTAAAAAATAACTCCCATGTCACCATTCAAGACTCTTATCACAATCATTAAGATTTGTATTTAGCCCATCACGAATGGACTCTCTGACTCCTGATACCGATAGCAGATAAAGAGTTTCATTTATGGCATTCCAGTCTTCTTCTGACAGCAGAACTGCATTACCTCTTTTACCTGTAATAACAATGGGTTGATGTGTTTTTGTTGTTTCATCTATAAGACTATAAAGCTTCGTTCTGGCTTCAGTTGCATTTAGAGTAGTCATGGCTTTACCTCCATTGACAAAGCGTACGCTTTAACGTACGCTTTGTCAAGCTAGAAAAAGACCTTATTACTTAATTAGGTGGTAGACCGGTGGGATCACTCCCACCAGCCCCCAGTTCCAACCGTACGTGTTGTGGCCTGATACAGCAAGCTCCCAATCAGCCATAAGCTCATCTTTGTGCAACTCTATCCACACTATTAAAAGTTTCATCTTTGACTTTGGGATACTACCTTCAAGAATATCACCATCGGGTATCCCTACAATTACCTCTTGATCTTGATATTTAGCATGTATGTGAGGCTTGTTATACCAATAGCTCTCTCATATGCTTTTCGAGCATTTGAATTTCATTGTGCAGAAACCTTAACTCCTCAAACGTCTCTACTTCCTTGATAAATTCAGATCCATCGGTATACGTAACCTCATATATGTACGTTTCTATAGGAGAATCCATTTCAAATGAAGGGTTTTCAAGAAACGTACTAGCTTCGACAACGCTCTTAAACGAAATTGGTTGAGAATCATGGCGTAATATGAATCTGATTTCCTGTGGTAGAGCAGATAGCGTTGAGCGCACCCGATCAACATATCCATTTATCGCAGCTATACCAATTAGCTCGTGCAGCTTATTTTTAACTTCAATTTTCTTCTCTGAGGTAAAACCATTTTCAAAATTACTAACTAATTCTAATTTTTGCTCTTCTGCTAACTTATCTGGATAATCAACCACCAACCCGCAATCACCGAAGGCTTGTACTATTTTTGCTTTAGGTATGTAAAATAGGTCAATTCCTCTTGTGCGAACAAGTTCTCTGGCAGGGTTCGTAAAGTCCCCTGCGGAAACTATCCCTAAAAATCTAGCGGTAGGGTATGTATCTTTCATAGGAAGCAGCTTCCCACTATCATCTCTCGCTTTATCCTTTGAGTGCCGACTTCCACGACGCCAAAAACATTCAATAAAAGCAACGGGAACTCCTCGCGTTTCAGAAGTTCCTCCAAGTTCCAAAACCGCATCGTAATCAACAGCATTCCCATCAATATCATTCCATAAAATCTTTCCCGATCTGGCCGTCCTATCTACAAATCTAGAGTCGACGAAAAGATTCAGCTTTTCTCCAACCGTTTGAAGTAATGGAAAAACGAAGTGCTCTTCGAACCAATCACCTACCAATTGTCCAAGTTTATGTCCAGATGATGCGTTATTATTTGCCATATTAGCCCTTTACCCAAAGTCTGCCTTCATGAAGTGGAACTGTATGCGTTCTATTTTTCCACTTCACATTTCTGTCTCTTAGCTTCTCAAAAGAAAATGATTTAAATCCATGATGAACGGCCAGTTCTCCGAGCCATTTTTCAGCGGGAACGTGAACGCCGTATGGTGCGGAATCACCTATTACAAAACATGCTTCCGACCCTTTATCCATAACTGGCCTGCAGTTTTTCCAGATTTTTGATAAGTCCAGAAAGTATGCCGCTATCATGGTGTGATAAGTTTTCTTGCCACCTTTTCCGAGTCTAACTTTCTCAAGTTCTCTAACAACAGGAGTGAGCTCTTCCAAAATTGGTGCAAGGAGTGGTTCCTCCAGAATTTCATCGAGCACTATTTTGTCTGCTGCGGAGTGCTGGGAACATGACCTCATAATTGTTGGCCTTACAGCGGTTTTCAAGTCTCCCCAGCCATTAATTTCTCCCCAAAACATCATTTCAAGTCTTGTAGCATCTGCATAATCATAATTATTAGGATATGGAGGAGAGGTAATAATTAGATTACAATTAGGTGATTTTATTGACTCCCGTACATCTTGCTTGAATATTTGGGCACTATTAAACCAATTGGCACATTTGGCGTACTCCATGTCTTGAGCCATCAGTTCTGCTTTTCCTAAGAAAGCTTCTTTAACATCAAGAACCTTTGCCTTGGATTTATTTGGTAAGACATACTGCCATTGTGCTGTACCCGCTTTACTGCATGCTCTGAGAATGGAGGTTATATTAAGCCATACTAGCTCCCAAATAGGATTTTCATCAGCAAGTTTTTCGTAGGCAAACCGCAAATTATCTAGCCTAGATAGTGCTTCAATGTTATAGCACTTTCCCAATAAGTTTGATTCATCATGGCGATCAGTTAGTTTGTTGCTTTTCTCTGCTAAGCTAAGAACTTGATTACAAGCTTCTGTATAATCAAATTCGTCAAGTATCCATCGGTTTTTTGCTTTGGCAATTCTAGCTACAAAGGGGTGACCTTCAAAGCCATAAACTTGATTGCCCAAAGAAGCACCCGCAAAGGCTGTAGTGCCTGAACCCAAAAACGGATCAAGAACAACGGCTTTCGTATCTTGCTCTAATTCAAATTTCGTTATTTCAGATTGAACCCATTCAGCCGAATATCCGGCTGAATAACGAAACCACCTGTGGATAGGTAGCTTCATATTATCCGTAAATGTGCCTGAGCGAGCTTTAATTTTACTCATGTATTAATCTCGTATCATGTAGAAAGAGTATTTTACCATGGGGCGTTTTAAAAAGTCCATGGTGTCTCTGGCACTTGAGGTATGACGCCGCCATAAAAGGTGCGTGCTTTTTGCACGTCCTTTTGATGCCTCAGTTTGCTTTTTTGCCCAAAACATTTTGGATAATACCTTTAATCTTTGCTTCTGTTTTTGTGTCAATAATACCTTCACAACTTAACAGGTACATCATTGCCATCTGGACTGAGGATATACAATTTTGATTAATAATTTCCAGAGTCTCTTCCTCTAATTCTGCTATCTCAGCAAT
>JANQJO010000148.1 GCA_028281605.1 Pseudomonadales bacterium
TTCTAGCAGCATTCGATGCTCTGTTCTTTAAATTCTAAGTATATGTTAATGCTAACTTGAGCTATCTGGCGGTAAAAACATTTGTAGAGATTAAATTAAGGTCGATTTGATCAAAAAGTACTAGGGAGCCCTGAGCGAGCATTAGATTTCCATCAAAAAGTCCTTGACAGTGATCTTGAAACAATGTTTACGGAGCGCAGCTCCATTTATACCAGTCGACTTGCAGCAACCCATTTAATCGGTTTTGGCTTTCATCCCAAAGCGGATGTGGATCACGCTATCGTACTCTATCAACAAGTATTAAACGATACCAGCCGCAGAAAAAATGAAATGTCATGGCGGGAACTGCAGTTTAATCTCGGTAATGCATATTTCAGCCGAGTCTCTGGCAAACGCAAAATCAACTTAAAGCAAGCGCTATTTCACTATCAAAAGGCCCTGAACGGTCTTGAGTATAATAACAGCCACTTTATCCAAGCCGATGATCATAGAGCAAATGGTGAGAGTATTGATAGAGTTGGGGGAATGGCAGCAAGTAGCAGAATATACTTAGCAAGCTATTATTGAAACTGAGCAAATGTTACTGTTAACGAGTTTCCATCCGTTTACACGTAACCAGTTACTGTCACGATCCAATACATTGTTTTCTCAAGCGATTTTAGCACATATCAAGCTTGGGTCTGTCTTGACAGCATTCCAATATGGACTATGGAGTAAATCTCGTTTGGCACCGGATGACCTTGCTACACACCGACTCTCTTTAGATGATAGAACAAATAAGCTAAATAATAGAGTAAAAGCTATCCAACGTGAGATACAAGCGCTTGCTGCAGAAATGAGCTCTAACACAGATGGCCCTGGTTTTGATCAAAATACTCAAAGTGAAAAACTCCGAACACTGCATCATGCATATTTACAGGGCTTGTCTGATATGGGGATCGCGCAAACTGAACCGCTTAAACAAACCAAGTTATTTAACATGCTCTCTGCAATACCTAAGACTTCGATACTGATCATGCCTATTGTAACTGAGCATGGTACTGTAATTTTTACCATCCCAGGTGGCACACAGAAGCTAACCAAGCAGCACTATCTTATATTAGACCATTTGACTCGCTACGATTTCCAACACTGGGTTCGTGGAAGTAGCTTGCTAGTTCAAATGAAAGCTTTTAAGTACATCGATTCATACCTTAACATGGATACCGTTACAGCAAATGCCTTATTGCTGCCAGATACTTTATCTAGTAAAACGATGGCATACTTACCCAACTATTGGATTTGGCAGCAAGTACCTGATAAGATCGATTCCAGAAACCGCTGGATGAAGGTATCTGATCACACGCTTGGGCAATTGAATCAAACTATGATGTCGCCTCTGTTGGGACACATGCAGACATGGAGTTTTACTCAAACCCAAGATTTTGATCAAACATTAGAACGAATCAACCATCTGATCTGGGTACCCGATTCTGATATGGCGTTGTTACCCCTACATGCGATTGAACATCAAGGTAGTTCGCTTATTGACAAGTACCATTTCAGCTATATTCCAAGCTTATCTGTTTGGCATAAAAAACAACAAGCATTAATAAAAAAGCCGGTGCAACCAAGTTTAGCAGCAATCATCAATCCCAATTCAGATGCCAGTTTTCAGTATGCGATTGCAGAAAGCAAGATGAAAATGGTTACATAGAATAACTGTGCGCCCATTTTCTCGTCTTGATAGCAAAAAATAGTCCTGCGTATAAACAGGAATTTATTTCGTGCTCGTTCCTTACCTTTCTTAACAGTGTTGGCACCATCAAAAAAAGCCAATGAAGAAAAAGGGAGACAGCATCGAACAATTATAGATTGGACGACTGTAATGGTCAGACTGGTGTTATGGCAAGTGTTGACAAAACATCTGTTCGAAAGCAAGTCGAAGAACTTCGAGAGCAATTCCAAAAACTCTCAGAAACAGGAAAACTTTTGCTAAAGTTAGGTAGAGTCGCCGTAAGATGGCATCACTTCAGTTTTGCTTTTCGTAACAGGTTGAACTTACTTTTTGCATGTGAAACAATTGTCATCGTAAAGAGATCAAAGTATGAACAAGTAATTTCGTCTAAAAAGAAAAAGACGGAAATGACAGAAGGGTGCAATATAATTCTTGAGGCTCAATTTAAGCTTCTTGCATTAACGACAGAAGTGAGATGGTATGAAAATACAAGACTTGTTCGAAAACTGGGTTAAAAGGGCTAAAGTTGAATGCGGGCTTTCTCAAGATGAATTGGGAGCCGAAGCCAGATGAACAACAGGCGGCTTGGGAGCTTTATGTTGAATTGATCACTCGTGTGGCAACTCAGGACCTAAGTGATCATCATGGAGATGAGGAAACGGCACTCAAGTCAGTTTATTCTCTTTTTGAAATCACTCGTGAATTGCTCAAAAATAAAGGTCGTCAGTGCGAAACGTTTTCTAAAATTGCTATTGTAATGCTCAATCAAAAAATTCAACCTTTTACTGCTAAATGGCATCCAAGGCAGCTAGCTGGCGCCTTCAGTTCTGAAAAAGAATGCAAAGCGTTTCGAGAGGATTTGAAAGCCATTCAAGCTGTTTTGAGTAGTTATGCGGGGCTGCTATCGGAAATTGCGGAGGTAGAAGATATTCAAAAACTTGAGGAGGGGCCATTGCAACGGCTTTGATAGAAGATGAATACACAGGCCAGGAAGCATGTTTATATTTCCTATTCTCGGCGTTCTAAATATGAGTTTATCCATGAATTGATCGTTGCGTCAAAGGATATCTCTTTTCAGCGAATGGCGATAGAAAGTGAAAATCAACCACCTTCGCTCAGTGCGGACTTCGATAACAAAGACCCAGTGGATGTTGAGCAATGGATCGTGCTTTATGATGAAAATGCGCTAAAACCTGGCGGATCAATCTCGACGTTCATGGAGAAACTGAGCGAAGGTTATAAAATCATTATCTTGCTCTCTCCAGGGTATTTCCAATCCATTTTTTGCGTCACAGAATTACTCCACATTTACTACAAGAGATCGCATGAGCCGTTACCCATTGTGGTGTTTGTTGATAGCTATAAACCAACTGACATAAAACCTGATGAGCTGATTAACTATTGGCGTCAAGAACGTAATGAGACAGAAAATAAACCTGAAAAGCAGCAGCTATGTGAGCGCTTTATCAATGAACTACCAGGCGTGTTAGATTGGTTGTTGGGCGAATATAACGAGGCGCATGAAAACTGGGACATCCTAGTAGAAGTGGTTAGTACAAAAAATCCAAATGCTGCTGTTGCAAAAAATGTCTTAAGCGCACTGGAAACAACTAAAAAGCCGCGGTTTGCAATTGTCCCATGGCAACGCCGGGCTCGCATTATCAAAACCGAAATAACTGAAATATTGAATCACCAGTTTCTCGAAGAGCTTTCTGCGAAGCTGAAAACAAAATCAGCCGTTTCTCAGGTCAATGGTGAGGATTGTACACCATTTTCAGAAGGTCAGATTGATCCACTTCGGGATGATTTTTGTTTGATTGCGTGTCTTGATGCGATGAGTGAATGGTTGAAGAAAGATGTCTTGAATCATCCATCGTCACACCAGAGAACATGCCTAGTAACTTTGATTGAGGAGTTGCTGGGTTGGTTGCTTTTATCTGCAGTCGATGATAGGAAATTACGACGCCTGATTCATAGATTAAATCGAGGGGGAGATACCGCAGCCATTTCTTTGATAGCTGATGGCCCAAGCGCATACCAGATACTGGTTGCAACCGTGGCGCAAGTGCCAGTTTTGTATACCTACGAGCTAAGAGAAACGCATTGCTTGGTGGGTAAGGGTCAATGGGTGCTCAACGATGCGGGTATAGACACGAAGAACCGCATCAAAAAAATGGAAAATGAACAAGACTGGATGCAACTGAAGAACCGGCTGTTGAACAGCGTAAAATTCGCTTCTCAACAGACACCGGATGCCGCAACAGGTGCTCTCCGTGCTTTTCTAAGGTCCAATAAAGGCCAGTATTTATTATTTGATCGAAAGGAGCTCAATGAGCATTGTTTTATGGAGATTCGTGATTACTTTGGAAAGAAGCACCCTAACCTATGTCAGGTGGTGGGGGAGGAAAGTGGTGAAAATACAACCCAGTCTTACTATCCCAAACAGATTGACAGTGGTGGTCTTGATCTAAAAATACAAGAGATTTATAGTCTACTGTACCAACTAAAACTAACCCATCAGACCGGAGGTAATAGTGGTTGATTTAACCCCTAGTGAGCTAAATGATGAAAAATGCATTTCATTAGACCCCCATCTCGGTTGGCCTAAAAAAGCAGTGCATCATTTCGACAGAAAACAAATCGTGGCGATACTTGCCGCCAAAGCCATTCGAAGGCCGTTATTAGTCAGAGGGGAGCCAGGATGCGGCAAGACGCAACTGGCCAGAGCAGCGGCACAGCTATTTCAAATGCCATTGGCTTGGTTGGTAGTGAATGAAAGAACCGAAACCGAAGATTTATTCTGGCGCTATGATGCACTGGCCAGATTGTCCGATGCTAACAGTAAAACGGGCGTAAAATCGGAAGAACACTATCTCAGTGCCGGTCCACTGTGGTGGGCATTGAACCCTGAAAATGCAAAAAATTACGAAGGGCGCCACAGTTGTAAGCCTTATTTCGGCGAAGGCCAACATGAGCGATCATCTGACAATGGTGTGTTGTTACTAATTGACGAGATTGACAAAGCTGACCGTAGTGTACCTAATAGTTTGTTAGAAGCATTGGGTAACTACAGTTTTTATGTGCCGTATATTAATCAGCGTATCGAATGTACAGAAACGCAAGTGCCTCCTTTTATTGTGATCACAACGAATGGTGAGCAGGAGCTCCCACCCGCGTTTGTACGGCGCTGTTTGGTGTTGGATATGGTATTGGATGATAGTAGCGAGGACGCATTCAAAGCACAATTGGTAAAACGCGGAAAAGCAGCGCTGCCTGATTGTTTCGATAATGATAGCACTTATCAGAAAATTGCTGAACAATTGTGGGAGAAACGAAAAGGAGTAAAGGATTCAGGTGTGCATATGTTACCCGGCCAAGCGGAGTATTTTGATCATTTAGAGGCGGTGAAGGCAATGAAATTGTTGTTACCAGAGAGTACGGAAAACGATCTGATCAAGGAGCTCTCTGAATTGACCTACGATAAATACCGTGTCTGATGTCTAAGAAGATCAGCTCAAACATGGCTGATGGTTTAGAAATGCTGCTTATGCAGCATTTGCAACAAGCGATTCCTGAGGCCACACAGGAAGAGCTCGCAGAGCTGTTACAGCTTAAGCTAGATCGAACCGAAGACGATCATAAGCCCACGATCTATGGAACGGCTTCAGGTCAGTTGCAAGCTATCACTGGAACGGGATCAGGTTCGGCTCAGTCCGATTCCACTATCGCCTACCCACCTAAAAACCTAACACAGCCATTCCTCAATCACGTTCGTCCGACCCAGGCAAAGCATAAGGAGGAAGAAGGGGTTCCCGCTTGGGTTGTAAGCACCAAACCATTTAAAGGTGAGATTGACAGTCAAGGCATGACTGCCATAAGAGCGCCGAAACCTTTAATGCCTTGGCAGACACTCTGGCCCGTAATACATTTACTCTTTCAAGATCAGAAAAAAACAAAGCGATTGAATATCAGAACCATTGTTGATAAAAAAATAAAGCAACAATCTCTGCGTTCCATACCGTGGCAGTACAAGCCTTGTTGGCCTAATGAGCTGGTACTTGTCATTGATTATAGTGATCATTTAACGCCATTTTTTAAAGATTTTTATGCCGTGAGTCAGCATTTGCAGTGTTGGTTTGGTGAACGTCTGCGACTCATTGTGTGTTTAGATGCTGTTTTTCAAAGTTACGAATATCAAGGTAAAGCCTATGATGTTTTTCCCTATGAACAAAACAATGCACAAATCCTTTACATAGGTGATTTAGGATTTCTACATAAAGAGCCAGTCGCCAGCGCTCAGTGGTTTTTTGTCGGTCAGGCATTAGCACGACGCAGCGCGCGAATTGAAACATTGTTGGTTGCACACCCGAGCGACTGGGAGCGTGATTTACAAAGCTATTTTCAACTGCATTATTGGGACGGCCAACGTTTAGTGACACCGACACAATCGCATATGCCTCACCGCAAACGAGGTGAGGCCAGCCAAGAGGAGATAGAACGCTTGCTCTGTTATCTTTCCTGGGCAATCGAGCTGTCGCCTTCGTTGATCAGGGCGGTTAGACTAAGTCTGGGACTTGCAGTGTCTGTGGAAAGCCTCGTTATTCAACATCCTGCGCTTCAAGGCAAGGTGCTATTCCAGTGGCGATGCACAGAACGCCGGAATGCGTATCGACGTCAGTTCAAGCAGCAAGGGTATGATATTCAGCAAATGTGGCAAATGATCGCACCGTTTGAAAAAGATTTGGAGATAGAGTTGCAGGTTGAACAGCGGCAACAAATCGGTCGTGGATTGACTCAGGCGCAAGCGACTTTTATCGACAAATTGATTGTATCGGAAAAATCCGGAACGCTGAATGATGTGCAAAGTGAATTGTTGTTTGATTGGATTGAGCGGATGGCTAAGCGTGCTGGCGATGAAGCTTGGTTACCAGAAACGAAAAATCTTTATGCTTTGTATTGGAATAAAAAGAAAAAACAGAGTATTGTCCCTGAAGGCATTGACCCGAGCCAGTTGCCACGTTGGTTAATTGAAAATACACCCAATCGGTTGGTCATTGTGTCTGAGAAACGTAGCCAATTTTGCGTGACGGATGCACTGGCACATCAGAGCGCAGGAGTCGAGATCGCACGTTTTGAACTGACTGACCAATCCTCTGTAACAATACAGGGTAAGGATAAAACGCACAAGCAACCCTTAACCATCGACAGCCGAATTGATTTATTTCCCGATACGCAATCAGTTACCGTCAAAACCCTGAATCAGACACTGATATTGGAAGCAATGCCTTGTCCTAAGTGGGCAAGTGCGATTGGTCGTGATCGATATGGCTTGTTCGTCGAGGTGATTGTTAAGGAAATTTCTTTTGTAATGCGTTGGATGCCACCCGGTCAGTTTTTGATGGGATCACCGGAAGATGAATTTGATCGATATGATCGTGAAGGGCCTAGGCAACCCATTGTCTTTACACAAGGCTTTTGGCTGGCAGAAACCACTTGTACTCAAGAGTTGTGGCAAGCGGTAATGGGGGAGAATCCGAGTCAGTTTCAGGATAATTTGCAAAATCCAGTAGAGCAGGTGAGTTGGAATGATGTCAAGGGATTTGTTCAGAAAATAAATCATCATAGCGTGGGATTGAATTGTCGACTGCCGTCGGAAGCCGAATGGGAATATGCTTGTCGAGCAGGTACAATAACCCCGTTTTGGTTTGGGAATGAATTGACGACTGATAAAGCTAATTACGATGGAAACCACCCGTACCATCAGGGTAAAAAGGGAGAGTATAAAGAAAAGACGATGCCAGTTAAATCTTTTCAGCCTAATCCTTGGGGTTTGTACCAGATGCATGGTAACGTGTGGGAATGGTGTGAGGACGTGTGGCATGACAATCATCAAGGTGCTGATACACAAGGTCGACCTAGGTTGGGTAATGAAAGCCAGAATCATGTGTGTCGCGGTGGTTCCTGGATCGATGACGGCAGGGACTTGCGTGCTGCTTGCCGCAGCATCGCTTGGAATTTCGGCCTCGATCGCAGCGGCTTTCGTCTTGCCCGAGGTCCTGAGAGTTCAAGCCAGCAAGAAGAAGCCAGTGCGGCCTTGAGTAAGCGAACGAGGGACGAGTGAAGCCTACTCAAGGCAGCAATGGCGTAGGAGACAAGATGAACATTAAAGTGATTAATATTTCAGTGTTAGATGTTGCCACAGGTGAAGCAGAGCTGAATCGTTTTTTGGATACTCATAAGATCATTTCGTTTGATAAGTCGCTGGTGCAACTTGAACAAAATGCTTATTGGAGTTTTGTCATTAGCTATTTAGATGGGCAGCAAAGTGATGCGTCTGGCAAGCGCTCAACTGTAGATTATAGGGAAGTGTTAAATGAGAAAGACTTTGCCTGCTTTGCCCAGCTGCGAGACCTCAGAAATCGATTGGCTAAAGAAGAAGGTAAGCCTGCATATGCTATTTTTACGAATGAACAATTATCTAAACTGGTCACTGAGCGAGTGCAAACGAAGCAAGATATGGCAGCCATTGCTGGCATTGGGGAGTCGAGAATGGAAAATTATGCTGGTCATTTTCTTCCACTGTTGCAAAAATTATTAGGTGTGAGTTCATGAAAAGGCTAGCAGTTGATTTACAACAGGTAGTGGCGTGGGGTAATTTAACGCTAGCGTTATGGAAAGCTATCCGTGGAAAACGTCAGCGTGCGGAAGTGATGCGTTTCTTAGCAAATTATGAACAGCGTCTGGCTACATTGAGAAACCGAGTTTTAAGCTGTCAGTTACCGATGGAAAATTATTTTTGCTTCCATATCAGAGACCCTAAACCTAGAAAGATCACAGCAGTGGGCCTTGAATTGCGGGTGCTGCACCATGCAATCATTAATTTGATTGGAAAAAACCTGGAGCAATCTCAGATTAATAATAGCTTTGCCTGCCTTTCAGGGCGAGGCGCTCACAGGGCAGTTAAGCGTGTACAGCAAGGTTTTCGGCGTAGTCAGTGGGCCGTGAAGATCGATATTGAAAAATATTTCGAGTGTGTTGACCATGATTTATTAAAAGAGAAACTTGCAAGACGCTTTAAAGGGCGGCAATTTTTACAACTGCTTGATGCGATTATTGATAGTTATCAAGAAAAGCCAGGTAAGGGCTTGCCCATTGGCTCGCTGACATCGCAATATTTTGCGAACTTTTTTTTAGAAACGGCTGATCGTGTTATTGAAAGAATGCCTGAAACAAGCGGTTACGTGCGTTACATGGATGACATGATTTGGTTTTGCCAAAATAAGAGCTCTGCTAGGCGATCTCTTAATCACGCTGTTGAATTGTTGGAGGGTGAGCAATTAATCGTCAAGTTACAACGTTGGCTCCAACCGGTGCGTCTAGGTGTTCAGTATTGTGGGTACCGAATCTCACCCCATCAAATTTTATTGTCTCGAAGAAAAAAGCGTGCTTATCAAAAGCATCTTCAGCGATGGCAGGGATTATGGGAATCTGAAAAGATTGATGCATTGGGTTTGCAGCGTGGTTATGATGCAGTACATGGTATGACCGCATTGGCTGCTGCACAAGGGTTTCGCCGGTCTGTACTTGCTAAAACTGTGGAAGTCGACGTATGATACTTCAGGGTGTCCGTCAGGCAAAAAAAGCCGTGTGTCGCGGTGGTTCCTGGATCAATAACGGCAGGAACTTGCGTGCTGCTTACCGCAACAACGCTTGGAATATCGGCAACGATAACAACGGCTTTCGTCTTGCCCGAGCTCATAATATCGCCGGATGGCGCATCAGGACCAGACGGCATCCTGTCATGATGTTTAATCGGATATCATGCAAACAGCAAGGTTGCCGGGGTGTGAGTAACCGATGTGAAAGCCACCCGCGCAACCGACTTTTTCCATTATGCTATGAATAAACTCAATCCCTTACTACCTCATTTTTTTCCAGAAAGTTGGGCCGAAAGCTATGGGCAGGATGCTTGTGGATTTTGGCATGGTGTTTATGTAAAAGACATTGAGCTTCGGTTTCGCTGGATACCACCTGGTCGGTTTTGGATGGGATCACCGGAAGACGAATTTGGTCGATATGATTATGAGGGACCAAGGCAACGTATCACCTTTACACAGGGTTTTTGGTTGGCAGAAACTGCTTGTACTCAAGAGTTGTGGCAAGCGGTAATGGGTGAAAATCCGAGTCGATTTCAGGATAATTTGCAAAATCCAGTGGAGCAGGTGAGTTGGGGTGATGTTAAGGGATTTGTTCAGAAAATGAATCATCATAACGTGGGGTTGAATTGTCGACTACCGTCGGAAGCCGAGTGGGAATATGCTTGTCGAGCAGGTACAACAACCCCGTTTTGGTTTGGAATTGAATTGACAACTGATAAAGCTAATTACAATGGAAACCACCCTTACCATCAGAATAAAAAAGGAGAATATCGAAAAAAGACAATTCCAGTTAAATCTTTTCAACCTAATCCTTGGGGTTTGTACCAGATGCACGGTAATGTGTGGGAATGGTGCGAGGACGTGTGGCATGACAGTCATCAAGGTGCTGATACACAAGGCCAACCTAGGCTGGGTAATGAAAGCCAGAATCATGTGTGTCGCGGTGGTTCCTGGATCTTTAACGGCAGGGACTTGCGTGCTGCTTACCGCCTCGACGCTTGGGATATCGGCAACGATGACTTCGGCTTTCGTCTTGCCCGAGGTCCTGAGAGTTCAAGCCAGCAAGAAGAAGCCAGTGCAGCCTTGAGTAAGCGAACGAGGGACGAGTGAAGCCTACTCAAGGCAGCAATGGCTTAGGAGCTCTATGAGGGTATGTAATATTAAGGGTTCAAATATTTTTCAAAAACATCTTGCAAGAAAGAATTCTCTGTGTAAGATAACCTTCCTAAAATCTGTAGCTCATATACTTGCTTTATTCTGGGACACCTCCTTATCATCATTTCTAAACGGACAGTTTTCGCAAGGTTTTTTAATTCGAAATAATTCTTTTGGTTCCATGCTCAGTTAAAACGATTCAATAAAATATAAAGTTAATCCCTATCAATTTGAACATAATTTTGGTCATGGCTATCGGCATTTGTCTCATGTATTGGCGTTGCTGATGATGTTGGCTTTTTTAGTGGATGAATTACAACTATTAGCTTGCCGTTTAGTGAGTAAGCGTAAATGAATCGTAAGCGTAAATAAATCCACACCCTATCATCCTGTCATTATACTTTATATGCTGCTCTCATAACGTTAACTGTCCAGGAGCTAGCCAAAATGTCCGA
>JANQJO010000132.1 GCA_028281605.1 Pseudomonadales bacterium
TGTACAAATCATAACCTGTTTTTTCTCGTCTGTGTATCCTCCAATTATATCACGGAAAAAAATCAGAATGATCAGGTTAAAATATGGCCGCTATAATAAGATCAAACACAATTGAATCGTATTCTTTTTTACTTTTCTGAATATTATGTTTGTGTAAAATCAGATTTGAAATCAGTTCACGCAATTCAGTCGAATTTTTTTTTAGGTTTGCTAGAGTATTCTCAAGGGCTTTGGGATGATGAACTTTATCTAGAACCGAAATTTTATCCAGAAAACCTTGATGATTGAGTTCTAAATTTTCGGAAATACTTTGGTAATACTTCCATTGTCGTGCCAATTCTGCTTCTGAATCACTAACGGATAAAGTATATAGCAACTTATCTTGGCGCAAAAGATCTTTGATTAAATCGCTAGTAAATAAAACTAGAGGAGAGGCGTCTTCAATGACTACATCCATATTTTGTTTTAAAATGTGATTTGCATATTTGGCTACAAACGTTAGGGCCAATATTAGAAAAAAAACCACACCGAAACCTAATCCAATGCGTTTTATCACTGTCATGAGCAATTCTCCTTAGAGTACAGTTCATGAGTGCCGTTCATGAACTGTAAATGCAGGACCTCAAATCCCACTTAGGTTTTCTGTGAAAAACTTAAAGGATATTATTTGTTGATAGTTTTTTGGTTGGCCAACGCAATTTTATCGTTTATGGAAACGTAACCAGCTTGTTCGACTAAATCTTGTCCTTGCTTTGAAGTCACAAATTTTAAAAATTCAGCCAGTGCAGGTGAAGTATTTTGACCAGGAACTTTATTGACGTACATAAAAAGATAACGAGAGAGCGGGTATTTGCCAGAAGCAGCATTGTCTTTTGTAGGTAAGAAAAATGTTTTGCCTTCTTCTTTTGCTATAGCAATGGGTTTCACGCCATAATGAATAGTAGACAATCCCCCAAAACCAACGGCTGAAATATCTTGAGAGATTTTTTGCATGAGTTCAAAAGTATCTACATATTCATCGGCTTTTGTTTTAAAAGTACCTTTACACAAAGCTTTTTTAGTAAAAAAAGCCCGTGTTCCTGAATTTGGGTTACGAATTTTTAAGTTGGGTTGCTGGCTCGCAAGTTCACCCGAAACGCCAACCTCACCCCAGGTGGATAAGCTTTGGCCTTTACATTTGTGAGTCGAAGAAAAAATACTATCAATTTGTGCGATTGTTAGTTGGTTTATGGGGTTATCTTTATTGACTGCAACGGCTACAGCATCAATTCCCACCCTGATAGCTGTTGGCTTATATCCGTATTTTTTTTCGAATGTTTTGATTTCTTTTCTCTTCATGTTGCGACTCATGTTACCGACATCAGCAACACCATCAATAATAGCCTTTGCACCATCACCCGAGCCTTTTTGACTGAGTTGAATGTTGATGTGTGGATACAAATCCTGAAAAGATTTAACCCATAATTCTGCGGCTTTACCAACAGTATCAGAGCCTTTTAAATTAAGATCACCCTTTAACTCTTGAAGGGGTTGGTATTCATCCAAACTAAATGCCGAATTTATACTAAAAAGACAATAGGAAAAAAAGACTAAACGAAAACATAAATTAATCGAGTAAAGTTGATTTTTCATAACCTTTCATTTCCTTCATATTAAATTTTAGTATTTCTTGTCTATACATTTGAAAGCATATTAAATTTATAATAAAGTGTAGCCAATTTTTCTTAAGATGTGTTGTGATTACAACTTGAATACCCAATTAATTTGGTGCAATTTTAATATCACTATCTAACCCTGCTGAATTGACCAAAACAAGTTTTTTCATCAAGTTACTTTGTTTTGTTCTATAGCTAGATGGCGGCGTCCTTGCTGCTAACAGCTTCCAAATATTATAAGCTTGTTTGCCAAATTAATTTTGGAGATGCTCATAAATCAAATCGAGTGTGATATGATGACCCTCTAGCGAGTCGGATGGCACAGGTGGTACAGGTGGTACAGGAGAGTATTAGCTTCATTCTGTTTTATTCATACAACAACGCAATTTGAAACGGATTCCTATTTTCTGCAGTACATTATGCGAGTCATCCCACCAATAACACTAACCATTATAATCAGTACGCTATTGCTAGCGGCAGTCGCTTTGGTCTATCAACCCGTGCCCACCCACTCATTCTCGGTACCCACCGCTGATAAGTTTAAGGCTCAACATACACCGCTACCCGTTAAATTTGTGGATACCAGTTTACAGTGGGGCGTCACCCATCAGCATCACCAAAGTTCTGACCACCTGTCAGCGCTGACAGAGACACTCGGCAGCGGGGTTTGTGTCATCGATGTCAACCACGATGGGTGGGCCGATCTCTTTTTCGTCGGTGGTAGCGGCCATACTCGGCACTTTGGTAAGCCATCCTGGTGGAATAAAACGCAGGGGCATCGCCTTCTACTCAATCAACAAGGCCGCTATTTCAACGACATCACTGAGTCTGCTGGACTGAATCAGCCGTTACACGGTATGGCCTGTGCGGTTGCGGATCTTAATAACGACCAATACTCAGACTTGATCATTACTGGGGTCGGCAAAAATGTGATGTTTAAGAACAACGGCGATCTTACCTTTAGTGATGTAACAGAAACCGCTGGGATTAACACACAAGGGTGGAGCACAGGCGCAGCGCTAGGCGATGTAAACCAAGATGGATTAATTGACCTCTATATTACCCAATACATTCACTATAAAAAAGGAGCGACAACTTTTGAACGCACTACAGGATTTCGTACCACCATCCCTATTGACTTTGACCCGACACTCTATGACCCTCTACCTAATAAGCTTTACATAAACCAAGGGAATTTTGTATTTAAAGAGGTCAGCGACACCATGGGCGTCGCCAATTCACTTGGGCGCAGCCTTGGCGCAAGATGGATTAATATCAATACCGATCACTGGCTTGATTTATTGGTGATTAATGATCATGATACGCCTAATCAACTCTATATTAACCAACAGGGTAAATACTTTACTCGTAGTACTGAACAAGCTAGCCTCTTTGAGCTTGCTGGTGCTCATGATGTTGCCATCAACTATATTAACTGCCCTGACGCTATCAGTTATTTAACGAGCCGTGGTAAGGGACATCCACCGGTACTCTTGTCACGTACTCCATGTCTCGATCAAGCCAGTGCTCATTCCACACTACTCACCAAGCATCTAACGTTTCCCACTAAATCAGACGCAATCGAGTTAGGTACTTTTCAAGATCTAGCTTGGTCGGCGAACATTGCTCATACCAACCGACTCAACATCACTAGCTGGGGCACACTCATTGCTGATTTTAATAATGACGGTATGCTTGATAGCTACACGGCCAGTGGTAGTTTACTCCCAGACAGCGACGCCCCCTTTATCCCACAAGCACAACCCAACCATTTATTGCTCATGACCAAAAATGTAAGAGGGCAATTGCAGTTTATGACACAAGCGATCGAGCGAGCTGCCTCCTACTCTTCTCGAGGAGTGATCAGCGTAGATCTAAACAACGATGGTCGTTTAGAAATCGTGGTGACCAATAATAACGATGCTGCACAGATTTTCAGTAATCAACTACCCACCCAGCATTGGATCGGCTTGGATTTACAATCACATTATTCTGAATCTGAACTGTTTGGTGCGACCTTAACGGCTATTACCGATACCGCGACGATACAGAGAGCCCTACTAGCACCACAAAATTTTCTATCGCAAGGTGACTGGCGAATCCACTTGGGCTTAGGAAATGCAAAAACAGTGTATCAACTCACTATCGAGTGGCCAAATAAAGCTACAACCCATTTCTATAATATTGCTGCCAATCATTATTATAGTTTAAAAAGTAATCGTACTGAATTACAACCCATCGCTTACCAACGAACCCAGATGCCTCAGTTTGAGCAGGGCCTGCTAACTTCCAACTCAACTTCCAACTCAACTTCCAACTTTAAACTCAACCCGCAATCGTTGCTACATATTGGGAAGATTCTACTCTCTCACACCCATCAACCAAGAGCGTACCAAGATTTACTTCAACTTTGGCAGCAAGCATCTACTCAAGTTCGGGAACAGCTACTTCAGCATATTATTGACACTTATTCTCATCCTTCAGATCAAAGAAATCGGAGGCTTATTGAACTAACACTGATGAAACAAGCAATGCAGGATACAGGCACAAACATGAAGCTGCTTGCAATCGACTATTTTAAGAAAATAGAATCGGAAAAGAGTATTGCTTGGCTTATCCCATTGTTGTTTGATTCGGATGAGCGGGTGCAATGCGCTGTTGCAAACACCTTCCAGTTCTTTTTTAATGAAGAAGAAGCCGTGATCCATCGAAAAGGGTTGGCGATAGCACCTTTAGTAAAATTGCTTTATACCGGGTCTACTTATACTGCTACTCCTTCTGCTTCGCGAACCGTTTCCTCTGCCGCAGCCATCTGCGCAGCCGAAGCGTTAGGTGCATCGGAACACAACCGTGCGCTAGTACCGCTTATGGATATTGTGCAGCAGCAAAAAAATAGCGAACTAACGATTGCCGCAATTAACGCGCTGGGGCTAATTCGAGACACAGCCGCGACAGCATTGTTAGAACAGAGGATCGCTGAACCAAACTCATCCGCCTGCATAGTTGCAGCGAGTCTCATTGCATTAACCAGAATCAATGCTACTGCGGCAAAGCGGCGGTTTAAAAGCTTTTTTGCGATATCTGACCAACCTACCAAGACTGTTCATCAACTTAATACTCTCCATACACTGTTATCGATGCCAAGCAGCATCGTCTTGTCAAAACAACAGTTAGTCAGCACCTTAAAGGAACTACTGGGTGCAGATACGGGCAATCCAACCTTACACGATGCAATCACTGAAACTGCCCTAAAGGCAATCACCGCCTCTGAGTCAAATCAATTTGAGCCCTATATTCAAAAATTAATAGAACAAGATAACTGGCCTGCTCCCCTTAAACAAGGTGCAGTGCAAGCACATCCCTTAGCTGTTTTAGCAATGATTCAACAGGGGCATAATAAAACGCAATTTGAAACGGCTCTTTTTAAACAGCCCGCTTCGCACATACAGGTGATTGTGAATCAATTAGCTGAACTTAACTATTCATTTTCACCCTCGTTACTGGAAACATTATTTCAGCGAGAGGACACTATCCAAATCGCACTTGATCTCTTAAAAAGGCAATCCCAACCTGATCTGTCTGTAACTTTTGGTCGGATAATGGAGTCCACCGGGTTTGATGCTATAATACCAAATCGGCTTAATACATTACTTAACCTATGCCAAGTATCCCAATTGAATCCCCCCTTACCCAGCACATCATTGCTATCAAGAATGTTTGCACTCACGCCTCACTTGCGTTTGCAAGCCATTGACTGCTACCTTCAAGCAAGCCCACACCAAAAAACGGCATCGCCCAACAGCAAGCAATCAACCCAGACATACCTCACACACTATAATCTGCTCAGTAATAAGCTACTCAGCTTTGCTGAAAAAGATCCGAGTATAGATTCACAAACCTACCTGGCCCTCCTAATAAAATCCACCACCCATCGTTCCACTGTGGCACAGATAAGGTTAGGCAAACAACTCATGAATCTTCCCAAGGACAGGCTGTCAGTAGCACTGACCGCGCTAGCTTATCAAGACCCAAACCCAAGGCTGATTAATACGCTCTGGAGGTTGTTAAGAGATCAAACATTAAATCACGAAAATCGCTTGCATGCGGCTGCAATATTGGTCAAACTGCAAACCCAAACACATGCGGCGTCTCATGCAGACCAACACGTTAAACAGCACAAAAACCCTATGGACAATAAGACCATTGAGCCTGCTGATCGGCTTGTCCCAAATGACTCACGTAATAGTACAAAAGGACCGACCGTCATTGAGTATGTGTATGATGTTTTTGTCGATCAAACAAGTCCGTCGTCATAATGGATAGTAAAAAACTGCTCCACAAGGAACAATTCCTTGCGCCAGTGACCTTCGCGATTCTAGTGACCAGTGCGATCACTGGGCTGGTAATCTATATTGCCGATCAACACACCATTTGGCTGCAGTGGACTATACTCACACATCTATTGACCGGGATCGGTTTGAGCCCACTGATGCTGCTCTATTTAAAGGTGCACTTTCAACGCACCATCGGGTTTCGCCGTACCAGTGTACTGCTCAGCGGGTTATTAAGCGTTGCTATTCTCATTGGCTTTAGCGCAAGCGGTTGGGACCTGCTTTTACACGGCCAGCGACAAAATAAGCAATGGGTTTATCAACTACATGTTATCTGTAGTAGTCTCTTTGTGGCTATTGTCATCGCGCATATCATACTGCATGTGGTATCGTTACCAAAAAAACGCAGAAATGTTATGCAACTCCATTTCTCCAGTTTATCTAAGCTGGGGTTGACTTCTATCCTATGTATTCTAGGCTCGTTTCCGGTCTTAATCATCGCCTTATCGCTTGTTTACTCACATAGCACCACTCCTTACTCGCAAGAACCAGCGGTAAGAGATTATGAGTATGCCTACGGAGAACATCGATTTAGGCCTAGTCAAACCGAAACAAGCAACGGCGCATTTATTGATAAACGACAAATTGCTACTTCAGGACGTTGCCTCTCTTGTCACGAAGATATCACCAAACAGTGGTTGTCATCAGTTCACCAACAAGCTGCTTCAGATCCAACTTATGTCACCAATATCACGCTACTGGCTGATAAAAAGGGCATTAGCGCGACTCGGTATTGCGAAGGTTGCCATGCTCCAGTGGCCTTATTAAGTGGTGAGTTATCCCCTGGTGGTGACCATGGCGGGATCGAAGGTTCGATAGCGAATATTGAAGGTGTCTCTTGTATGAGCTGTCATGGGATATCCTCACTCCCACACCTAAAAGGCGTGGCCAGCTATGAATTTACCCCAGCTCAAGATTATCTCTTCGCAAATAGCGACCATCCACTACTATTACGGCTCCACGACCTTCTAGTGCGGGTAAAACCGGATCAACACAAACAAGATGTAGGGCGACCTTTACTACAAGATCCAAAAATATGTGCTGCTTGCCATACACAGTTTATGGATAAAGAGATGAATGGATGGGGTTGGATCAAGATGCAAGATGAGTACAGCGCTTGGTTAGCCAGCCCTTTCTCGAAACAAGAAGGCCATAACTTCTCTGATTCCACTGTGAGTCGTTGTCAAAATTGTCATATGCCCTTGATTGCGTCAAACGATCCCTCTGCCAATGATGAAGGCAAAGTACGCAGTCATCACTTTCCAGGTGCCAATACTTTCTTACTACTGCTCAGAGGGGATCACCAGCAGTTTGAAGCGGTTGAAGACTTCTTACAATCCAATAAAATGCGGGTCAGTATCGAAAAACCGAAACGCAAAGATGCCATACAGACACTGCACGCACTCGATGAAACCCTCAGAGATTTTGAAGAAGCTCCCTTCTTTTATTATTTAGGTGAACAGGCGAATCTGAATATAGTTGTCAGTAACCGAGGTGTGGGCCACGATTTTCCAGGCGGTACCATTGATATTAACGAAGCCTGGGTTGATATCTTAGTGATGGATACTCAAGGAGATCAAGTATACCGTAGTGGTTTCATTAATAACGATAACCATGTGGATCCGAATGCTTACTTCTACCGTTCACTACCTGTTGATCGTTCAGGAAATTTAGTTTGGAAACATGACTTATTCAATATGGTGGGTGAATCTTTTCGACGAACCATCAAAGCAGGTGCTTCTGATGTCGTAGACGTTAATTTCACTGTACCTGCCTGGGTCAAATCACCATTGACTGTTACAGCAACCCTAAAGTATAGAAAACTGAATGAACGATATGCGCGTTGGGCTTTGAAAGATCAGTATATTAAAATACCAGTCATTGATCTTGCTTGGGATAGCTTATCTATCCCAATTAAGCACCGCAAAGAGGTTGAATAATACGGTCGGATACTGTTGGCGAATTCAGACATTGATTTAAATGAGAATATTTATTGTATCGTTCTGGTGCTGAAAGCCAAAACCCTTGCAGTTGGTGTTTTTACAGTGTTATTTTATTGATGTATAAAAATCCTAATAGATTTAGGATCTTGATTTATTGAAATATTACGTAATAGCTTTCTATCTGGTAGATATTATTCTATAATCTATACAAATTTCTAGAATATAGAAAAGGTGACTCAATGGCACTCAGCATCAAACATCCACAAGCCGATAAGCTCGCACGAGAACTCGCGGATATTACGGGGGCATCTATGACACAAGCAGTGATTATGGCATTGAAAGAACAGTTAAAACGTGAGAAGGGCAAACAGCAGCGTGGTCATACGGTGCTGGAAGAAACGCTAACTGCAATCAGTCAGCGTTGTGCAGCTTTACCTGTACTCGATGACCGCGCCCCAGATTCAATACTTGGCTACGATGAACAGGGATTACCCAACTGATGGTCATCGATACCTCTGCCATTGTCGCGATCCTGAATCGTGAACCTGAAGCCGATGCCATGATAAAAGCCATTGGTACTGCTGAAGTACGGCTGATTGCAGCGGCTTCGATATTGGAAACCTCCATTGTGATTGAACATCGTTTCGGTGAAGTCGGTGGTCGTGAGCTAGATTTATTTTTACATCGTGCCAATATAGATACGATCTCTGTGACGGCTGAACATATTGATATTGCGCGTTATGCTTTTCGCCAATTTGGCAAGGGCAGGGGACACCCCGCCCAACTGAATTTTGGTGACTGTTTTGCTTATGCCTTAGCGAAAGCCACTCAAGAAGCCTTGCTGTTTAAAGGCCGTGATTTTTCACAGACAGATATTAATACGGTAAAGTACGTGGATACTATAAATCATAATTAAAGGTGCTGTCTCTATCTGTGATTACACTCGGCGAAACCAACAAAGGTATCGCCAAATTAAAGTGTTATGGTAATACAATACAAGCCAATAAACTGATCTTGCCCACCTTGTTAATGCTCGGTAAATAGGATCTTAAGAGGGTTAAAATCTATAGCATTTGAATGTTGATCAATTGTTTTGTGTGCCAAAAGCAGCAACCAGACTATAGCTATAAGAAAATGACCTGATCATTTTTTATGATTATATTTTGGCCAATTTTCTGTTTTCAGCTTCTTCCTGTCGCCGCTCCAGCAGTGCGTC
>JANQJO010000139.1 GCA_028281605.1 Pseudomonadales bacterium
ATGGTCACGAAATAACTTTAACATTTGGAGCGGATGCTTGTCTGAGCGTAGCGAGTTCAGCAGCGGAAAATGTTAAAGTTATTTCGTGACCATTCCTAAGTCAGGTAACCATTTATGTGGAGAAGAAAATTATAAACAAAATTTCCCTATGATCATGAAACTACATATTAATGAAGATGTTAAAGCAGTACCTATGGGGGCGATTGAGAGTAAAGACAAAAGTAATCTTTGGAACACAAAATATTATATGGTTCATGTTTTCCCCATGCCCAAAAAAGAAGTTGTCAATTTACCAAACTCTTTTGAGTCTTATTTGACAACCACTTAAAAAATTTATTTCAACTGCATCCACTGTACCCTTTTTGAAGTAAAACTAGGCAAACTAATAACTTGCTTGATCTGACCAGAAGAAGTCCCAATAAATTTATGCTCTTTCTCATGATTATTAGTCAATACCGTTGGCAAAGTAGGCTGACCTCCCTCTACTTTTATACCACCAGGTGCTGTCATCACTCCATTAAATGTCACTAAATCTTCTTTCTCAATAACACCATTGCCATCAATGTCCATAGTAGGTTGTGTAAAAGCACCCCCATTGACACGAGAAACTTCCATAGTCCAACCCTCAGTACTCACAGTACAATCAACTACAGGAGACATCATAGTTGTAACAGTTACGCGGTCGTTACGAATTAAAGGCCTTGCAATAATTCTTTCTCCTAAATTGTTTTTACTATTTGGATCAACTAAATCAAAAAACCAACCTTTATGCCCTTCTGGAGTATCTGTCCAGTTAATCGGGTGACTCGATTGTATTCGAGCTAAAATCAGATCATTCACACCATCATTGTCCCAGTCTTGGCGCTGCTTTACTGGCACCTCACCAATAATACTTTGCTCCAACAACTCTCGACGCAAAACACTATCACCATCATGTTTATCCCAAATCCCATACATACTTTGCGTTGCTTGATTTTGAGTATCAATATCGTTAACTTCAATGTATTTACCTGTACCAAAGTAAACCATTACACCTTCACCACTAGGATGAGTGCTCACCTCTGGCTGTGCAGTAATAGATTGCTGAACCCCATTAGAACTTTCTGCTTTAAATAGCTTCTCTATTTTAACTTCTTTGGCTCGTAAAGGCTTACTTGTTACATTAGAAAAATCAAATTTCCATAAATTACCAAACAAGTCGCCAGCATAGACTCGATCAGAAATAAAATCCAAGTCAGAATCCACTAGGGTCGGACTACCCAAGCCATTTGGCCTGTTACCGTAAATATCTTCTTCTTGACCAACACCTGTATCAATCTTAGTAATAGCACCTGTTTCGAGGTCTACTACAAACAACTTAGCATTACCATCCACACTAGCATATCCATCTGGTGCCGTATTGTTATACCCATTGCTAAAAATCGCAACCCATTGACCGTTAGGTAGACGACCAATAGATACAGCACCATAAGAATATCCTAAGTCAGGATCATCTTGATCTGTAATTTCCCACAAAGCTATATCTTTAGCATTGCTTTCTGAAAAATCATTAGGGTCAGTGATATCAAGCGCATAAATACCTTGCCCTCCATTACGCAATGTCCCAACCAGCACCGTACGCCAGCCACGTTTATTCTGAGAAAAATAAGCATCTTCAACAGAAAAATTACCATCAACATAACTCAAATGCTGATAAAATGGATTAGTTAACTCCGTTAATCTGGGATACACAGCCACGGGCACATAAGCCAATAACTCCTGACCACCCCCCTGACTTTTTTCGTCGGCATTAAAACCATGTAACATACCATCATTAGCACCCACATAAATCATCGGTGTGCGATCCTTATGCTGTGCCATAAAGTTTATATAAGGATCGTCATTTTCAAGAGAACCTTCTGGCCACTTATAACGATATCCTCTATTCGGACTACCCACATAAACAGGATCTGAATGCAAGATATCACCTAACAAGTTTGTTCTACCCCGTATTTTATAAAGCTTGTTTTCAGTGCTAACTGTTGATTCTGCCCTCAAATATTTAATGACATCTTCACCATACGCGTCAGCTTCCCCGCCTCGATTACCTTTTAATAAATGCAGTATTTGCCAAGAAGAAAGCTCCGAATCACTAGGATTGGAAACCCCTCCTTGTGGCCATCGGAAAGGAATACCTTGACGACTTACAGGATTAAAACTAATAATTTCTCGCTTAGGGAAACCCGCTTCATAAATTTCTTGCACATCCCACTCTTGACCTAAAATATTGCCCGTATTCTGATCTAAACGAAAGGCACGCAAATTACCAGTCCAACCCATTGTATTAAAAGAAGTTTGATACAACATCGTTTTCGGCTGTATTCTTTGTGAGTTAGTCGCTAAATTAGTGTTATACCCTGTGCCTTGCAGTGCGGTTTCATTTAAAATTTTACCAAAGCCTCTGATCAACTCATCAATATAAGACGTTTCCATATACAAACCCTTACTGTTATAAGCCGCATGCCACATATCATTGACTTTATTCTGTGCTGCACCGTTAACAGCATTTATATCACCCCAATCATCACTCTCTTTTAATGGTGGGTTAGGCCATAAATCTCCATCAGTATCTTTTAATGAAGCAGTCAAACCATAAGCAACTACAGCTGTATTCATATGTTGATGACTGTGCTTATTAAAATCGTTCGTCGGCAAAATATTGGGTAAAGGGCTTAAGTCTTCATCATAATAATATTTTGCAACATCAGCTAAAGATTGATGATAAGGATCACCATCCTCGTTACCAATAGATCCATTCTGTAATGTTTCATTCCACTCACCATCGGTTAATACAAGAGAAATATTGCGCTGACACTGACTTTCAATAGGAGAAGTTTTACCGTTTAAGTTACCGGAAAAATACTCCCCCACTACACTTAAACCTTGTCTCAAAGGTGTTCTACCTGCAGCTGCTTCAGAGTATAAACCTGTTAAAATATCATACAAATGATCTTTAGAAACTGATTTTATATCAACAAAATTCTCTTCCCAATTATTGATACTAGTAAAACCAAGCCTTAAATCATTTCTCATACTCATGATATTACCAATGACACTGGTAGCCACCAAAATACGGCTTCTATAATAAGTAAACCAATTAGCGATATTTTGTTTTTCTTCTTCTACCGTACGTTGATTAACTTTATCTAGACCAGTATAAACTTGACTATGTATCACTTGTGTGTTTAAACAACTAGAATAAGGCAGTGTTTCCGATGATGCCACTCTAGGACAAGGCACAATATCCGTGCCTGAAGCACCACCATAGGTAATGTGTTCCAATTTAACCGAGTCACTACTAACCGTATACTTTAAGTGACTATCCCATAAGTCTACTATACCATTGCCTCCTTTAGACATAGCAAAAGAATTTGGTTGATCACCACTGAAGCCTTTATCATCAATAGTTTTAATATAAATAAAACCATCTCCACCATTAATTTCACTGCCTAAATCAATTTTTTCAGAAAATCTTGGGTCAAATTTTGCTGCGTGAAAATCAGAGTTAGGCAACCCTGGCCAAGGTAAATAAGTAAAATCAGGATTATAATAAGCAGAATTAAATTGTTGGGAATATACTCTCCAATCAGCTTTAGCAACAGCCGGACTGAACTGTACGGTTGCTGCTTCGGGTATTGTTGAAGTAACCGTTCCGACGCCACCAACACTGGAAATACCACTTTGCATATGACACTCACCATCAATATCACGTGTTGTCGTAGGATTAGGAACATCAACGGTGGTTACATCAGCTGGATCTGCTTGATCATTTGATCCATTGTTTGTAGAGTCTGAATTACTACCAAAAAAATCACCAAACACATCAGCTATTGGGTCCATGTCGAAAATACTGTTCGTAGAGATACCACTACCACCTCCACTACTACTAGATACAGAACGCCCTGTACTGCTACTTGCAGAGGCATAACTGGTGCCCCCTCCACTACTACTGGCATAAGCATAAGCATTGCCGCCGCCACTAGCACTGGCATAAGCATAACTACTACCACCAGAACTGCTTGCAGAGGCATAAGCGCTTGCTTTAGCCTCTATTTTTTTCTGACCTTGCTTTGATTCATTAGATTCATTCTTTTCACTTACATCATTATCCTCATTATCATTAACATTAGTTCCATTACTGCTGTATGTAACCTCATTAGCTTCAGCATCTTCATAAGAGCTGACTTCAATGTTGGCATCGTTACGCTGGTTGTTATTACCCTCTTCATTTGAAATATCATCAGCAGCATCACGAATGGATTCATTATCAATACCCACCTGTGTATCTTCTGTGATCCCTATATCACTCGTTCGATAAACACCAAATATATACTCAAAGTTGACCCACTGAAAAGGAGAACAAGCATCATTAGAATCATTAGAATAACTCATCCAGCTACCAGCCTTCATCTTCTCCCCACCTTGTTCAGTCGTATAAGCATCTAATCTCCAGTGATCTCTGGTCGTTAAACTCTCATGCATACTGCTTGAATTATCCAAAATCATCATAATGTTTGGAGCATCAGTAGGAACAGCAAATATAGGTAATGATAAAGGTCTATCAGTCAAAGCCAAATAGTCCCCTCGAACCGTAGAATGAATACATAGAAGCAAACATCCACATAGACCAAAGCTTCTAAAAAAGAAAAGGAAAAGCTGCTGCATATAAGAAACTAGGCTGTGCTTACTCATCATCTTCATCACAATATATTCCAATTAGAGCAATAAGGGTTATACAAATTCAATAAAATAAAAAAATCTACTGATCTCCTTGATTATAAATTATAGATCGATCAACGTTAAAGCTCTTTACTTTTTGTCATCCGCTGTCATACTTACGAAAAATACTGTTAATAAATTCTTTCTTTAACACTCCTTAACACTCCTTAACACTCCTTAACAAAACACATTATCATCAAGCTATCCGTATATCTTCTGCTTTCCTATAGGTGTATATAGTTGATGTTTACACGCACAAAGCACGAAAAAATAATATTGAACTGTATAAGTCATCGAAAGGACTTAGACTGAAAAGACAAGCTAAAAAACGAAACAAGAACACCTATAAAATAAAGAAACACTAAATAACATAAAAACAATCAAAAACATACTTAAACGTGATCACATAAAGACAAAACTGTATAGAAATGCTAACTTATATTTACTAACACTGCCAAAAAAAAGCAATTTGATACTATACACAACGATCACACTCTGGATTAAAGTAACGACATGGCAAAAGATAACAGTACTCAGTCTATTGGCAAAACAATGAGCATCATGGCTTGGGTCTGTATTATGGGCATACTCACCTTACTTTTCTCAGATATTTTATCTCGGCAAAAAAACCCCAACAGATCTCCAAAAACAACCAGAGAACAAGGTATTAATGAAGTCAAACTGGTCAGAAATAAATATCATCACTACGTTGTCACAGGTAAAATTAACGATCAAACTGTCACCTTCATGGTAGATACAGGCGCGACAACTGTAGCCATCCCCGTCACAGTTGCAAAAAGGCTCGGTTTGCAGCCTGGTTTAGTCGGCTATGCACAAACGGCCAATGGCACGGTTGAAACGCGCGAAACCAGATTAGATTCATTACAAATAGGCACCATTAAACTATACGATATCAGAGCTAATATCACCTATGGCATGCAAGGAAATGAAATTTTACTAGGCATGAGCGCTCTCAAACATGTGGAATTTATCCACCGGAATGGAGAGCTGACTTTACGCCAATACTAACTTACCATCCACCCGCTCTAGGCACCTCATCTTCAACAACAAGTTTTTCAAAGTGGTTATGACCATTATATAATATATACCTTGTCTCCAAACTAACACTAAGCTCAGAATCCACCTGCACTTTTTTTACTAACTTAATCTTCGCATTATCACCCGACTCTCTCTGAAACACTTCAATATTGAAACCCAGTACATATCCTATAACATCAAATATTCCTTCTTCATTAGAACCACAATGAAATGGAGCAAATTCTAACTCACGACTGCCCAAATACGAGTCCAAATAAAGTTTCAACCATTCAATATCAGTCAATATCGACGATACCAAACGATCATTCCAATTATTTCGTCTGTTTATTCGTATCATGTTATTATATGCATTCAACGTTTCAACATTACTTTGAATCTGTTCTTTTAATGTGGTATTAGAAGAAATATAACTATATAGCTCATCAAAAGTTGCCGTTTGATCGAGAACACCTTTGCTCAATTTACTCATCACCGATCTATGGCTACGCAACCATTCATCTTTTTCCGTTAAATAACTTTGCATCTTATCAAATAGATCCGAATTCTGATCGTATATTCTCTTGGCGATATCCTCCCTTGTTTCAAGTAGCATCAGTTTTTTCAATTCATTCGAAAGAGCTTTGCAAATTCTACCGGTCATATTATCGTCTTGACACTGCAATCTGTTCTTTATAGCATGGATTGTCCCCCTCCTTTCAATCCCTAATGCATTAAATCCACAACTGTTATATTCTCCATCACAGGCTCCTTCTGACAAAGTGTGTTCAATCTTAAACGCCCGACTACCGAAATATACAAGAGGCTGCCCTTTTTCCTGATTTTTACTGTTATTGGACACAGTATTCGTCACAGCAAAACCTGAATCTGATACTGGCGGGAAAACAGCAGTATCATCCGATTCAATTAACTGCTGATCAACAAAATCAGCCATATTGAAATTGTGGTCCGTATGAAAACATATAACCTGCGTATCTTGGTTATTTTGATTGACCACACGCCCTAACAACAAATTAATATCTTCCTCCCTCGTTGGCTTTCCCCAAAATACAAGTGCCGCCAAATTTGGCAAGATTTGACCGTGACAAGCCGTTCGTTCAGTTACAAAAAGCACTCTTGGATTCTGACAACGAACAAATTCTTTCTCAACTCGCAAACGTGTTTTGATGGCGGTACTACCCTCATATGACAATACAACAATACCACCATGATTTCTATTTATATAATCAGCGAGAGCACCTTTATACTTGTTAGAAGTTACCACTATCATACCCTGCTGAGAATTTAGAAGTTGTAACACTTTAGAGAACTCATTAATATCAAGTTGTTTACAATACTTATCTTCTATTTTTATATTTTTACGTTCATACTGTGCTTTCATCACTTTGAACCCAGATGATCCACGAAGCAAATCCAACACACCGTAGTCAGTCAGTGATTTTAAGTTTCTCTCACATTCTCCTTTCATAAAGCTAGCAATTAGGATAACTGGTACACCATCACGACGCTTAATAAGCTCTCTATAAATAGGAATTAGCCCTTGCATTTTATCTGTTTCATGCTGACTCTGTAAGTGGACATCAATTACAACACTTAAAAATTGACCTAACCATTCTAAAAACCCTTCGGATGTGGTTTTTTTAAGCGTATCAATTGAAACTAAACATAACTCAGTTTCAGAGCTGAGCTCAGGCCTGGATTTAGAGTTCATTTGCCAAGACTGAATACTACCCTCATCAACAACTTTTGATTGGCTAGCATACAGCCTCCAGGTTTCAATATCTGAAGCCTCACAAATAAGCATCATAGGTTTGAGTACTTGACCTTTTGAAACCTTCAAATGTTTCAACACACTCATCACAAACAAAACAATACCATGCTTTTGACGCCCTAACGGATCAAGAAAAATAGTTGATTTTGGAAAATTCAGCAGCCTTTTGACAATGCTTTTTTGGTTTTCTGTGAGCTGAAGTGTTAATTTTCGCAGAGAACCGTCAAATGCTTGCTCAAGCTCCTCTACACTCCATACAAAACCACCACAACTTTCTTGTAACTGATTACTACTGAAACCCATCTGAATCCGGTTTCCCAAACAAGAGTGGACAGCAGGATATGTTCTTACATTTAGGTTAAACTGTGATACATTCTTAAGATGATAAACAACTTGACGTATCACACGACCTAATTCAGCATCAGTCATTTGAGCTCTTGCAGTAACTCCTTCTTCATTAGGCAACGCAGGAACTGTAGCAGCAGGTCTTATCATATTCTTACCAAAATCGTCTCTACTCTCACTAACTCGTAATCTGATTCCAGTGTTCCGAACTACACGAATAAGAGTCTCTAAACTGGATAACATACCAGCTGTCCCATCAATTTTGTTAGCAATATCTAATCCTAATAATTGTATACTTTCTTTAGCCTGCTGATTAATCCTGATTGACCAGACTGCTGTCCCATCACTCGGAGGAATCAAACTAATCATTCCGAAACACTGATTGGTCTGATGATGATGGCTGACTGGCGACTCCCTCCCAGCACCAATTACTTGATTTTCATCAGGTAAACCAATCTCGGGAACAAGATTATCAATAGCCCCAACAACACCCTGCTTCGTGTTTAAACTGTCCTGAGAAGCAAGACCACCCTCATTATTACTTTCTTGAACTCTCATATTTAAATCAGTTTGATTTTCACTACCAGGCAAACGACACACAAAATCACATCCCTCAACAGACATTGAAGATAAAGTCTTGCTCAACCGGCCTGCATCATCAATAGACATTGCAGATGACGATCTGCTCGATACTAAATCAGAATCCTGATCAACAGTACAATTACCCATTGATCTACTATCAATACTATCACTCTGAAAAGGAATTTCATCTTCCCTTTGCGTGACAATCGGAGGATTTAACTTTAATGTCGTTTCCATAAGATCCAATTCTTGCAGGCAATACAAATACTCATTATCCCCCAAATCTCTAAATAAATTACGAGCACACTCGAAAAATTCAGAGTCTTTCAAACTAACACCTACTTCAAAAGACTTCTCTATCGCAGACAATACAATCTCACTCTGCTTTGCATCTATAGCCATGCCAATAAAAGCATCACATCTATTTCTACTATCCACACCATAATCTGAATCGGTATCAAGGGCTACTTCAAAAGCTCTCAATGCAAACTTAAACAGGCGACATAAAGACGAACCATCTCTAAAGAATTCACAAGCGCGTTTAAAAAACTCAGAATCCAGCCAATCAACACCTACTTCAAAAGACTTCTTTATCGCAGACAATACAATCTTGCCCTGCTTCTTCTCTATAGCTGTACCAATAAAATCATCACATCTATTTCTACTATTTACATTATTATCTAAATCGATCTCAAGGGCTGCGCTAAAAACTTCCAATGCAAACTGAAATTTTTGTTCAGTAATATATTTTGTAATACAAAGATCATAGAAAGCATCTCCTCTATTACTACCAATATCTCTTGCACAGCAATGCATACCTTTTGCAAGAACATATTTCACATTGTAATCACAATGATGCTTTAGCACAATATCCATAACCTTTGAGCAAATGACTTGATTATAATAACAACGTTCAACACAGTTTTTAAAAGTTTCAAACACTGCATGAGGTTTTCCCCTTTTAACTTTAAACTCAATGAGCTTTTGATAAGATTCGATCTTCTTGACCCTGGAGGATCGGTCATTTCCCCTATGAACACATTCATTTATTATGCTATCAAGTAATGCTATATCTTTTTCATCATAAATCTCACATTTTTCCGCAGCTTTCATCAATGATAAGAAAAAATCAAAAGTGACTCCTGATTTATAGTGTTTAGCATCAGCAGCATACTTCATAACTAACTTTAAACCTTTAAAAAAACAGCCAAGGGAAACCGTCATATCCATAAAAGTACATCGAATCTCCTCCTTGTTTCTGAAACTTTCATCTGACTCTCCATCCTCATAAGCATTCACCATCAACTCATAATTATTATTGCTTTCAGCTGCAACAATAACTGCTTTATAAGTAGAGTTGTCAATATTATTTCCCGAACGCTTAAGTGAAAAATACGCTTCTGTTACCGATTCTAGATCTTTCTGACATCCTGCAGAAAAAATATAACTATCATGAATATAAGTACTTGCATATTGTTGTTTTTCACAAATTTTTTGATAAGCCTGTTTACCAACAACAAAACCATCCATCTGCAATATTGTATTAAAGCAAGTGTTCAACAAAAGTCTTATACTCGAAAGATCACACTGCAAGTCAGGACTATCTACTAATATTTGTTGCAAACATGCCATTCTCTTATTTTTATCACTGGCACCCCTAACCATATCATAGTAGCGAGTCAACCCATCGCACGGAAACTTAGAGGCCTCCTGCAATCTTCTACCTATTTCCAACGTAGAACTTTCCCTCATAACACAGGGATGTACTCTTACTGACAATAAAGGAGCAACAGTATAAGGTAAATTTTCACCACCTCGAAACACCCTCTCCTCACGCCCACTACTTAGATGAGTCCCTTCATCAGCAGGTAACCCATTAGTTGATTTCAAGCCGTTACGTGATTCCATAAGTTATTCTCACCCCCCAGAAAAATATACTATCTTTACATTTTTAATATGTTGCTTTTTTGCGTCAGACGGAAAATAAGGAACGAGCAAGAAATAAATTTCTGTGCTCGTTCCTAACTCTATTATTCATTCGCAATGCCGTGAGGAACATGCCCTGCGGGCACATGCTGCCTAGCCGAGTCACAATGAAACTGCTGGTCATCAAAAAAAATATCAGCGCCAAAAGCCTTTAAAAAAGCCCCTTTATCCAAACCTCCTAAAAATAAAGACTCGTCCACTCGAATACCCCAAGCACGCAAAGTACGAATAACACGCTCATGCGCAGGTGCTGAACGGGCTGTCACTAGAGCTGTACGAATAAGACTGTCTTGAGACTCACCAAACTGAGTTTGAATCTGAGTTAAAACCGTCAAAAATGGCTTAAAAGGCCCTCCCATCAAAGGTATCTTCGCTTTAGCTTTTTCTTGTTCGGTAAACGCTTTGAGCCCTTCCTCCTTATACACTCTTTCAGACTCATCTGAAAATAACACAGCATCACCATCAAAAGCTATCCGCAACTGCTCATCCCGAGGGTCTGAAACCACAGAAGGCAAAATAGTCGCAGAAGCCAAACCTGATCGTAACGCTTTTCTCACATCCTCAGTATTAATCGATAAAAATAAATGTGCCCCAAAAGCTGACACATATTTATAAGGACTTGCACCATTTGTAAATGCCGCCCGCGTAATAGGTATTTTATAATGCTCTATTGAATTAAACACTCTCAACCCAGTATCTGAACTGTTGCGTGATAACAAGATCACTTCTACACAAGCCGGACCTTCTATTATACTATTTATATGCAGTAATTTCTGCACCAACGAAAACGCTCCTCCTTCCGCCAGCACAACATCTTCTTGCTCAACTTGATATTGACGGTAAGCATCCAACCCTTCTTGCTCAAATACCTGATGACTTTCATCCAAATTAAACAAAGCCCGAGAAGAAATTGCAATCACTAGTTTTTCAGAAAACTCCATACTTCTTACGCTCCCTCCATCTCAGCCAAGGGCCACTCTAACCATCGACACGTTTCTGGAAAATACACACCTAAGTTTACATCTCGCTCATCTATCGTTTGCATCAACTGGCCGTATTGATTTAACTGATCTTGATACATAACACGCAAGTCATCATCTGTTTGATCGGACAAAGAACTGACTTTATAGTCAATAATCCAGCGCACTCCCGATTCTACAAAGCTACGATCCAATCTAAATTTTTGTAAAGAGTCTACTGAACGCTGATTCTGAATTAAACGGCCCAAATACAATTCCACTGCCTGAGTCTGGCGAACCTGCAAAATCCATTGCCCTCGCTCATCTTGTAACATATTTCTCAAACAAACTTGAACTCTATTAAGCACACGGTCAAGCTCCTGCATTTTAACACCTTGCAAACGTAACCAATGCTTCTGTACATCAAGCCCTGACGATGCTAACCAACTACTTAACTCTTCTTGCGTGACATAATGCTCCAATATTCGATGCAATAAAATACCTGTCCAACGATCAAACTCATGTTGGCTGAGTATAAATTTGTAGGGCTGTGCTTTGGAAAGAGAGTCCTGCCCTTTCTCAAAAGTAGGACTCCAAACAGGATGATATCCTAAAGGTAAACGAATCATAGACGTTGTGATATCCGTTTTCGTCAACAGACAAGGCTGTACAGCACACTCAAACCCTTTTGCCTCATCAATCTTTAAAAAAGCACCTAAAGCAGCACGCTCAGATACCCCCAAACTCGGCCACAAACAATGCAACAAACTATTGTTTTTAGGCAAACGTATTTGTCCAGTTTTTGCATCCAACGCTATTTCAGAAAATAAAAAAACACCTTGTTTTGCTCGCGTTACAGCCACATAAAATAATCGTATCAACTCTTGTTCACTACGCCCTTTAGAAAGCCCCTCTAAGTATTGATAATGATCACTAACGTGACCACCCCGTTCAGAAAACGGCGCCATCAACAAACCTTGCGTTTGTTTGTACGTCAACACTTGCTCCCATAACAACAACTCTTTATCCGCATGTTTTCCTGTTTTATGCAAATAGGGCAAAAACACATAATCGAACTCTAACCCCTTAGACTTATGAATCGTCATGATTTGAATAGGATTATCATCACTGGCACTTAAGCTGCCATAAAACGAATGCAAACGTTCCTCTAAAATATCAGGATCCAAATACCCTGATGCAACAGATTGTTGCTCTAACACAGCCCAATAAGCCTGCACTAATGGCCACTGCGATCGATCAATACAGGCCAAGCCCCCCAAGGCCATCCAAGTACGTTCAACTCGATCACGTATAGACGCATAACGACTGCATTCAATCGCTTTAAATAAAATAGGATACACTCTTTGCAAGCGCTGACAACCATCTTCTGTCAATTCAAGAGTCTGAAATTGTACAGCAGCATGGTCCAACAAGACTTGCCAAACCACTTCATCTAAATCCGATAGCACCACCAGATCTTCCAAGGTTAAACCACACCAAGGCGCTCGCAACATTGCAAACCATGCCACCTGATCATCAGGCAATAAAATAGCTTTAGTCAATGTCAATAAATCCATAACGACTTGTGTGTCCATCAAGGCAATTGATTCCACCGCATCAAAGGCAAATCCTTGAGCACTCATCAACGGTAATAATTCAGTCAAATGCTTACGACTTCGCACTAAAACCGCTACACTCGCCTGAGGTTCTTGCTCTTTAAGAGTACTAAGACGCGCAATTACTTGCTCAAGTAATTGAGTTTCATTCAAAGCCCAGTCATGCATAACAGGCTCTGTCACTCCAGTACTTATTGCCTGACATGGATTGTAAGAAACTTGCCCACTGCTGATACTTTCCTGTACGGGAAAGATTTGGCTAAAGTGCTCATTAATCCAGTATACCAAGCCTTCATGTGAACGAAAATTACTGGACAATTGTAAAAAAATCGGCTTTAACGCACCAATCCCTTGATCTTTCACCTGTAAAAACAAACCCACCTCAGCTTGCCGAAAGCGATAAATGGACTGCATGGGATCCCCAACCAAAAACAAGGTACGACCATCTCCGGTACACCAATCAGATATCAAATGCTGTATCAACTGAAATTGAGTAATTGAAGTATCCTGAAATTCATCAATCAAAATATGTTGAAATTGGCTATTAAGTTTAATCACCAAATCATGACAAAGAGAATCAGTTAGTGCTCTGAGCGCCCCTAAAGACATCTCTACAAAATCCACCTGTCTTTTGTTCTGAAATTCTAGTTTCAAAAAGCTTACTGACGTCAACATCACTTCTAACAACATCTGCAAAACTGCAGCATCTTCTAGAGCTGCTTGTGGATTCGGTAATAAATAAATACGCTCTAATTGTGCAAGTAAGCTATCATCATCGGCAAGATGTAATAACAAAGCCTGTAATGCTTGCTTACTTTCATCTAAACGTGCTTTTTCTGACACTGTTTTTGCCGTACTAGGGCTGGGAAAACCAATGCTTTTATTCACACTGCGAGCACTTCTGTATTTTCTCCCCTTACGGTCAGCCACTGTCAGCAGCTCTACTAAAGCACGCCACTGCATCAATAACTCAGCCTCACTAGTCCAGGGCTCAATGGTATCAAGCTGATCCAAACTAATCGCCAAAGCTGAATTAACCGTAACTGCCATACTCAAATTCTCTTTGGCAAAAACCAGTAACGGTAACAAAGCTTGCAACCAAGAAGTATTAGATTTATGTCGTGTGTCATTAAAGCAATATTGCTGTAAAAAATTTTGCAAAGTTTCTTCAACAACTTCTTTCAAAGTTTGTTCAAGCACCACTTTTAAAGAGCAAGCTTGTCCCACATAAGGTACAAGTACAGGCAACCACTGGTCTCTCTTCGCCAACATTCCAGCAAGTAATACCAACAAAGCTTCTAAGTCATTATCGGTACGCAATAAAAGTTTTTCTAAAGCTTCAAATTTCTCTGGTTGAGCTTGTAGATGCTCTATAGCATTCAAAACAGCCTTTCGATACAAATCTTCAGGAAACTGAACAAGCTGGGGAACACAACCCAATTCAGATAATAATGGCAACTGCTGCGCAATCATAGCGCACAACGCATCAATGGTCATCACCCGCAAGCGACTAGGGTTTTGCAATAACTCCCAACCCAAATCAGCACTTTTAGTCAACACAGCTCGCGCTAAACGCCAATTGGTAGCCGTAGGCTCCGCACAAGGTTGCTCTTGGCTTTGCGCTCTTTGTAGAGACATGAGAAGCCGTTGACGCATTTCAGAAGCCGCCTTATTGGTAAAAGTAATAGCCAAAATAGATTCCGGCACATCTACCTTTTCTGCCAATAAAGCCAACACTCTTTGCGTCAATAGCTCAGTTTTACCAGACCCTGCTGGAGCTTGAACAAGAAAGCTATGCTCAACCGCCAACACCTGCTCTCTAACATGGGCATCTTCTGGTATACAACAATCTTTTGCTTGCAAGCGCCTCTTCATCAACACTCATACAATGATTTTTTGAACAGTAGTTTTTTGGGAAAATAAACTAAATTGATACTAAAGTATTATAATGTTATTCACTTATAAGAGCCATAGCCGCTTTTTACCCAAACCAACAGGCAACAGGCAACAAATGGGCGAAGAACAATCTTTTACAGTCGGATATTCAATCTGATGCAAACCAATATCATTTTATTCCCCGTTTTTTGAATCATCTGATAACAGAATTTCAAAACCAGCAAAAATCTTTGTTCCAAAAAATAGCAGAAAAAACTTTTATTTTATATGGTTAAGGAGTTTTCTGTCAGGTACTATTTAGCAGCCTTGAATCAGATATTAAGAATCAAAGGGTTATCTTGCTTTTAAGAAAAAGGTATGGCCTTTTAAAAAAGATATCTAAAATATAATCCTTTTTGCGAGACCATATCCATACAAAATCGAGATTTATATAGATCTCAACAACGTTGTTGGAGAAGTTTTCAAAAAGCGATTGGTAGCCAATAATGTGACCCCTAAAGCCATGAACATTAACACCAATAAAGAAATAACCGGCAACTTAAGATCCATTACCCATACACCTTCGAAAAATAAATAGGTAAAAACCCAACTCAACAGTAAACTGAGGACAATACCGAAACAGCCCGCAATAAAAGCTAAAAAACCGTACTGATAAATAAACAATTTACGAATGTCTCCAAACGACCCACCCAAAGCTTTTAACAAACCAATATCAAACGTTCGCATACGAGCTTGGTAATTTACAATGGCATACAAAACCATTAACCCCACCAAAATACACAGCGCAGACATCACTTGTAAAGCCCAGCTAATATAATTCATTAAATTCTGTAACTTGGCCACCAAGCGCGTGACATCTACAATCGAAACATTGGGTAGCTGCGTAACAATTTTATTTTGTACAATCGCTTTTTTTTCTTCAGCCATAGATTCAATAGAGGCCAAAAATGTTTTAGGCGCTAACTCTAAAACACCAGACTCAAATTGAATGAAAAAATTAGGTTGGAAACTGCTCCATCTCACTCTACGTAAATTAACCACTTCGCCTGTAACAATAATATCTTGGATATCAAAGCTCAATTGATCCCCTATTTTTAAACCCAAGCGATCTGCAAAGCGTTTTTCTAAAGAAATTTGAGGCAAACTCTGCGCAGCACGCTCTGAATCTGCCAAAAAAAGCTTACCTTTGACAAGAGTTTCTGCCTCTGTCAAGTTTTGACGATAAGATAAATTCACCCCACGATTGCGAAAACGCGCCTCTTGTTGTGCTTCACGAGAATGAGCATTAAATTCACCTTGACCTTTATCATAAAGCTGCCCATTGACCGCTGAAAACCGCGCTCGTATCATTGGCGATAACGCTGAAATCGAAAAATTCTCATTCTCCGCTAATTGCTTGAGCATTTCTACTTGCTCTTCCTGTATATCAAACAGAAAAAAACTGGGAATACTAGATCCTTCTGAATTTTGCAATTCATTGTATAACGTAGCCTGCAACTGTGGCATGATATTCAGTAAAACCATGCCCAAACCTAAAGCAACCAACGCTGTTGTTGAACTAAGCTTAAATCGAGCCAAATCCCGCAAGGCCCAACGCCAAACCTTAGCCCGCAAGCGTTGCTTGTCCAAACACACACACACCAACCAAGCAAAAAGGCTAAGTAAAAACGCAGTGGCTAAAAACAACCCCACAAATATTGTTCCAACAATCCAAGAGTTAGATTGATATACAGCCAACAGCCAAAACGAAAGTAAACCTGGCACACAGCTGAGTAAGCTGAATTTATCCCACGGAAAACGAATACTGGGAGAACTTTGCAACAACACCGCAGGTTTAATGCATCTCAATTGAAAAAACAACGGAAAACAAAAGAAAACACTACCAATCACACCCAAAAATACAGCAATCACCACCGTTTGCAAATCCAAGCCTAGAGTAATATCCAAAGGAAAAAGCTGTTGACCTAGCCATAAAAAAATCGGCAGCAACAGTAAAGAAATCAGCATGGCTACTCCAGCACTGATCAACCCTAAAACGGCCACTTGGGTAATGTAGACAAGCATGGCACGCAATGGCACCAAGCCTAAACTTTGCAATAAGGCAATGGATTGAACTTGACTGCGCCGATAAGCATGAAATAAAAAACCTCCCCCTACCGCTGATAAAAACAAAGCTGACAAAGCCGCTAAGCCCAAAAAATCATTTAAATAACTCAGTAGTCTTCCCATCTGTTCACTGGCATTTTCGTGTGTATAAATTTGTAGGTCCGGATCATCTATTTGTTCAAATAACGTTTCAGACAGCTGGTTCAATCGATTCGTACTGTACTTTGGAATTTTGTACATAACAGAATGCCACGCTAAACTCCCTGCTCGAATTAACTGTGTTTTTTTCGATTGTGACAAACTCATATAAACACGTGGAGCCATACTGGTAGAAATACCCTGAGCCGCATCATCCAGCACAACCGCCGCAATGGTAAATTCCGTAGGCCCAATTTTAAGCGTTTGGCCAACCTGTACGTGCAATTGCGACAACAGCTCTGGATAAACCCATATCACTGGATCTACATGCAAATTGAAACGATTTTGCTTATCAGACTCTAGCTCTATACGACCGTAAAAAGGAAAATTCGGTTCTATCGCTTTGATTTGTACTAAACGGGAGATACCATCAGGACTGACGGCCATAGAAAAAAACTCTAGCACCCGTGCACTTTCATAAGACTCTGTGACAGCTTCGGCAAGGCGTTGTGTTTCTTCATTACGAATAGGTCGTCGCGCTGTAAAGCCAAAGTCTGCGCCCAACACGGCCCTCGAATGGGTTTGCAAAGTTGACTCAATTGCATTTTTGAAGCTATCTAAAGCAATAAAACCACTCAAGCCTAAAGCAACATTAAAAATAAACAACCAAGTAAAACGCGTATCGCGTGCAAAGGCTTTTAAAAGCAATTTAAACACGGGTTAAACTCATTCTACAATCCGGCCACCTTCAAGCTGAAACACACGGTTACATTGGGCCGCCAGCTCTGTGTTGTGGGTGACTAGAACCAACGTTTTATGCTGATCTTCAGTCAGCTGAAATAATAAATCCATCACCGCAGAACCAGTCTTTGCATCTAAGTTACCACTGGGCTCATCAGCAAACAACAAACTGGGTTCTACCACCATCGCTCGAGCAATAGCCGTACGCTGACGCTCTCCACCACTGAGCTGGCTGGGCAGATGATTTTGCCTATGCTCCAAACCAACAGCTGCCAACGCTGAACGAGCACGCTCTAGGGTATTGGCTTGACCTAAAAGCTCCAAAGCCAGGCAAACATTTTCTAAAGCGCTTAAATGAGGCATCAGGTGAAACTGCTGAAAGACAATACCAATTTGCTGAGCACGAAATTGACTCAGCGCTTTTTCATCCAGCATACTTAACGCTGTATCATTAATGTATACAGTACCGCTGCTGGGTTGCTCTAGCCCCGCCATAATCGACAACAAGGTTGTTTTACCACTACCTGAGGGACCAATAATCGCTAACGTTTGTCCACTTGGAATATCAAAAGACACTTCTTCTAGGGCTGTGATAGACATAGAACCCTGTTGATAGCGTTTACTGATTTTTTGCGCCCTGATCATGCAGCATATTCTCTAAGTAAGGCAATAGGTTCTGCGCGATGACTTGATGCCCTGCTTCATTAGGGTGTATCAAATCAGGCAAATTCAGTTCAATTTTGCCCCCCACATCTTTGAGTAAAAAAGGCATAAAGTCAATGTTAAACTCCTCTGTGAGTTCATAAAATAACGCTTGAAAACTTTGTCGATAAGACGGTCCATAATTGTACGGCAGCTGCATACCAACCAGTAAGACCCGAATGCCTTGCTGCTGAGATAGCTTAATGACAGTGGCTAAGTGTTTTTTTGTGGATTCCAGCTTAATACCTCTAAGTCCATCATTGCCACCTAAAGCCAAGAGCAAAATATCAGGTTTACTTTGCAGATGCCATTTAAGCCTAGGCACAGCACTCGCAGAAGTTGAGCCACTGCTACCCGCATTAATTACTTTGATTGCATAACCTTTATTGTGCAAGCTCTTTTCCAATAAGGCCGGGTAAGCTTTGGCTTTAGCAACGCCATAACCCTCCGTTAATGAGTCACCAAGAACAAGGACACGCGTGGAGACTTGTGCCTGAGTCAGCTGTGCCGAAACACTGATCAAAGCGAAAACCACAATCAGCCAAAAGCATCGTTTCATATTTTTAATCGTATGATCTACCATCTTATCAAATTCAGCCTCAAGCGAGCAGCGTTTGCTTTTTTATTCTAGCAGTCTTCATAGCGTATTGAACTTACACCAAACGAATCTATACATCAATACTGTAAGTGGTTGACATATGATTGCAACTTAACTGCAGTGTAAAAATGAATCAGCATTTCAAATATGATCGGCAAAGTACCCAGACAGATTTTAAACACGATATTAGATCGCCTTCAAACAAGATTAGGATTAGGGGCAAGGCAAGTGATCTCCCCCTCAATTTGAAAAACACTTCATATTAGGAGAAAATAACTTACCTAGGCTTTAAGATTTTTGCATCCAAATCTCATATGCACCAAACTTTTCAGACAGCTCATAGTTTTGGTAAATATAGTCATCAAGATAATTCAATTTAGCATCCACTACAGTATCATTCGGTTCTTTCCAATATCTTTGCGTCAACACAATCAATTTAACAGCATTTTCTTCTAATTCTTGAATCATTTCTTTCTGAACATCAAGGGTATTAGTCACCCCAGGGTGTAACTCATGATATTTAGTTGCATACTGCCTATCAGCAAGAAAATAAATAATTACATCGTTAATAATAAATTGATCATGGTTTTTGACACCTACATATATAGCATCATTTTCAGATGTATTACTTTGTATAAACTGAACCATCTCTTGAATATCGTGATCAATTCTTGCATAACCAAATCTATAGGAAGACGCAACTTTTGACACAGGAAAATAATCACTACCTAACAGTTGAACTTTTTTTCCGACAGGCCAAATTAAAGGGATAAGCACCACAGCCAAAAACACAATCACCACTTGCCTTACAGCTTTTACACTATAGTTTTTTAGCAGTGATGACAACATAACGGAAAATAAACTCAAGTACTATGCCCACGCTTATAAAAAGTGAAAGGTCCAACACCTCTTCCTTGCATTCTATTTAACAGAAATTCATCTGACTTGCCTACATGCTCCCTTATTGTATGAGCTCCATTTATACCTTCATGATCAAGCAAATTAATCTTACAATTTTATCTAAATGAGTAACACCACATTTGTAAATTTCATCATTACACGCAAGGCCGTAACTTAGCAGATATTGAAATTTCAAATCAGCTAAGTATTCCTCATCAACCCGATAAGTGTTACTGTAAACTACACTATAGTTAAAAATAGAGTTATTATTTGCATTATTTCTAGTATAAGAAACACGCCCTCCTGAACCATCACTAACATGATATATCGTACTAGAGCCATTCGTCTGAGCACCAAAATGTATGCCTTCATTCTTTACCTTATTTTCAAAAGCCTGAGCAAAATGGTTTCCAACACTGTGCAAAAATCTATCAAATTTTCGACCCGCTCGATGCAGCTCATCGTCAATATCCCTAAGAAAACCCGGGGTGTCTCCCTTTATATCACCCAGTGGACCCAACGATATCCTCCAATAACCAGAGGGATCAACAGCAGAGACAGGGTTATTCCAAACATAACTGTATCGATTATACGACTGAAGATTATTCGGCGCCTGTATAAAAGGATCGGCTTGAAGCAAACGGCCAACAATCGGATCATAAACCCGTCCATTCATATGAACCAAACCAACTGAGTCCACATGCTCATGCCCCGTGTACCCACGATTCGTAAACTGCGAGGTAAAATTCAATAAATCAAAATTTAAGTCACCATTGGTATGCCTACGCTTTCCCCACTCATCATAGCTCAAGCGTTCAACTATTGCCCCTATCTCGTCTGTAATTGCAATCGTTGACCCTAAGTGATCTTTGATTAAAAAATTCAGTTGCTCTCCAGATGCATCTTTTATAACAACCGCATAGTCACCCAAATAAATTTTTTCTTTCGTTCCTCCTGCTCCTGTCGTTTTTTCATAATTACCAACATAAACAGTCAGCAAGCTCCCACTACTGGTCGTGTCCTGACGCATAAACCGTTCTCGGTTCGGCCCATACCAAAAAACCGTGCTATTTCCACCTTTAGTTATTAAGTATGGCTTATTAAAAGTTGTGTAAGAAACATTTCGGCCATCTCCCGATAACATGTTGCCATTCTGATCATAACAATATTGTACACCACCTACTGAAGTTGCAGCATGTGGGCCTGCTTGGATACCATTGCAACTCCCCCCATAAGCGTATGCACCTACATCTGACTTACTATTAATGTTGCCCAAAGCATCATAGCTTGTTGTTTGGTTAGTGTTTGATGCATCTGTCGTACTCATATTGGCTAAACGGTTGAGATTGTCATAAATAAAATTATCGGTAACGTTTGTTACTGTATCTTGTCGGCTAGCAAGATTACCGACCGCACCCCATTCATAATGCTGATTCACCAAGCTTGGCCCGATCACCCAAGCCGCTATATCGGTAACCCTGCCCGTTTGTAAATCATAAGCGTGTGAAGCATTGAGATTTGTACCAAGCTTATAAGCTTCTAACTGCCCTCTTTCATTGTAAGAAAGAGCTTCCCACAGAGTTTGTGAACTGCCGTCTTTTGTGACTTTTTGCAAAATGCCCAAGCTGGAGTGATAATGATTTTTCGTTGTATAACCACTCGGATATTGTACTGTATCCACCCGACCAAAACTGTCATAACCTGTCATTATCGCATAATCTTAACCGTTGATCCTGGTTGTTACTGTACTGGGCCGACCCAAACTATCATAGATAATCGATCTTGTATAACCGTCTAATCCCGTTTCTGAGCTCAATTTACCCAACGATTGGTTACCTTGATCATAACTCCAAGTGGATAACACACCATCATGGTCTGTTCGACTGATCATTCGACCCAACACATCATATTGCATTACGGTAGTTTGCCCCTTTGCATCCGTCTGGGTTTTCAGTTTCCCATCCATTTTGTATGTTGGCACGTAAGCCTTTATAGCTGTGCTCAAAGCGCTTCCAGATTTTTTCTCCTGTTACGGTGTAGTTTGTTAGCTTGTTTGCAGCTGTCACCACATGAATGGGGACAGTAATCTCTTGCACTGGGTATTGCGATCCAGAGAGTTGTTGGTATTGACTGGTTTTTGTTAACGCTTCGTATTCTATTTCAAACTCTGAACCAATAGGGGGAGTGATACTGGTCATGAGGTCTGGCTCACCAAAGTTGGATAAATCTACCGAAAACCATTGCTCCCACCCACCCAACGCTTTGGGTGATAAAGTAGCAACATCCATAACTCCATCACCATTAAAGTCTCCGGGGATGTGACTGTAAGTGCCTGGCGCCACTCCATTATACATATGTAAAGATGTTTCACTTAACCACAAGTCAGAATTGAAAGCACTTGCATCAGAGAGTTCTACCGCAAACCAATCTAACCAGCCACCACCTGCGCCATCTCCTAAGCCAGAACTACCAAAAGCTTCAATATGGGTGTGATCATCTATCTGCTTTCTGTAGATCGCCCCATCGGATAAGTGCACACCACCGGCTAGAATTAATCTTTTTCCATCAAAACAAAATTGATCATTATCATCATAGTCGACAGAATCCACCGCATTATTATCAACAAGCGTTGCTGTGCATCTATAGATTGCACTAGCTCCCGACACATTCCAGCCTTTATCATAGGCACCATGACGCTCTTGGCTGCTATATACTAACGACAGAGTAGGTTGATGACTGTTAAGCCCTGGAGGAATATCTATCGGTATACTGTAAACCGCAGCGCCCAAAGGTGTCACTTCAAAGCTCCCCGGCAACACCCCAACAGTATCGTTTGCTAATACAGGGGTATAAAAGAAAAATACATTTAAGAATAAAACAAAGAATTGAATCAATATACGCACAACTAGATCGCCTCACCCAGCTCATTTAAATACAGCGGATATGCAACAGGCATTAAACCAAACACCTGAAGCTTTGTCAAAAACACAGATGTTGTGGGAATAGTAAAAGAAAACTATCCACTAACAGCAGATGTTCGAATGATGCCCTTATCTGAATTGATTCAACAACTGAAATAGACTTTGACAAGTTAATAAAAATATCGCCATCTTGTGGCAAATGCATTACCAATCTATACATCAATATTGTAAGTGATTAATTCACATACTTGATATCATTTCACTTATCTTTACTGAAAAACCCTCAGCAATTCCCACTAGATTTTCAGGTATTAAGAATCAAAGGGTTATCTTGCTTTTAAGGTAAATATTCGGATAACCCGTTTAGGCATAACGCCATAATTCTAAATTAACCACCAAATAACATTCAATCGATGGTCATGTTGGTGAGCCTGAATTAGACGGTTTCGCCTGTTATCGAAGTATTGTTTTAAAGGAAGAGGTTAGCGGATACACCCAAATGTCTTTAATCGGTACGCTGATTTTGCCAGAAGGCCCCAGTTTTCCTCGACCCTTTGTTTGGCCTAAACGAACCCAATTTGCAGCTTTATAGCAGGTGCCGAGAAATCTATTTTGTTCAACAAATGTTTCCAATCTAGCGGGAGCGGCTGCACCACAGCTTAATAATTGGACATTTCTTGATATTACTGATACCTTATAAAGATGCGTAGCTTATTTTTCTTACTCATATCCTGTTTAGTGCTATCCAATGTAGCCAGTGCTGCAATGGTCTGTTGTATGGATATGGATAAGGCTCAAAATGAGCATACAGTAGGAGAAATGCCTTGTCACGACACATCGGACACAAACGATAACCGACATACTGATACTCAACATCAATGTGAATGTGAGGGTTGTTTTCAATTCACTAACATCTCCGACCAAATGATACTAACACAAACAACAGTTTCCTCTACGCAACCCATCCATCACGATAATCGTATATTCTCTGACCCAGACACCATTTACTACCCCCCTAAATCGATCTCCTAAATGATTCGCGTCCAGTGGCGCTGATAAGCAACACACAATGTACGTTTGCATAGTGTTAATGCATTAGGAGATAATCATGAAACCCTTTTTATACATCGTATCCATGCTGATGATGCTGCCCTATCCGGTGCTGGCACGACCCGTATCCTATCCAAGCGGCACAACCCTCATGCAAATGAATGATATGGATACTCATAGCATTCACATTCACTATTCACCTACCGCTAAATACTCTATTGGCTATAAAGGCGAATATTGGCGAGATGATAAATGGCAGTTTCACGGGCTGCAACTCAATAAACTCATCAAACGTTGGAATAAGCCCGCCTCTCAAGCCAATTTCTACATCAAATCCGGTGTTGGAAGCATCCAAAGTGATGATAACGATAATGACGTGGGGATATTTACGGGCGTTTCCCTCGATTGGGAAGATAGGCGTTTTTTTACCTATTACGAAAATCGCCTTTATGAAGCTGGTAATGTTGATCGCTTCTTTACACAGAAAGCCCGTATCGGCATTGCCCCTTATCTCGGTGATTATGGTGACTTGCACACTTGGTTGATGCTGCAAGTAGATCATAGCCCTAAAAAGGATGACCCCATAACCGTTACCCCTCTCGTACGTTTATTTAAAAGTGAATATCTCACCGAGATTGGTGTGAGCGAAGATGGTGACGCTTTAGTGAATTTTGTTGTTAGATTTTAGGAGGAACCACATGAAAATATTACTTCAATTAAGCATAGTTATTTTTTTATTTGTCACTTCTTTTTCATGGGCAGGGCATGAAGATCATGCTCATAACCATGAAGGACTGCCAGCGACAAAACAAATACAAGGAATCAAAGGCGCAGACTGCAAGAACTTTATTAAGGTGGACGTTAATGGCCTGGTGTGTGACTTCTGTGCGCGTGCCTTAGAAAAAGTTTTCGGCAAGCGTGACGATGTATCAGGCATAGACGTTGATTTGGATAACGGTAAAGTCAGCATTGCAATGAAAGAGGGCAAAACCATTGACGATGAGACGCTAACTCAACTCATCACCGATTCTGGTTATAACATTGTCACCATTCATAAAGGATGTTAACCATGTCTGAACCTTCAGAAAATTATGGCGTAAAACATACATTATTGCCTACATTAAGCCTGTTTACCTCCGTTGGTACATTGGTATGTTGTGCGTTGCCGGCACTTTTGGTGACATTAGGAGCAGGTGCAGCACTAGCGGGGCTGGTTTCCACTGCATCATGGCTAGTGGCGTTGTCAAAATATAAAGCATGGACGTTTGGAGTATCGGGAACCCTGATACTACTTACAGGCTTCATGCAATGGCGGACACATCATACGCCCTGCCCTATTGATCCAGAGCAAACCAAGGCATGTGCTAGACTGCGCCGCATCAGCCTATGGGTGTATTGGTTATCTGTTATTATATGGTGTATCGGCTTTTTCTTTGCCTTCACTGCAGTGTATATTTTTTATTAATTAAGTATTAAGTATTAAGCATTGATATTAAACTTCACAAAGGATGTAATAATGTATTTTGCATTAGAGATTGGAATATGGCCGCAGTGTAAGTGTGTCCAAGCTGTAGGAAATACGAGAGCCTTGCCTAACTTTGGTTTGATTCGAAGCTTTTGATGGTAAAACTCTGTTTCTCCCCCTTGTTTTACATCATTTAAATATAAAATTAATGCTAATATACGATCATAAGCTCCTGGGCCCAAAGCATCAAAATGCCATCGAAAATATCCTTTTCCTTTTGGATAGCGTTTTATTTTATAACCTGTCCATTGAATTGGAGCAACTTGTAAGGCTGAAATCATAGAAATATATGACATCACCAACTCAGAAATACGAAGATGCAATTGCTCATGTAGTTCAAACCAATTTCCTTGTGGGTAGATTGATAACTCATCAGAGAGTTTGTCCGAAGTAATTGTTTGTTTTTGACCATTGATATTCATTACTTGACCTTGTGTAACAGCATCATCATTGCGAAAATGTTTAATAATACGTTTGCACAAGCTAGGTTCTAAAACATTTTCACACTCTAAAATGAAGTCACGACTGCTGATTACTTTCATATCCAACAACTACCAAATATATTTTAGGAGGTGTCCCAGAATAAAGTTTACAAGCTTCGCTCCTGAACTCGCTGCGCTCAGACATGCATCCGCTCACATTGTAAACTTTATTCTGGGACATCTCCTTAGCTTTTTTTCATCTTTTGAGAGTTTTTTGTCTGGTTACTCTTTGGAGGTATCTTTCGATTTATCACAATTTTTATTCCCATCTCTATTATTTTCTTTGCACTGTTTAATATTCTTTTTAAAGCCATTTAAAACGTGATCTGCCACTAATACAGCGCATTCATTTTTACATAAAGAATGAGCACCTAATGGCATTTCTTGATCAATTTTTAAAATTAATTCTGTCAAGCTAGAACAGATTGTGCAGTCTTCTTCTCGTAAAGAAGGGCCAGTTTGTTCACCTTCTCCTTCTTTTCCATGACAATTGGCACACTGCACAGCATAATATTCTTTACCTTGTAAAGGTGAGGCTTTTTCTTTGAAATCACTGGCAATATATTGTGTCACTTTGGTTGCACACTCTTCGTCACATAAAGCAGAAGCGCCTACTGGCATATCCTGTACTATCTTAGTAAATAAACTAGGAAGATCTTCACAGGTTTCACACTTACCTTTTTCTAGAGTTGGGGCATCACCACCTTTGCCAATTTTGCCATGACAATCAGAGCATAAGCCAGCATAATACTCCCGTGCGGTAAATTCGCTGCTTTTTTTCAAACCGTTAAAGATATAATAACTTGTTTTGACAGCGCAGTCTTCGCCACAACTGGTTGTATCATTCAGTGGCATAGTATCGAGTATGGTTAAATACAGTTTATCAAGCTTATCACAAGTTTTACATTTATCTCCACGTAAAGAAGGAGCATCACCACCTTTGCCATCTTCTCCGTGACAGCTCGAACACTGTGTTTCATAATAATCCTGTCCAGTTTTAACGACCGCAGCGGCTACCTCATCAGGGGCTGGATTTGGAGTAGGTGCATCTGGCATCTCAACATTACCATCGGGTACGGGTGGGCTCTCTACAGGTGTGGGTGGGGTTTCTGCTGTCTCTGGTGGGGCTTGCTCGACAAGCTCCTCCATAGAGGGTGGGGCTGTAGGTTCTTGTTCCACTACTGGCATTTCTTGTCCACTGCCAACAGGGTGGCTCATGTTGAAGACTTTTTCAGTCAACTTGAGCGCACAGTCACCTTGGCAATGATGTGGGCTGCCTTGGGGCATTTGTGCCAGAACCTCAAAATATAAAGAGCTGGCTTTATTGCAGGTTGAACAGGTTTCTAAATTAAATCCTACTGCACTGGCGCCTTCACCATTTTCTCCGTGACATTTTGCACATTTAATCTGGTACTGCTTATCGGCACTCATGGGCTCTTCGACAAAGCCAGCTGTAATGTATTCACTAACCAACAAAGCGCATTCATCCATTTGCTGTTCTTTGCAAACCCAAGGCCTTTCTAAAGGCATGTTTTCATCAATGTAAGAGACTAAAAAGGAAAAGTCATTGCAGGTCTCGCAGGCTTCGAGTGTCAAAGGAGGCGCAGAACCTCCTTCACCTACAAGACCGTGACAATCACTACAGCTAAATTCATACAACTGCTTGCCTGTTAAGCGGGTACGTTCATTAAATTGGCTATAGATTAACTGAGCTGTTTGTAAAGCACAATCAATGTCACATAGGGCAGGGTGCTCACCATAGGGCATTTGTTCTAAGATAACGTCCATCAGTAACGGGTAATTACTGCAGCTGCCACATTCTGAGCCTATGAGTGCAGTGGCTGAGCCACCTTCCCCTTGAGCACCATGACAATCTTTACAGCCAAACTTATTATAATACTCTAAGCGTGTGTATTGTCTGGGCTCTTCTACAAAACCATCAAAAACATAACGTGATACCAATGCCGCACATTCTCCAGTACAGCTTATCGTGTCACTCATGGGCATTTTTTCATTGATGATTTTGTTAATAGATATTAAATCATTGCAAATTTGACATTCTGTCACTAGTAAGGATGGTCCGCTGCCACCGTCTCCTTTTTTACCATGACAATTTGCACAGTCTCTTTCGTAGAAATCTTTACCTGTCACTGGTGGGGGTTTGTTAACTTCGAGCGTGATGTACAAAGCTGCTAATGCAGCGCAATCTCCCACACATATCGTTGGGTCTTCAGGCGGCATAGTTTCATCAATATAAGCTACTAAAGTTGCTAAATCAGTGCATTGCTCACACTCTGCTAGTAATAAACTGGGTCCTGAATTTTCGATCCCTATTCCATTGTTCCCATGACAACTTGCACAAAACTCTAGATAAGAAGAAGGTTTAGGTGCCTCCACAATCTCTGGCGCAGGTTCAGGGTCAGGTTGTGGTTCTGGAATCTCTGGGACAACAATTTCTGGTAACTCAGGTGTTGGTGCATCAGGGACTGCTTCTTCAGGTACAGGGGGTGCATCTTCTACAATAGGAGAAGGTGCTGGTGGATCTTGTTCTACAGGAACTGGGTTTTCTGGTACAGTCGGATTTTCTATTGGAGGCTCTGGTGGTATAGGAGGTACGTTAATGGGCTGTTCAGGTAATAAAAGCGAAGCAATCGTATCTGCGCACTCTTGCGCACATTGTGAGGGATCTCCTGGTGGCATTGTATCAATAATATAAGTTTTAAGTGATGCTAAGTCTGAACAAACTCCACAATCATTTGGCAGTAAGCTAGGACCGATATTCTCAACTCCATTTTTATCTTCACCATGACAGCCAGCGCATTGATTGTTGTATAATAAATCTTTAAGATTAGATTCAGGTGTTGGCTCGGTTGGTTCTGTGGCATTGATACTCGAAGTGCTTTCTCCAACAGAGGTTTCTTTTGCATTGATAGCACACCCATCAAATAAACGCTTTATGAAACTGCGTGTGTCATCATTGCCTGAATCCAGAGAACTGCGAAAACAATCGCCACCGCATCCAGAGAAAAAAAAGGGTGTCATTATAATAAAAACACCCAATAAAAATCGAAACTTAACATATCGAAACTTAACATAGAGCTGGCTTGCATATTGAACAAAATGAGGCTGGTACATAATCATATCTACTCTGTTATCTTTGGTTTGATACAGACTTTATTTATTGATTACTACTATGCGCTCATTTCAATACTACTGAAACGATGAGCGAATAACTATTCTTCACCTTCAGTGCTAAAAATGAGGAATAGTTATCTTTATAGTTGTTAATATCTGAGAATAAAAACTTTACCTGGCTATTAGTATTCGATCTCAAGTATTAAAATGCACTTGACTTAATAGTACCAACTATGGGCTCATTTTTGTTAGATTCTAACCATAAAACTCCTAATGTTCACAGTTGTCTCCAGTTATGCAATCAAAGGGTAACTCTGCAAATGGATCGCAAAGGTCACAGGGTTCAGGCACTGGATCGGGATAAGGTGTAGGGTCCAGTTCAGGTGCAGGGTCACAGGGATCGCAAGGATCTGGCACTGGCTCTGAGTAAGGCTCAGGTTCAGGTGCGGGTGGATCACAAGGATCACAGGGTTCAGGCACTGGATCGGAATAAGGTGTAGGGTCTGGTTCAGATGCAGGGTCACAGGGATCGCAAGGATCTGGCACTGGCTCTGAGTAAGGCTCA
>JANQJO010000158.1 GCA_028281605.1 Pseudomonadales bacterium
TGCCTTCCTCGATCGACCGCATCATGTATTATTTATACACTCAGCGGCTCTCACTCGTCGGCGCCTACATCTAACCATTCTGAAAACCGCTATAAGAAAGGATAAGAAGAGCGGAGAAAGGCACACAACCGTGCCTTTCAATAAAATAAACTGATTTAACTGGTCACTTTACCACTGGTTTTCGTTTTCGATTTTCGTGCTCGCGCAGTGGCTACACTTTTAGATTGATCACTTAACGATCTCAACTCAGCAAGCTCATTACGCAGCTGCTGAACCTGTACTTGTAAATCTTCAATATTATCTTGTAATATCGACAGAGATTGCTTTGTTGGAATATTTAAACGAATTAAAGCCTTAGCAACACGTTCATCAAAGGCTTTTTCTACCTTTTCTAAAGAGTCCATAGCTTTACCGCGCACCTGACCAACTTTGTCGCGCACGCTCTCCAACTTCTCTTTATACAGTGTCAGTTGCCTATCCAACACAGCCTTGGTCCGATTCTCTAAGGACTCACCTTCTTGAACTAATGTATCAAAAAACTTACCTCCTCCTTTCTCTGTTTTGACGTAAGCCCCCAAACCTGCCAACCAAACTTGACTGGCCATATCCTTCAACTTCTCAGTCAATTGCTTGTCTACATCTGTTTCATCACCATCCTCAACTGCCCCTGCAGTAGTCGGATTCGTTACATCATCATCTGTATTGGCCATGCACTCTACTCCTCAGTCAAAATATAGCCAGTTAAAATAACCCAGCTCATTGCAAACACGCTACCATAAGCGATTAGAGTAATCACTCTAATGCCGCCACCTCACCCCTACATCAGACCAATAACCGAACTGAAAAAACAGCTGATAGCAAGAATTCACACTGGCTTAACAATCAATAAAGATGATAAAATATTCAACCTGAGCGAATCCAAGAACACACAGAGAAACTTTATGGCCTTCATAGATAAATCCCATAAATTGGACAATGTTTGCTACGATATTCGTGGTCCAGCCTTAAAGCAAGCTAAACAACTTGAAGAAGAAGGGCACCGTATTTTGAAATTACACGTCGGTAATCCACAACCCTTCGGCTTTGATGCACCTGAAGAAATCATACAAGATATGATACGTAACCTACCCGCCTCAACTGGTTATGCTGACTCCAAAGGCCTATTCTCTGCCCGTAAAGCAGTCATGCAATATTATCAACAACAAAACATCAAAAATATTGATATTGAAGACATCTACCTCGGTAATGGCGTTTCAGAATTGATCGTTATGGCCACACAAAGCTTACTGAACGATAAAGACGAAGTCCTGATTCCAGCCCCAGATTACCCCTTATGGACTGCGGCAGTCAGCCTAGCTGGCGGTCAACCAGTACATTACCACTGCGATGAACAAGCCGAGTGGTTTCCTTGTCTCAAAGACATCAGCAGCAAAATTACAAAACGCACCAAAGCCATAGTGATCATTAACCCCAACAACCCAACCGGAGCTTTATACAGCCCCGAGTTACTCCAAAACTTGCTGGAGCTTGCCCGCAAACACAAATTATTAGTCTTCTCAGATGAGATCTACGATAAAGTAATCTACGATCAAGCAATTCATACCCCAACAGCTTCCCTCGCTGACGATCTTACCTTTGTCACATTCAGTGGTTTGTCAAAATCTTATCGCTGTGCAGGTCTTAGATCTGGCTGGTTAGTAATCAGCGGCGACAAGCGTCGTGCTCAGGGGTTTATCGAAGGCTTAGATATTTTATCAACCATGCGTTTATGTGCCAATGTACCCGCACAGTACGTTATTCAAACAGCCTTAGGTGGTTATCAAAGTATTCAAGACTTAGTTCAACCAACTGGCCGCCTAGGTCTTCAGCGAGATTTGGCCCATGATTTATTAACCACAATCCCTGGAATCTCTTGCGTCAAACCAAAAGCGGCTATGTATCTTTTCCCCAAACTGGATCCGCAATATTACCCGATACAAAACGATGAGAAATTCATCTTAGATTTGCTCTTAGACCAAAAAATTCTAGTAGTCCAAGGCTCTGCGTTTAACATTAACACCCACGACCACTTCCGAATTGTGTTTCTACCTCACAATGACCAACTAAAAGCCGCCATACAAGGTCTGGAGGTTTTTTTAAATAAACTTAGAAAAAACAAAAAATCCTACATCCGCTCTATAAATACTTGCTATAAAGACAAGATTTAAGTTTAAATCAAGTAAATATTACAGTAGCAAATCTGTCACTAAATCCCTGTAGCGCGTAGCCAAACGAGTATATAGTTCTTTTTCTACACCCGGAGCTTGCAAGTCAAGCGTTTGAAAAATCTCTGCTAAGTGGCTATTATCCTCTTGATTTGCCCAAACTTTAACATACTCACCACGCTGATAACCGTGATCTTGCCTAAACATATTCAATACATTTTTACCTAAATAATGTTGGTATAACTGATCGAAACTTAAGCCTGCCGTCTTCATTAAAGCATAAAACTGCTCAACGTCAAAACGCTCTTCAGAAAGCGCATGAGCGGCTAAGGCTTCCAAACTTCGCTCAAAAGCAAGCCCATATTCCGTTTCCACAAACTGCTGTAGCAAAAACTGCGCGCACTTTTGTAGATTCTCCTCTTGCTGCAATGTGATACTCAAACCAAAATGCCAAATATCAACCAACTCCAAACTAATTTGAACCGAATCTGGACTCTGTTTTTTCCACCACTTCCAACCATAATGATCCAACAGCTCGGCACATTCAACCCAAATAGCACGATACCAAGGAAAATTTTGGTGACGCCATTGCGGATGAATTTTGCAATTCATAGCTTCTTGCAGCTCTAACATACTCTCAAGAGAATGTATTGAAATACAAGCTGTCTGTTTATTTTGTTTAAAATACATAATATTCCCTTTTCCCAAGTCTTGCCAGACTACTCAACTTCAGTTTTATTGACCTGTGCCTTACCTAACCTTCTGCGTTATCAGAGCATCACTGCCAATCAAGCTCGACAACTCTTCAGGTTCAGAATATTCAGACAAAGGCGCCTCTGCCCAACTTTTAGAGCGTGTGGTTTTTTTAGGCTTTTTCAAAAAAGGAATACGATTAGCCATGTCTTCAATGCCCTTTAAAGCCTGATGAGCCTGCTGAATCTCTGCTGAAACATGAATAATATGTTGCTTCATATCCGTCACTTCAGTGGTTAACTGCTCAGTACCTTTATAAACTCGCTGCAAACCATGATTTAAATGACTCACCTCATCGGTCATTGTACTCAACTTCGCTTGAATGAAAAAGACCGCCACCAAAAACTCAAACACACAACGTACAATCACGATTCCAACTAAACACATTAAAGGACTAATAAGCATGATATGCATTAATCCGTACCAAACAGACTGAGCAAAGGCCTCGACACACAACCCAAAGCTCACCATCACAACCCCTACCACAGAGAACACATAGAGTAAGGGCATCACTTTCAATGTCAGACTTTTACCGAAGCGAATGTCCAACAAAGCTTGCAGGCATTGCAACAACCAAGAACGGATCATCATGATGGGCCCCTTCAATCAATACACCAAGACTGATAACTCAACAAGATTGTAGCAAATAAATTTAGAATGGGCTGCATGCTGTAACTTTAACAAGTTGTTCTGTCATAGGATGATAAAAACGGATTGTATCTGCATGTAGATACAACCTAGGCGACAAACCGAATTCTATCACACAATCGGGTTGAGGGTGATACAAAACGTCCCCCAGAATAGGATGACCAATACTTTTCAAATGCACTCTTAATTGATGGGAACGACCTGTCATGGGTTTGAGTGATAATTTTGTATAGGCAGATCGATGTTGATAACGATGCAGCACTCGCCAATGTGTTAGAGAGGCTTTACCAGCCATAAAATCAACACGCTGCTTAGGTCTATTTGGCCAATCTGCACTCAAAGCCAACTCTATACTGCCACAATGATGTTTCGGGCAACCTTGCACCAAAGCAATATAATCTTTTTGAATCAAACGTTCTCTAAATTGAGCATGTAACTGCTTTTGGGCCCACTTATTCAACGCAAAGATCAATACCCCAGAGGTTCCCATATCTAACCTATGCACAACTTCAGCATTGGGATAAAACTGCTGCACACGCTGCAACAAAGAATCCATATGCAAAGGAGGTTTTCCAGGTACAGATAACAGCGCTGAGGGCTTATCTACAACAAGGCAATGATCATCTTTTAACAATATGTGATGTTTACAAAACAACTCACAATCACTCTAAAACTCAATACTACCAGGCACTCGAGGAAACGGTATCGCATCACGAATATTCTCCATACCTGTCACATAATTAAGTAAACGCTCAAACCCCAACCCAAACCCAGCATGAGGTACTGTGCCGTAACGCCTTAATTCTCGATACCACCATAAAGTTTCTTTCAAAGGTTCATGTAAACGCTCATCGAGCACACTCAATCGCTCTTCTCGCTGACTACCTCCAATGATTTCACCAATCCCGGGTGCTAACACATCCATCGCTGCACAGGTACGACTGTCATCATTTAAACGCATATAAAAAGCCTTAATGTCTTTTGGGTAATTTCGGACAATGACAGGTTTTTTAAAGTACTGCTCTGTCAGGTAACGTTCGTGCTCAGATTGTAAGTCCAACCCCCAAGTCACTGGAAACTCAAAAGATTGCTTCGACCCTTGTAAAATCTCAATAGCCTGAGAATAATCAATGCGCTCAAATGGTTCCCGAATTACTGCTTGTAAACGCTCAAGACAAGTTTTATCAACAAATTTAGCAAAAAAAGCCAAATCATCTTCACAAGTTTCCAACAGTGTCGTGAGCACTTGTTTCAAAAAATCTTCAGCTAAATAAGCTAAATCGTTTAAATCGGCAAAGGCTATTTCAGGCTCTAACATCCAAAACTCTGCTAGATGCCGACTGGTGTGACTGTTCTCAGCTCTAAAGGTTGGACCAAAAGTATAAACCTTCGATAAAGCCAAACAGAAACTTTCCACTTGCAATTGCCCAGAGACAGTTAAGTACGTCGGTTTAGCAAAAAAATCTTGGACATGGTCCACAGAACCATCAGGTCGGTGAGTTAAGTTTAGCAAATCTAAGGTACTGACCTGAAATAACTCGCCAGCACCCTCACAATCACTGGCTGTAATAATCGGGGTATTAACCCAATAAAAACCCAATGCATCAAAATAGTCATGAATACTGCGTGCCAAACGGTGACGCACACGAGCCATCGCACCAAAGGTGTTAGTACGAGGACGCAAATGAGCCACACCACGCAAATATTCAAAAGAATGGCGTTTTTTTGCAATCGGGTAAGTTTCAGGATTTTCAACCCAACCCACTACCTCCACTGTTTTAGCTTGAACTTCAGTAGCCTGTCCCTTACCTTGTGAAACCACCAAATTTCCTGTCACAACCACAGCACAACCGGCACTGAGTTTAATAATTTCACTATGATAATTATCTAAGTGAGCATCAGCTATGACTTGAATCGCATCAAAACAAGAACCGTCGTGTACTTGCAAAAAAGAAAATTGTTGTTTTGAGTCACGTCGAGTTCGAACCCACCCTTTCAAGATGACAAACTGTTTAAGTTCCACATCCCCCGATAATAGCTCGGCTATTGCGTATGTTTTCATAGTCAATTCATTCCAGGGTTAGGAAAATGTGCGCCGTGTTTGGCAATCCATTCCAAAGCAGCCGAGTCCGTTGTTAAACTGCGGCCTTCTGTTTCATCCACTCTACGTTTATACTGTTCAATGTGACATACTTGCTCAATCATTCTCACTTGAAAAGCATCTTCTTTATTATGAAACTGTATCCCCACTTCATAATGATCGGAGCTCACTTGTCTGCACCATTCAACCACACCGATCACACGAAACCCTGGTTGGGTAATATGAATAGTGACATCGACAACGGCTTGTTTGGCAAACGCACGAGAACACCCAAAAACCAAACCGCCAATTTTGACATCATCAATACGGACATTCGATCGATCTAAAGACTGATGGGACTGAACGGTAATCGGTATCTCACTCGGATGGTGGATATAATAGGTACTGTCATACGATATAGAAGAGCTCTTCACTTCTTGCTCCCATATTCATCTCATCATCTACTACTTTAGGCTTAGCCTAGTACACAGCTTAACGCAAGCAACCATTAAACTGACATTGAACAAATGCTACAAAATTGGCCCAACATCGATTTTAAAATTTCCAAAGCCCCAGACATCTTTAGCAGTAAGTCAAAAAGCTTAATTATCGATCAAAACCCCAAGAAAACAGCCATGAGAAATGCAATTTTCGTCACCCCAAGTGATGAAAATTGTATTTCACGGTAAAATAAGCAGAAGCTGGAAACTCTGTTCTGCATTTTACTGGACATTATATCTTAAAACCAGCATAATCACTTCCCAAACTGTATCCTTAACTACAACAGCCAAACCACCTGTGGACAACAAAAAAATGGTAGCCCGCGCTGGAAACAATAATAATCCTGCTACAACGCAACATCAAGCCTCTGGGCGGGAACGGGAACCAGCGGCGGCTCAACCAGTAGACGAAAATCAATGCTCGATATGCTAAACAGCATGAACTCCTCCGCCATAGGAAGAACAACTCCAACTACATACACACACATACCTCAACCTGTTATCCCACAACTATTTCTATTCGGTGTAACACTAGCATTCCTAACTAACTCTATAAGCACTTTATAAGCACTTTCCTTCATTCAGCACTATCAAATTCATTTCCGATAAATGTACCTGGCGCTTATTCCGGTTTATTGCTCATATTTGCTTTCGCCTATGATGTCTTAATGCATATAAATAATAGGTAGCCGTTCCGTTAAACCTATCCAAAACTATCCATAGGTGGTTATGGCGTTAACTTCCTGCTTCATAGAGGCCGGTTTCACCAAAGTCTTGCAACTCTGGCC
>JANQJO010000078.1 GCA_028281605.1 Pseudomonadales bacterium
TGTGAGCGGATGCATGTCTGAGCGCAGCGAGTTCAGGAGCGAAGCTTGTAAACTTTATTCTGGGACACCTCCTAAGCTCTCAAAAAGAGAGAAAAGGCCTCACTCCAAAAAAGAACGAGGCAAATAGAACAAATGTACCAGTATAAGATGAATTGAATTTAAAGATCAACACTAAGCTGCTTCAATAGAATTTGCATTGTCATTTGCATTATCCACAAACATCGCATGGCTGACCAACTCAACCACTGCATTGGTATGGATTTTCACTTGTTCAGGGTCATGTGAATCAACCCCATATATCCCTTGTATCATAGGCGCCAACGCAAAGAATTGTGTACTAGCAGCCATTATAATAGAAACAATCTGAGGAAAAGGAATATCACGCAAACAACCGTCCTCTATACCTTTACGATAACCTTCAACAATTAAACTCAATGTAGGTCTGCCCCAGGTATCAATCATCCACTCTAAACGTTTAGACTGCTGCGTACCTTCACGCAATAAAAACTGGCCAAACTCAGGATGTTTGCCAGCAAATTCAACAAATTTACGAATAAGCTCAATGATATGGTCTTTATAATTTCTTCCACTTAACTCAAAATCAGTATCACCATTGGAAAAATCTTCTTTCAGCGCTTTAAAAATTTGCTCCACAGTGGCCTGCCAAAGTGCTAATTTGCTTTTAAAATGATAATGTATCAAAGGTTGAGTTACACCAGCCTCTTTTGCAATTTCTGTAGTAGACACACCATCAAACCCTTTACAAGCAAACTCTGACAATGCTGTGTTTAAAATCCGGGTCCTGGCATCTATTTTATCTTTTTTTGGAGAATCCACCGACTCTGCAGAAATTTTAACAGCTTCATCGGCAATATTTGAATCCATATTCACTAGGCACCTCTTTTTTATTATGTTATTGTTGTTATTTCTTATGAATTTATAAAATTTATATGATCGATTCAATAAAATCTATCTTAGGAAGAGTAATATTTTTTATATTCGTAAACTCTTTTACTCACTGTACAAAGCCTGAGCATCTCAATTTATAGGCAAATAACATACATGCAGTGACCTAAACATATTGCTCAAGACTATTTACTGCTTTTCAAGCCAATAAAATAACCCGACCAGCCCCATGCAAGCAAGTTAATTTTTTAATACAATGAGTATCGGTCTTGTAAATGTATAAGAAATACAAATGTATGCTCGATAGTCTTACTTTATATGAGATAGGCTATATCAAATACTATCAACAACCGTATTAAACCTTTCTCGGCAAGCAGCGTCACTGGTTGGTTGATTATCTGGCACAGCAACAATACCCTCCACACTGAGCCAATCTTCCAAGGCATCATCAAAATCAAAACGAAAAACTGTTTGTCCTTGGCTATTAATTCCAACACTCTTCATAATGGCCTCGTACGGATCACTCGAATCTGTAATATTTAACTGTAACAACACGGAAAAGCCTGTGCCCAAAAGCTGCCAATTACCTGCAACATAAGCACCACGAGTATCTCCATTAGATAAATCACTGTCATCAACTGCGTTAGGACTAGCCGCACCGTCACCATCAATATAACGAATACAAGCACTCAAAGGCCCAGAGCTTGTGGAGCTGCTGGTGCCAAAATATAACTCAATACGCCCATGCTTTCTTCTATCGGGCACAACATTATCAGGATCATTAATACGCAAAGACTGCCCTGCCAAACCATTAAAGGCAACTGTACTAGACGGCAAAGCAGCATCACTGGCTGCGCTGGATGGATCAGAAAAATCATTACGCGATACTTGTGTAATATCAAAATTATTTTCTGATAAAGCCCCAATGACAGTCTCACAACTGGCTGAAGTCAAACAAGTCACTGCTGTATCAATAGAGTTATCCTGAGTAATTGTTGCATCATCTAACTCTCCCAAAGCCTTTTGCACCACCACCTCTGTCGCACGTAGACAACCATTTAACTCCAATACCGTAAAAGTTTCACTACTGACACGGCCACTACAAACTGCTGATGCCACCTCATTCACTTGCCTAGCTCTCTGCGCTGCTTGATCACGATTTTGATTCGATACAGAGGCTGTATTACCCGCAGAAGTCGTATTCGTATCATCATCTTCTACATTACGTGCAGCCTGTAAATATAAGCTCTCTGCTGTCTGCGCTACAGTTGATAGAACAGTTGCATTACTTAATACATTAACAATGTCAGTTTCAGTATTATCAATAATATAATCAACCATGGCTTCATAAATTTGACCAACAGGATCTATTACTGGGTCATCTTCATCTGCACTGTGTGTTGCTTTAATGGGCTCTGCTAAAATTTGTGAAATTTTTTGTACTTTAATTGCTAACTCGACCAATTCTGAATTTCTATTTTCGATGTAATCAATAGCTAACTCAGACTCGGAAGTCACATTCAAAGCATCAAAAATTTGTTCTCTTTGAGCTGAAGTTGTCGCCGAAGATAACAAAGTTGTTAAAGGTGAAACCACCGTATCTTGCACCAAAACACCTGCTGTAATATCAACCGTTGTGGATAAAGTACCCTCAAAAGGCACTTCTAATGCCACATCATACCCCCCTCGGCAGCGCAACGGCGCACCCTCCACACTCAAGGCTGTCTGCAAACAATGTACTTGCTCTGAACTACTCGCATCTGCTCGACAATAATCCACATCCGTGCCAGGGTTATAACTATAGTAGCCCTGTGCATCCGTTAGTGCTGAAGGTTCAAAAGCATCACGCTTAAAATTTTCGTTTAAATCCAGATAGCACAGAGAACCTGCTAAGTAACCATCAATTGCAACACCTTGAATATTCGATGTCGATGTAGAAATACGGCCCTCATCTTGACCCGTACCACCACAACCACTTAAACCAACCAGCATCATTGTGCAAAACAAAAAAATATTCGATTTTATCATCACCACTACCTTACATTAAAACTTTTGTTCAAAACCAAAATTCAAAGCCCAGTTTCTTGGTAGGCTGTCGCCATCTATTTCCACATCATCCAAGCCATACAAAATATCAAAATTAATCAAGCCTAATAAAGTAGTTCCAAAAGTTATATCAGAGAGCTCTTCTCCTGATAAATTTTTCCGATACCCTACTCTAACACCTGGAATCCATCTAGTTTTAGGCATAAAAGTTGTCGCGACTGTAAACCACTGTAGTTCATCACCCACAGCATCATTGTAATCGGCCAAATCATAAGAAAAACCCAATAACCAATTAGGCCTGACTGCAAATGCACCATCAATGGTTCCTACTGCATTCATAGCATGTTCCTCAGAGCCGTTTAAACGTCCCATATTGACAAAGTTCTGCGCGGTAAAACAATTATCCCTTTGTGTTCCAGTCAATGTTGCACAATTTGAACCAACCGTACCATATTCAAAAGTTGGCTCAATTAAATTTGAAACAGTAAATCCCAGCTGGTACCGATCTGCATGCCAAAGCAATCCAACATCCACACCAGCTGTGGCTGATTGCTCTTGATTTTGATCATACTCATCTTGTATCACATCAGAAACATCCTCACCATTATCAAAACTTTCAAAAGGAATAACCTGCTTGCTTAACTGCAAACTATAAATATTCAGCCTGGTGCCCGCAATCAGCTGTCCCTGAAATCGACCGAAAGAACCAGACCAAACAGGACGACTGTAACTGACTCCCAATCTCATTTGCAAAGCACTTTTAAGATACAAAGACGACTGCGTATTCCAATCTAATTGGGCCAAATCAAGCTCTAAAACGTCATCTAATACAGAACCTTTTACTTGAATATTGCTGTTAAGCTCCGCACAAACATTCCCACCCAAAGAGTCGAAACGAAAAGCCATAGGAAAACCGGGTATAGACAAATCAGTAGCCAGTTTAATGTAACCGGAGCGTCCAAGCTCAACCAGCACATCATTAAATCTAGAAGATACTTGATCAGCTGTATCTAATGAGACAGTATCTGTATCAAGTAAATCTATCAAGGCATCTATTTCATCTTCAAAATTATCAACCTGGCCAATCTCTGTGTACAAACCCATACTACCCCAATACGCCAGACGAATTTTTTTGCCTTTTCTCAACACTTGATGACAAGCTGCTGGATTATGTGTCACTGAGAGTAGATGGTGCGACAAAGTCGTATTACCTGTCGTCGAAGTGGTCCCTGGTGCATAAATATATTGACCAGAAAAAGCAATACAAGGAAAAAAAACGGCAAGAATGGACAAAATTTTTCTCATGGCAACTTCCTAGACTTCTGCACATGCAAATTTAAAAGGTCTACAGTTTTAAACTAGCGCGAGATCCGCCAAATTTCCAAGCAACACCCAAGAGCGTTTACATCTGATAAGCTCAACTTTTATACCCAACTCATAAAAAAATTTACGTAATATTGAAGCTTCGACAACAAAATACAGCGTAACCTGTTGAGGCATGTGATCTTTAGGAACGAGCACGAAATAAGTTCCTGTTTATACGTAGGACTATTTTTTGCTATCAAGGCGAGAAAATGGGCGCATAGTCATTCTATGTAACTATTTTCATCAACGCAGATAGCGAGAAATAGGACAAGTATAAACAGGAACTTATTTCGTGCTCGTTCCTTAACAAAAATACTTGAAGGAACGTTCTAAGGACTGGCCATTTTCATTTTTTGTTGCTTTGCCATTTTTAGACCTTTTTCAGACAAGGCAACCAAGTCCGAGGGAAAATTGGTAAGCATAGGTTGCATACAAGACACCCCTATTCTAATCGTAAAATCTTTAAATTCTGTTTCTTCAACTTGTTCTAAGAGTTGATGCACTTGCTCAATGACTTTAGCAGCTATATGTCTTGCATTCTTTAATTGTGTATCAGAAAGCAATACCACCAATGAATTCTCATCATAACGAGCTACAATATCACCAGGGCGCCTAGCATAGGCTTTTAACAAATCAGAAATACGCACCAAATGTGTATTTGCTTCCTTCTCTCCTTGTTTTGCCCTTAATTCAGACAACTCAACACAGTCGATTAACAACATAGAAATAGAATACTTTTTACGTACACCGCGTGCCCATTCTAACTTAATATTTCTTTCAAAACTTTTACGATTAGCAACTCCGGTAACTGGATCTAAAGCTACCAAACAGCTAAAACGATCATGATTTTCTTCCAACTCATGAGCCGTAAACTTTAAGAATTCTGACTGCTGAGAAAGGAAAAACTGTTGCCGACGAGAAGACTCCAAAATATATAAAAACACCAAACTTGATAAAGTATTGAACAGTAACAACACATTCAGTACCAAATGTTGAGCGCTCGAAGCCTGTTCAAGATACAATGCCCAATACGCCGCACAAAAAATTAAACTAGAAACCATTATTACGAGAGAAGATTTAAAAGCAATATTGGAACTGTAAAGTACAAATATTAAAAGCGGGCCCATAATACCAGCATAAAAATATGTCAATTCTGATAAACTCTGTACTGAAAGGCTCAAAAAAGTCAGTAACACACAGCTGAGCGTAACCAAAGCAGACAAGCTCAGCAAATATTTAAAAACATAAGAATAACTCAGTAAAAACAAAGATAAAAAAACAATCAAACAAGGCAAACGAGCATTCCAAATTTCTTGTCTACCATGATGAAGGATAAAATAATCTAATAAGAGACTAATGAGTAGTAAAGTACTCAGATATAACAAACACAAACGTTTACAAGCAGCAGCTTTATCTTTGTAGAGTCGAACATAAGAGTACTCCAAAGGTTCAGGAAAACTCATATCGACCCAACTGAACCAGCCAAGATTTCGCTGTGACTTTTGGTCATACCAACCAGCAGCAGGCCACGCACCTTGTAATGACTCTAATACTCTAGCACCAGGGTTCAGCTTGAACATAAAAAACACCCTCTTTCATGTTCAGTATAGATTCCGCCCAACAGAACAGCAGAAGAATTTGCTAGAGCGCACAAAATAGTTGACTATCGGTTCTCATCTAAAAACAAAATCAACAAGTTAGGGACAAACATCAAAGAATTAGGCCATAGAAAAATTTAATAATATTAAATTAATACCTCGCTCTCATCAGAAACTGTTTCAGTTTCATCGACTCTAGCCACCACCAAACATTTCTCTTGCACCTTCTTTAACATCCTCTCAAACGCCGGTGTGGCTTGACCCTGAGCATCCACCACACGACGCAAAGTATAATTTCCAATTTTGGGAATAAAACCAAACCAAATATTCTCCCGCCGCCAAACATCTCCATTACCATTATTCTCACATTCCTGCATCATCGTCAAGTTTGCAACCCAACGGGGTATGGACACACCTAAACCACATGGGGTAATTTTGGCACGTTGAAAACTTTGATCTTCAAATCGAATTTTATAAGTAAAGCGTGTCAGCTGTGCAGAACGTAGCAACAGCCAACCCAAAAACGATTTATGATACGTCCATTGCAATGGCGCTGCCGTCTGCAAGGTTAAAGTCAATGTATTTTCATCCCATTCACTGTTATACATGGTAATGCAATCATCAGGCAGAGGATTACCATCCATAAAAAACACACCCTCCAGCACAGTTGGTAAATTCGTAGGCTTTACTGACTTCATCCAGGAAGCAATTTTATCCATACATTGCACTTCTATTGATCCTATCATGCCTTTAAACTTCCTTTTTTCTCTAAATGTTATAGACGCTTAAAACACTTAAGGATCAAATCGTTTGGCGTCACAGCCGTCACTTTTTTATAATCCCATGCTACCTCAGTATGATCAGTCCACTGATACCGCTTATAAAGATAAAGACAAAATGTTTTAATGACTCCAATCGATAACGCCCGACCCGGACACACTCGTTCATGATCCCAACCATTCCAAGACAAAAGATCCGAAAAATCCCGTTCAGTATCAAACTGATCGGGTTGAGAATAACGCTTAGCATCACGATTGGCTGTAAAAATAGAACCCAATAACCGTGTACCTTTCTGAAAAGGGCACTGCTGCCCTCCCAGCTCAACCGTACCAGCATTCGGTGCCAGCTGACTAACAAAGCGGACCGGAGGATACAGGCGAGCGGATTCAAAAATCACTGTTTCCAAAAAACTTAATTGATCCAATGCTTTTTTCTTCGGTACTGCAGCTTTACTCCCCCAAGCTTGATTGATTTCTGCAATAGCACGCTCTCTGGCATCATCTTCTAAACACAACACCCCCACCACTGACCCCATTAACGCACTGGTACCAGCTGTTCCTGCAATATGTATCATGTCAAACAAACTATTAGCTACTTGATGTTCAGTCAGTTGATGGCGCGCCCCTATTTCCATATATCGAGCCCACTTAGGTGATTGCTTGTACCGATTGATCAATTGCTTCCGATGCCGAATCGGCTTTTTAACAATTGCCTGTATCACTTTACTGAGCGGCTCTGGAAAAGAAGCCAACACCAAACCTTTAATAAACGTCCGAGAACCACTGATTTCATCCTCTGATAAATCCATCTCGAACACCAATTGATGCAATAAACCCACCATCAAACTTGGTAAATCTTCACCTATGTGCAATTGTCCTTGAGCCGCTGCGTCAGATAAAAATCTATCAATATAACGCCCCATCGACTCTAACTGCGCAGATGGCTGAGGTAATGCTTCAGCAAATACTTCACGAATGCCCGCATGCTCATCGCCATTCATACCCAAAGTCAGCGGATTACCGAGCATATAACTCGACGCTAAAATTCTAATAATGCCCAAATCATTACCACGAATTTGAGGCTCAGTCTGCATCAATTTTTTAACCCCTTCATGAGAAGCATCCATGATAGCATGATCTGAAGCAAAGAATTTATCACCTACGGTTTTAACACGCGCCTCTAAAAAATCTCGCCAGGCCCCCAACATGATCGAAGCTTCGGTGTAATAAACACCCAAGCGCAAACGCTTGCCAATTGCGCTATCATAACCCATCTTCGCCAAGATACGTGCAAGCCCTACTTGAATATCATGAGTTCTCAGTGCCTTGAACTCAAGGATTTTTTGTTTTATGGAAGTTTTTTCTCCATCGTTCTGATCACCACCTGCTTCACGTTGATCAACACTATTTTTTACAATATCCATAAATCCCACCCCTCCTTGAAATTGATTGGCTCTATATATTAATGCTTTGAGGAATTTTAGAGGGCAGCAAATATTCATAAGCGGGACGCTCTAAATTACGCTGACTGATGATCGCTTCAACCTGCAACAAATCCGCTTGGAATTTTTGCAATAAAGTATTGACACGACGATCCGGAAAGTGGTCTTTAGGGTATTGCCCCAATCTGTTGTAATAAATAGACCCTAATAAATCCAGCAAATTCAGCTGTCGTTGCGCTTGATCCAATGGCGGCAATAACGCAAGATAATCCTGTTCACTGATTTGAGCTTTTAAAGCAGAAGCAGGTACATAACCGGCCAAAGGCACTGCTGGCGCATAACTCATGATGTCCTTCTGAGGAAAGTTAACCGCAGCATGCTGTGCACTGGCGGTAAAAATAATCAGAGTCAGTGCATCTATCAAGTATGCCAATGTTTGAATACCCCCATTGGCTTCACCAAAATCAGGTACTCGCCCACCTTCTTGCGAGTGTGCTTCCTGGGCCCATGCTTGTAAAGCCGTATCATTTTGAACCGCTGCATCTGAAGGATAATATAAACTTAGATAATCCGAAACCCAACTTTTGATACTGTTCCAAACCAACAGGGCATCGTCGCGATAAGGGTAAATAGGCAAACTTTCAGTATCATCCACCCCTCTCAGCTCTAATTGTTTTGGCAGCATAGCCGCATTAAAGCCATACGTTTGCAAACCCTTAACGGCCAACACTCTGGAATTATCAATCGTTGAAGACAACAAACGATTGACTCCACCACCAGAGGCTATTAAAGATTTCTGTGCAGCATCATTAATAGCCAGAGTGCCTTCAAAATGAGGTCGCAACAATAAACTGACTGGATGCTCATCCGGTAATTGCCGATGCGTCGTTACCACAAAAGACCCCACAAACAAATGTGTACGCGCTAAATGGCTGACGGCTTCGTGAAAGTTAGCATCTGCAACGGTCAAAACAGCCTTAGCAAATAACCAAGTATATTGCGGTGAGTGTGGCGTACAAATAGGATTCTCAGGCCCAGGTTCTTGATCACATTGAATAGCGACAACCCGCAAAAGACGAGAAGACTCTTGCGCCTGAGGCACTGCAAACAAGGCCATAGGCGCATACAAATACTTTTGCTCCTTTGGAAAAGTACCGTTCAAAGCACCTTGCAAAATACCATAATCAACCAAATAAAGCCGCCCTTCCTTCGCCGCCTGCGCCAATGAATCTTGCTTACCCATAACAGCTTGAAACTGTTTGTCGCTCACAGGGAAACGACGATCCAGTGTACTAATACGCTGAAGCATCAGCGGGTTGTAGCCAGCCACCTGCATATAAGCAAAAACTTCATCAGACTGAAAATCCTGCGCAATACGAGGTAACTCAATCACAGGAAATAGCTTGTTATACTCTTCAAGATTAGCTACAGTCGCACCAGCTTGTGGATGTTGTAAATGAGCAATGACCCGAGCCAATAAATCTTTAAACGCGGTCATACCACTCTTTTTAATCAGCGATAGCAATAACTCATCTAACTCTTCAAAATCCTTCGATAAACCTTGCAGCAAAAACTGCGGCATAATTTGCAAGACTCTGGCCAACACACTGATCTGAGTAGACAAACCTTCCTTACGCAAAATTTCAATCAAAAATCGAATAATATCATCCCGCACATCTTTGGCACCTTGATTGCCTCGATTGGCCACTAGGGTGTTAATAAAGATGACTCGCAGCTGCTTGACCAACAAGCGATACCAACCAAGAGGAAAGTTTTCTCCCTCAGGCAGTGTATCGACCATCGCAACGGGGGGAATGTGTGTGTAGTTAAATTGGTACTTTTCTTGGGCTTGTTTCAAACCACCATGACTCAATAAACTCGTAACGCTCTGCTTCAGTTGAGCTAACATATAAAAGACTCCCGGTATTCCATTACACAAAAATAACCTCTTCGGCGAACAAACAAAATCACCTTAGGCAATGCTTATGAAATCTAACAGTTACTGTCATATTTTACAAATAAACATCGATGATAAAAGAGCAAATTTTAGGCACAACTAACTCTTTGGAAGAAAAAAAGACAAGTTGTTTATCACCAATCATACAAAACAGACCCGCCAACCTTAATTCTACATAGCAACACCCAGAATGATTCAATATTTCTTTATTTCAGCACGCATCAATATATCCCTATAGCTTGATGACAGCACCTTTGCTGCCAACAGCTTCATACAAACCCTTATAAGATTCAACTACAACAAAAAGGATGAGAAACTATAATTTTTTAGCATATAAATCTATATTATTATGCGCTTCTCATGCAAAAGGGGCTTTAACAGTTAGCTTGAAATGTATCTAAATCTATTCAATAATACGCAAAATGGATAGATTATTACCGATAGGTGTAGCCTCGGAAACCTTG
>JANQJO010000159.1 GCA_028281605.1 Pseudomonadales bacterium
ACCTAACGACTAAATATTGGCAGTAACTTTCGGTACAATTGTTTATCTAGGAATGGATTGTATATTACAAACAGGTAAACTATAAAAAAAGCCAAGCCATATATCGTAATGAGCTCTTCAGGCAATTGCTTATACCTAAGCCATTGCAAAGAAAACAAAGACAACAACACAATGACAGTATAAATTACTGGTAAAATAAAAACACGTCTATCATATTCTTTAACTATTTTTTTGGAAAACAAATAAGGAACAGAAATTCCTGCATACAGTAAAATAAAACAAATTACCCCCATAATCACCCACTGTATTGCCAACATATCATGTAATAAGAAAATGCAACTTAAATACGACACATGAACAAGTGATAAGATAAGAGCAAACAAGGTTAATATTTTTGCATAACCTTGAGAAACTAGAAGAAAATTCTTAATAGAAGAAGATGACTCTAAACCAAAAAATGCCACACCTGAAATATATAAAAAATAATAAGCAGACAAATCTTGTTGCAGCCACGCGGATAACCAATAAGGCACCAACAATGCGACAAACAAAGAAATTGTACAAACAAAAAGCTCATAATTTTTCAAAAGTGATCTCAACTGACTCTGATTTGAGAATTGAGATAAGCCAATGCCGGCACTCAATGGCACAATCATAGGTCTAAGCACGGAGACAAACAATTGCGTAATATAATTTCTAAGTGTGACCATCAAAATAGAATAAATCGCAGCCAGTTCAGATGATAAATACTTATTAACAACAACAACAGACAAACGAAACACTGAAAATATAGATAAACCTTTTACAGAAAGAGGCAAACTATAATAAAAAGTTCCCATTTCACGATATATGCTAAAACCCAATGTGTCTACACCAATTGCACTTCTACGAGTAATAAGCCATAGACCATAAACTATATATTTAATTATCATATAAGCAACAAATATCTTCAAGTAAAGCTCAATACTCGGCTGCCAAACAGTAAATAAAACATAAATTGTTAAAGTACGGCAAAACACTTCCAACAACAGTACACTGTTAACAATCCACGTCTTGCCCTTAGCATGGAAACATTGTTCACTCAAAAAATTTACTTGTTCAAACAAAAAATAAACCACTATGATAAGAGCCAAGTTTTGAAAATCATCTCCAAAACCTAACCATACAAGTATATAATCACCATAAAAAAAAGCACACAAACCTAACAATATTATTGGTACAAGCGTCATCACTAACAAAGGCATATAAACAGCCTCCCCAACTTTCTCAGCTATCCCTAAACGCCTAGCACATGACAACCTCCAACCATCATAAAGCGCTGTCAATAAACCAATAGTTGCTAATACAGCAGATAACTGCCCATAACCGGCTAAACCCAATACCTTATTAGAAATCAAAAAAGGAATCAAAACCAAATTACAAACTATTTGCATCAATTTTAATATGTACCCTGATGCAACACCAAGCAATAAAGCTTTTAGCATGATTTACAATATACCAGATTCTATAGATGCATAAACCGCATTAATACGGCTCATCATCACTCGATTTTTTTCACTCATATCATTTTTCAAGAACTCCATTTCTGTAATTATTTTTTCTATATAAACTCTAAGTTTGTCTACCTTTTCTTGCCCAATTGCATATCGCTCCATTTGATACCAAGCTAACAAACCTGTATGTTTATTTTCATAGTATTGATTTGTATAAAGAGCAATAAAAGGTACCGATTCTGCCAAGGAAAAAACACCAAAATGATAACTCTGACCAATGGTAATATAAGCGTTTGCAATCAATGTTTTTGCTTGCCCTGGAGAATAAACTTGGTTTAATACAATCAATTTATTATGTGCATAATGATTAATTTTTTTAGCTGCCGATACATCATTGACTCTACCATTGGAAAAAGAAACCAACACCACCTTATGCTTCGGATTCGATTCAACAAAAGCCTCAAGACTTTCAGCAACTGACTGCCAGTATTGATTCGGTAATACTTTATTATAGTTTGTAGGTCTAAACTGACACACTAAAACTTTGCTTCCTTGCTCAAATAGAGCCTGCGTTTTTTCATCCAATGGCTCTTTAGGATAGTCCAAAGCATCATCACCCACGCTTTCGTAGTTTGTTAAATACGAAGCCACCTCTTGTGCTAATTTTTCTGAACCATGACAGTCACGAAAAGTAATAACATCACAGCAATTAAGAAAGTCCTTCAATACTTTTCTCCGATAAATGCCGTGCAAAGGCCCTAAACCCTGTCCAGTAAAATATACCTTGACCTCAAAAGTATTACATATACGAGCTTCCGTATACTGCGGATACATTGAACTCCAAAACCAAATATCATTGAGCGAACCAGAACCGCTACGCAGATAAATATTTGCAGTACTGATGTTTAAAATCAACGTTTTCATTGGTCCAGCAGGCAATAATATCAAACCAGTGACTTTATACACTTTGGCAACCAATAGAGAATACTGACAAACCAACCACGAATACAGCAAATAAAAAAAACCAAGTTTCAATCTATGCACAGTAACAAGAAATATCTTGCAAATAAAACTATGGTAATTATTAACAATAGCACTGAGTGATCGAATATCACTGACAAATTCATGATGCGGAGGATCATACGTTGATACTGTTGTTACCTGTACATTCTTCATTCCAGATAGTTTTTTATACACATTTTCAGCCATAGCATCGTCACCAATATTTTTGTGGCCATAATTATGTGCATGCAGTATTTTTTTAATCATTTACTTTCATTCCTTTTATTATAAGTGCCTCAATTTTTTTAGCCAATTCCTTTCGAACAGCAAATGAATCAATACTCTTAGCCTTTTTAAGCTTTGCTAACCAATGTCTGTATTCAAGATGTGCAGCAGTGTTGTCTACCTTATCTGTAAAATCTTCCATCAATTGTTGAAAAGTTGCAAGATACCTCAAATCATCAACTGCTTCTCGATACCCCTCCCAGGCTATTGTATCAATTACACCATCGACTGTAGGATAGGCAAAAACATGATCTCGATACTGCTCAGAGTCAAAATCATCCCAAATATTATAACCTTCTGTATGTTGGTAAGCATAAGTCATAGCTCCATCATAATCATTTTGCCAAAGAAGAAAACCGTAATTCTTTCTATAAATCAATGGGTTTTCTACTCCAGCTTGAGGGTTAGCATAAACATAAATTTTACCTGCACTGTTATGCATAGCCTTGGCAACTGTCACTTCAGGCTCATACGCAGCAACAAAAATATCAACATGGCCAGCCATTTTTTCTACATATTCTTTTCTGCCAGCCGCAATAATACCAAAACCTTCATTTTTAAGTTCTTCCCAATAAGTGTATTGTCGATCTATACTATCTCCTTGAGCTTCATCTATAGCATAAATATACACTTTTGCACCCTTAGAAAGCTCTTTCGCTTTTAGGTAATTTTCAGTATAAGGCCGTGTATTAACATTAGGTTGTAACATCTTACCCAAATAAAAAACAAAATCAGATGTCAGACCAGAAGACTCAAGTAATTCAAAATACTTTCTATAACGAAATCGGTGTTGCGAACCTTGATAAGTGGTAACCTGTGTAATACCATGGGCCCTCAAATTAGAAAATTCTGCTTTTATTTGCTGCTCTGTTTTCCATTCAGATGACAGATAACTCGAATGTTTATCGGTCAACTTTCCTCTATAATAAATTGCATGTGTCACCATTGAATTCCGTAACATAAAAGGCAACACATTAACCTTGAGTGTCAAACTGTCTGTTATAATGCCATTTTCCCTGAAATGTATCACATAAAAATTTCCACCCTGTTTTGCATCATGATGACCCTCAAATAAAAGATAAAGATCCACTCTTTGATTTTCATTAACCTGATAGGGTAAAAGTGTTGAGCTGTCTTGGATTGGGTAATATTGGGCGTGAATTGAGGTGACCCGAGAGGCATCCGTCTTAATTTTTGAAATATCAACATATTGCTCTCCAGCAAGCACATAGTTTTTTTTCAAACTCTCGTCTATTTTGATTAAATGAGGGTTTTTTACCAGAAGCTCTTTTACCAGTTTTCGGCCTTGTTTCTTCCACACAGACTTACCTGCCAACTGAGCTTGATACCATGGAATCAACCAGCGAGCATCAACACGATGCGTACTATCTACCAAATAATCAGAAGTACTGGGAGTTACCGTAACTGTTAAAGCGCTTTTTTTTCGGGCCTTGTAAGCGATCAGTAGCCCTTCTTGCTCATTTTGTGCAATCTCAACAACAGCAAACCGTCGCTGATGATTTTGAGTGAGATCAATTTCACTAGTTGGGTCAATAACAGATAAAATAGTCGCATTGACCAAACAGGGTTTCACAATAAAAAAGAGAAAAAAAACAAAAGCACCCATGTCTCCCCAAGACCTTTAATATCAATTCATTCGAAGCTGAATATCGATAACAGTCATGTCATATGCAGGTATTCAATTTGATCCTGCAGCAACAGAAATTTCAAAAGCTTGTTGACGCGCCTCAATAAAATGCTGAAACTCTGGCCGCGCCATCGGCACTAACAAACTCTCTGGAGTTCGCATCACAGCACTAGGCACCTCAAATTTAGGCGGATCAACCGGCTGCCAAGGCATAATAAAAATCACAGCTGGTTGTTCTTGATTTCCTGTAATGACCGTCTCTAAATGAAACACAGGCTCTTGAGCTTTACCCAAAGCACTGCATAAGAAACTCATCAAAATAACGCTTTGGATAATACCTTTACGAATCATCATCACTGCTTAACCCTCCGTCTTAAATCAGCAATCCATTGAGAGACTTTTTTATCCTTCTCCTCTTGTAAACTTTGATATCTCTCATACGCAGACAAAGCCTCTTGCATACGCCCCATATAAAGTTCATATAAAATACCTAAATTCAGATAAAGTTTATCATAACTTTGCCATACCTCTAAGCCTTGTTTATAAATCTTTTCAGAGGTCTTAAACTCACCTTGCTCACGGTATATCACACCTAAACGATTATAAAGTTCCACATTTTTAGGATTGATTTCTATTCCTTTTCTTAACCACTCAATAGCTGCCTTTGGATCTTCCTTTTCATTGTAAATAATCCCTAAGTTCAAATATGCTCCTGACAAATTAGGATAGTCCTTTACCAATTGCTCAAAGTATTGTTGCGCTTGATCTAAATCACCCTTTTTCAAATACACTAAAGCAGCACCAAAATCTTTCGCAGCCTGTGTCGGTACTTTAGGTGGATCAGACAAATATGGGTTCGATGTCTTTGAAATAGAGTAAGAAGAAATCTGATCGTCAATACTCAATTCTTCTTGCGGTTTCATTCCAGTTTTTTTCAACTGCGCACAACCTGAGAGTACACTCAACAATAGAATGATAAAAACTGATAAAATCTTTTCAATAGATAAACTCACTGTAACCCTCTGCTTTTTCTGGCTTATCAAAACGCCCTGGCATCAACTCTTTTAACGCAGTAAAACTTTTTTGCACCCAATCATCATACACACCTCCCCAGCTTTTTTCGATATTCACCACATGGATTGCAATCGATTCTTCTTCAAAAGGATAGGCCTGCTCCTCCAACAGCAAATCATATTGCTCCAGTTCCAGTTCATTTAAGCCTTTCGGTCTTTCTGAATTCATCAGTTCAGTACTTAAATTTGTATAAATATCAGCTATACGAAAGCTGGCTTTGGTCGCAAAAGAAGCCACCCCATAAGCTAATGATGCCTCATAGGCAGCAATAGCTTTTTTCATTGCCTTCTGCTTTCTCTTTAAGTTTCTCTTTAAGGGCGCTTTTAATGTTATTTGCTTAAACACGTACAAAGCCTGTTCAGCAAATACATCACGCGCAAAAGCAGCCAAGTACAGTGTTCTCTCAGTTTGCTCAGAACTATATTTTTCATGAGTATCTATCATTTTTTTTAGCCAAAAGGCACGTTTTTTATGATCCCCTATTTGTAAATATAACTCTGTTAATTTGTATTGGATCTCCACATGCTCAAGCAAAGGATCGGGATACTGGTGAGCATAACGTCGATACGCCTCTATAGCTTTAGAGTATTGTTGCTCTCTTTCAAAAAGTTGTGCAGCCTTAAGCAAAGCTTGTTTACGTACAAGGGAATCTGAACTCTGCTTAGAAATTTGCAGCAAACTACTGGCTGCCAAAGACCACTGGCCTGTTTTTTCATAAGCTAAAGCCAATTTTACTGGAATCGTCGCCACTAAAGTATGTTTAGGATAGCGCTGTTTAAATAACTGCAAAGCTGCCACACCCTCTTGCCAACGCTCTGCTTGTAGTAAATAAGTCGCTGCATCAAAATCGGCATTGGCCACAACAGAAGCACGAGGCGCTACTGCGCGGACACGCTGAAACTCAGCAATAGCTTGATTTAAACCACCAGCTACCACCCACTGTTCTCCCTGACGATAGACACTGGCTGCTAAACGCTCACGAAGCTCATATTGCTCTTTCTGATCGACTTCATACAGTAAGGTTTTCTCATAGGCTTTCTCTGCTTGCGCATACTGCTCTGCCTCAAAAAAACTCTCTGCTTGAATATGCCAAGCCGAACGGAACATAGTACGATTTTGCACATCCATTTGGTTCAGTTTCTCTATTAACAGCTCAGCTTGGCGCGTCGCTTCTCCAAACTCGGATAAACTTAACAACTGCTCAGCAGCGGCCAACCGTACCTTTAAGCTTCTTTTTTCTGCAGAAAAATGGTCAGAAAATTTAATCGCATGATGGATTTGATCATAGCGTTTTTTTAATTTGTCAGCCTCAGACATCTGTTTATTTTTTTGTAGTAAAGAAATATAACGACTGTATGTCACAACAGCTGCATAGCCCGCATCAGTCGCTTGCTTTGGTGTAGGCTCAAAATAAGCCGCTTGATCATAAGCAAAAATAGCATTAGACAAATCTTGCAAAGCATAAAGGCATTCACCTAATAAATACCATTTTTCCCCTGTCGTTATTTCTGTTGGAAACAAACCAACATATTGCCGATACCAACGAGCAGCTGTTCTAAAGTATTGCTGAGATTGCTTGGTATTTTTTTTCTCAAGTCGTGTCGCTAACACATGATGGTAAGCCGACAACTCACTCAAGTACTCTCGAGTCAATTCACGAGCGCGTTTTTGATTGGCTCTAGTAGTTTCTTGCCAATAAACTGTATCAGGCGCATAATGTATAACAAACTCTTCTTTAGCTTTCAATAATTCTTTAGTAAAAGCTGCTTTTTGATAGGTTTGAATAATTTTTTCCTGCATTACTTGAGCTGCAAAGTGTTTAGAGTGCTTGACAATAAAACCTTTGTAACTTGAAATAGCATCGAGATAACGTTCTTTTTCTATATAATGCTCGGCTAAACGAATATACAATTGTTGCTCAAACTCATCAGCTGGATAGGTTTGTAAATAGTGATTCAAAGCTGTGACACCTCCACGCTCACTAAAGATAATACTAACAATCCTTAAACTATCATCAAATAAACCATGTATTTGTTCGTTATCCTGAACTTCTACTAAAGTCTTGATTTGCTCTAAGTTAAACAACTTAAAAAAAGATTCTAAAGCAAAATCTGTTTGTTGCTGTTTGAAATAGCTCCAACCCAACAAATAATAAGAAAATTGCTTTAAGTTCTGCTTCTGTGTGATTGTAATAACGTTATTTAGAGCCACCTGTGCATCCTGATAACGCCTTTGACTAAAAGCTTTATCCCCCAAACGAAACCAAGCTTCATCTACTAAAGGGGACTGTTTATGATCTTTGACTAAAAACTCTAAACTCTGTTCAGCTAAAGCAACATCTCCCTCTACATCAGCTGTTTGCGCCATACGATAAAGGATTTGTGCTCGCTTGGGATGGCTAGGATAGGCTTTAAGTAATGCTTTGTAGGCTTCTAAAGGTACGGTATATTCACCTTCTAAACTGGCTTCAGCCACTGCAAGCTCTGGATCATCAATTGTTTCCTTTAAATCAGCCAAATCAGTTTGCTCTGCTTTTAAAAAATTTAAATCAGCCAAGCGATGTTGAATCTGCGCCCGCACTAAAGGGTCCGTCGCGACACTGAGCGCCTGCTCATAGCGTGAAATCACTTGTGTTAAATCAGGCACAGTCTCTGCTTTCGATGCAGATACTTGTTCACTTAATAAAGCTTTTTCTTTTTTGGATGACTTGGCTTGACCTTGTTTATTCAGCTTAATAAACTTGATTTTTTTACCAAAATCCCACCCCACAGCCGGCCTTAAATCCCCTAAACGCCCCTGTTCTTCTTTCTTAAACAAAGAACTACAAGCTCCCAGCAGCACGACCAAAAATAAGACACTGAACTTTTTATTCATGGCTGCTTCCTCGCAACCAACGAGCATCTTCAATACGCGCTAAACCCAGACGTGCTTCCTGTTTGGTGACTTGTAAGCGTGCCATTTTTTGCTGAAAAAATTGTTTGACTTCACCTTTTAAAGCCTCATACGCAGAGTCAAATAAATCTGAAATTTGTACTTCCAATTCAGCCTGCCTTAAACCCAAAGCTTCAAGTCTTTGCTTTAATTCAACCAGATCAGGCGTATTCTTTATTTCTTTGTCAATACGCGTTAAACGCTCATCAGCCTCTTTCAAAGCCACTGTAATCACCTTATGATTTTTTTTCACCAACCAACGTCGATCCAATGCTTGCTCTGCAGCATTCCACAAAAGAGCCCCCCGAATCAAGCGCAAAGTTTCTTCATGCTGCGCCAACTCTTGTATTGACCACATGTTAGACTGCTTGATGATATTCAAGCTGTTTTTAGCTCTTTCATATTGCTGCCAATACCCTAGTAGTTCCTCTTCAGCAAACGCCAAGTCACCAAATTGGATTTCAAGCGCCTGGATATTTGTTTCTGTAAGCTGTTGAGAGTGCCAAAGTCTTTTAAGTCGCTCACTATAGGTCTGCCTGTTTAAATCAGAAGCTTTTTCCAAACGCAGTTTGGTCTTGACTTCATATGCAGACCACAAACCTTCTATTGTATTGTCCCCTTTTTGCAATGCAACTTTCAGTTTTAGCAGCTCTTCTACTTTCATAAAAGCTTTTCTAAACTGACTATTTAAAACCAGTTCAAGCAATAAGGGCTTAAGCTTAGGTTCAGTTGCTTTTGTATCAGGCTCATTCAATCTTTCCAACAGATCATCGTATGAAAAGTCAAGCAAACTAGGAAGATAGTTTTCAGTAATCAAACCTTTTTCTAAACCTACATAAGCAAGCTCATAAGCGTCAAGTGCTTGCTTGTATAGCCCAGTTGCAACAACATATTGCTCTGCCTCTTCTTCTTTTTTCGCTAAGGCCAATAAAGCACTTTGAGCATTTAAAGAGCTGGGTTCTAACTTGAGCAGCCACTCAAGTGCTCGATGTGCCTGAGCCAACTGTTTTTGGCCCAAGGCATTATAAGTTTGCCCTAACAAAGCTTCAGATAAGTAGGGTGACTTTCTGCGAACCGAAGCAAAGGCTTTACCAGCACTCTCGTAAGACTCCACTTGTAAATGACTATAACCCTCCAATAACAACACACGATCTTCCAAAGCAGCCTTTTCATGCATGTGATTACGATCTAATAAAACACGCTCTTTAGATCCTTTCCACTTAGCTTCTCGCCAATCGCTACTGATTTCTATCCAATTTTGAAACACGGATTTATCTTCTAACGTAAAGTATTTCAAAGCAATATTATGATGCAAATAAGCTTTTTGCGGAGCATAATTTGGCATTTGCTTATAAACTGATGCAGCTTGTTCTGTTTGGCCTTGTGCTAAAGCCAAGAGGGCTTTTAGGTTTAAATACCGAACGGATAAGTGTGATAAAACAGGCTCTTCAATTTGATCAAGTGCCTGCTTGACCTCAGCATAAATGCCTTGTTGATACTGCAAAGCCGCTAACTGTAGCCATACACGTTCCCGCATACTCGGCGTCAAAGTTCCCTCTAACAATGCTTCAAGTAAAGTGTGAGCCCTTTTATACAGGCCAAAACGAACTGCTAAGGCCCCTTCCAGCAAACTCGCAGCTACACTGTTTTCTTGCAATTCTGCACGTTCTTTCGCAACCAACAAAACACTCAATGCTTGAACATCCTCACCTTGATAATAGTAATACAAAGACTCTCCTAAGGCACTGTCTACAACTTCTAAAGGTTTTTGTTGGGAGTTTTCTTGGGCCTGAACCACAAACGCTTTAGATATCAACAACAATAGCGCTACCCATAAACTGATTGGCCAAAATCGTATCTTTTTTACGGTAATGCACAAAGGCATACTCTTACGATTCCCATTCTAAAATTTTAAATTCGGGCTGTTGCTGTTCTTGGCGGTCCTCAATTTTAAGCTCTAAACGTAAAGCTTGTGTTGTCTTTCGCACGACATGACTGGCTGCACGCTTGTAAGGTCGACCATTAGGGCCAAAACCTATCAGCAAGGCTGTCACTTCATGCTCTCCTGCTTTAAGATTACCTAAATATAACTTTTGCATACCACCACGCTTTAAAGCACTTTTTTGCTTTTCAGTATAAAGATGTGTGGTTACAGTTTTACCATCAATTTTCAATTCAACAGCATCTAAATCAAAAAACACCCCCTTATCCCACGAGACAAACACCACTATTTGTGTATTAGGGGGAAACAATAAATCTTCTTCTAAAATAAACAAATCACGATTCAACTGTAATACTGCTTCTTTTAATGCTTGAGTTTGCTCCGGCAAACCTGTTGTGGGTAATGATTCAGACTCAGCCAAAAGCCTTTGTGAGTACAAAAATAACATGGCAAGCACACACAATATTCTCATAACTTTTCCTTTTCATCAAATAAATGCCCATTCGGAACTTGTAGACCTTGGCTATAATGTACTTTGCCTTGACTATCTATTAATACAGCATCAATCCCTTCTAAACGATTAATCAAGGCTAAACCTTGTTCTACCCCCAAAACAAAAACAGTCGTTGACAAAGCATCGGCTTCCATCGATTGTTCAGCCAATACGGTGACACTCATCATAGACTGTACGGATTGGCCGGTATCAGGCTTTAAAATATGATGATAACGTTGCCCCTCTTCAATAAAGTACCGCTCATAGTCACCAGAGGTTGACACAGCTGTTTGCTCTAGAGGCAAAGATACTACCCAACCCGCATCACGACGAGGGTGTCGAATCCCAATCCACCAAGGCTGCCCACGCTTATCACCTAGCAAACGCGTATCCCCTCCGGCCGTCACAGCTGCATGTCGAATACCTCTTTGCCGTAATATTTCTATCGCACGATCAACCGCATAGCCTTTAGCAATACCTCCTAAATCTATGCGTGTGCCAGGGCGCGTAAAACGTACCTGTGCCTGTGCGTCATCTAATTTAATTGCCTGATAATCAATATCAGCAACCGCCGTTGTCAACTGTTCTGGCTGCGGACGAATTTTTTTATGATAGTCGTATAAGTTGCCAGCACTGGCAAAAGTCACATCAAAGGCTCCTTGACTTAAGTGAGAAATAGCTAAGGCTTTTCTCAGAACCTGCAAAAATTCTGAACTCACCGGTACAGCTCGTTCATAAGCCCCCGCATTCACACGGCTTAATAAACTCTCAGGCCTATAGGGACTCATTTGCCGATCAATCCGTTTCAACTCTGCTATCACAGCCTCAATAGCCTGTTGAGCCGTTGAAGCCTCCTCACTCCAAACCTCAACACTGACGTTCGTTCCCATAATCGAAGCCTTTTGCGTATGCCACTGTGCCAATACAGGTGAACATAAACAGCACAAATTCAATACAGTCATCACCAAAGCTTGCATTAACAACGTCGTCTTATTCAACCCATATCCAATTATGCATTAAAACCAAATCGAAACAAAAAATCGCATCACAGTGACATCCAAATTAAAAAACGGCTCTTGGCCTACCACTACAGAGCTACTGGCAGCAGGATCATCCCAAACCAATAAGTTCCTAAAGTTCTCATAGTCAATACTGAGTCGATCAATAAAAAAATTCACTGTAGTTTTTTTCAGCCAATCAGACTCAAATGCTCTCACTTCATAACTGAGTCCAACCCCAAGCGTTGCAGACTTCAAAGCACTGAGCTCTTTATCACGCGCAAGTTGAGTTTGTGCATCAATAAACGGAAATAAATCACTGTAAAAATCAGCTTCATTTTGCGTGTAATAACGATATCCAAGCTCAAAAGTCCAACGGTCATTGTAAGGGTGCACATAACGCAGATCGAGTGTATGAGACTGAATACCCCAGGTATCAGTAAAATAACGATATTGACTTTTAAATGAAGCACGATAAGGCAAGAAGTAACTGCTGAAAAAAGACAAAGCATGGCTGGTGCGAGTCTGCGGATAGACTTCACCTTGGAAACTAAAGCCTCTGCTGGCACTTGGATTAAGGTAACGTACGGCGCGATATGGGTTATTCAAAAAGCCCTGATCAGTAATCGCTTCTAATACAAAACTACCTAACCAGTTTTTGGTCAGTACTTGAGTGAGGCCCAAACGATAATGCTGGCGATAAGCCTCCTCCGAAAAATCAGGATCAGTACTCATCCCAATTTCATCCCAACCTCTTATAAACCCTAAATTGACTGTGGTCATACCTCCAAAAACATCTTGGCTGATACTCAAAAATGCAGAGTTAGCAGTAAAGTCATTTTCCTCACTGTTTCTAATACCAACACTTAATATACCCTTATCCAGCAAATAGCTGCCGTTCAAAGTGGTTTCTAAACGTTCTTCTGAATAAGCGCTGGAGCCTAGCACTTTAACATCTATTGATGCACCCGTGATTCGATCCACCAAGTAATTAAATCCAACAGCGTATTTTTTACCGAGCTTCTTCTGAACCAATACAGCCGGCCCGTTGATATCTTGATTGCTTTCGCTGTAGTTATGATAGAGGACTTGCACTAAATCTTCTGGGAGTACAGCAGCAGAAGTGGTGTTCATAAGCAATACAACTAACCCTATGAAATAAAAAGGGAAATACACTGCTTTATCCATTAACGCAATCCCTAACAATCTCAACCCTTTAGGTAAACAGCTATGTAATAAAAACAAAAAAACGGAACTTTCACGGTAAATGAGTGTAGCGGAGTTAAGCCACTGAGTCGACAATAGCCACTAAGCAAAAACGAGAACCGGTTCTAACTATAAGCAATGATTGCTATCATTTGTTGTTTGAAACGCTATCGAATTTTCCTTCTTTCCGAGATTCATTCATGGCATTACGTGAACCTTGTTTTAATAAAAATAGAGCTATAGATGCTATCACCAATTCAGATAATTTATATTCACACAAGTTACTTCTAGAGTCTGTTATTTCTTCATCTATTTTTTGCCACAAGTATGGGAAAAAATAGATGATAGTTGAGGCCATCTGCTGAACCAAAGACTGCCCCTTGTTAAAATCAATGCGGGGGTTTTGACCTACGCTTTTTTTGAATCAGCTTGCGCTGTCAGCGTTTTAAAATGTTTACTTTTTTTGTAGTTTTGCGATGAGGCTTCTTGGCTCGTTTAGGTTTGTGTTCAGCTGTATTTTGCATTAAGATTTCCATCCATAGAGAGTGGGTTGTGAGCCCCATCCAGGGCGTTTCAGTTTTTCTTTGCATACGAAAAAAGCACCCACTTTCTTGTTTTTCATGGAAATAGCAAGAAAAATATTTTTTTATCTTTTCGCATAAAACCCTTTAACTCTTTGAGTTTAAATGGCTTCTTGATTGATCAATATTTGAATTGCTGTATAATGCAATATTAATATAGTACAGTTCTCTGATGAATGTTATCCATAAAAAAAATCCTAATCCCTTATACATAGATCGTACACCAAACTTTGATGCCTTAGTTAATGTGGTTCCACGCCAAGCTGCAGCTGTTGGAAGAGTTTTGACAACAGCAAACCACATCAAAGCATGTTCCACAACTATCATTGATTTTTCTCAAGCTAAAGTAGCACTCTGCGTAAAAATTGTGGATACACTGACAATAGATAACATTAGTTACGAACAGATTATTCTAAGATTTGAAGGTAGTCAAAGGAAACGGATTATAATTGAAGAAGACCAACTTACTGATGACGGATATCCTAAAGCAGGACTAGAGGCATGGCCTGGTAAGCATGAGCCATTAGAATTTACTGTTGACTCCTTACCATGTGCTCGATTAAAAGGACATCACTTGTTTGATGGAATGATGATGCTGTGTGGTAAGAGAGTGCATAAAATAAAAGCAAAGTGGTATGAAGGTGATAATAAAAGTCATATGAACGAAGAAATAAAAAAAGAGAAAACTACAGCCATTACGTATGGAAAAGAATTTGACTTCAATGTTGTTGCTAAAAATGTAGCAACAACAACATGGACTGGAAGGCAAGTAGCAAGGTATGGCTTCACCAAAGTAGTTCATATAGCTGTGTTCCCTGATTCAGAAGGTACAGATAATTCGTTTGAAGTTATTTTTGCCAAACATCAGCACATACGAAATTACCGTGAAAATACATAGATCTATAAGTATTTTCATGCTCTGGGGTGAAGAACTGGCCTTCTTCATGAGCATTTGGATCTAGATTCATCAATATGATGACGCCTACGTAAGTTTGAGCGAGGGTCTAAACTGAGCCGGCTTGAAGGAAAGGCGTATTGCCATCCAAGTGACTTGTTA
>JANQJO010000069.1 GCA_028281605.1 Pseudomonadales bacterium
AGCATTTTACATGTCATAACCTCCTAATATACTAAATCTAGAGGCCAAGCCTTAAGAGTCTCACTGGTCAAACCAGTGGCTTACCTGTCAAAGAGTTATACGTAACGATTATGATACAGGTGGTCTAACCGATGCAGGTTTTAACCAACTCCATACACGTCTCGAGCATAATATTGGAGAATTCCGAAGTGCATTATCACGAGAGCTTCTTGAACTAAAAAGACATGATGTAATAAATGCACACATGTTAAGAAAATATTATACAAGTGGCTATCTTCGTAAAGAAGACTGGTTGACATTAACAAATTGAAATGTGTTATTATCTCTGCAACAAATCTGCACATCTAATTCTTCGCATAATTTGAAGGCTTTGAAAAAGTAAATTTGAAAAAAGGAGGCACGTTACCTCAGTGGAATTATAAAATAGTCCCAGAAATATGAAATTGTTCAAGTTATTTTGTCACACCTTCTTACGCTTTATTTTACGTATAAAACTCACTTTTTTGTTTTTTCCCTTCAGAGATTGGCCTATGTAGTGGTCAAAATGGAGGGAAAACTTGGGTAAATAGCCTATCGTCTCATACGCTTGAAACGTTCATTATAAATTGCATCTTCAGTTAAAGATATTTTCCCTGGAATTTTATATGACTTCAATTTATCCTTACAAAAACTTAACATACGTGCCTTAACCGCTCGCAAAGGTTCAGGGGCGATCAATTTAAATTTAGCCGCCAATACCTTACCTGTTATGGGATGCTCTTGCCCATAAACCACAACATCCTCTACATTCTCCATCTCCAGCAAGACACTCTCAACTTCAGCAGGAAAAACTTTAAACCCGCCCACATTAATGATTTCACTTTTTCTACCGTGAATTCTAATCCATTCTCCATCTTGCTCAACCATATCACCAGTATCAATAAAACCTTCATCATCAAAAGGTGAAGGCGCATTTAAATACCCCAACATAGCAGAATCTGATTTTACCCATAATGTACCATTCACGATTTTAGTGACAAACTCATCCCCCCCAACCTTCATCCACAAAGAATCTGAAGAACGTGATTTTGATCGCAGTATACCTACCTCAGAAAGACCATAAGTTTGTTGGAATTGCACCTGTGTAAATACAGATTGCAACCTTTTTAAAGTGCTCTCTTGCATCGGTTCTGTGCCATAAGTGATCAATTTCAAAGAAGAAAGATCATAATTTTCGTATGCTTTGGATAAGGTAAGCAAATTCAAAAAGGTCGGCGAAGTTGGCAACACCTCACCTTTAAAATCCGCTATGGCTTGACAAACTTTTTCTGGAGATCGATCATCCGCTACAATGACCGTACCACAATTGGCTAACGAGTACAGCAATGAATTAACACCACCAATATGATCAAGCTGAAGGAAAATAACCATTCTTAAAGGCTTGCGTGGCGTTTCAAACTTTTGCATCAGTTTATTAAGATCTTGTACAATAGCTTTGCTTTTTCCGGTCGAACCTGATGAAAACAATACAAGACCTGGCCTTTGATTTCTTCTCAATTGATCATACAGCTCGTTCTGAGCCGATCTATCCGTCACCGTGCAACTCGGTTCTTTTCCAGATAAAGAAATATCAAACTCGGTGGCAGCTATGTCACGGAACTCAACAAATTGATGCCGTGAATCTTTTGACAAAGGCACAATGATGTTTTTATTCTTAGCCAAAGCTAAAAAAAGTGCCAGAGATTCGGCAGAATAATCCCCATCAAATGAAACAACGGCCCCAATCGGAACAGATTTTTCTAAAAGAAATCGAGTAAATCGTTCTATTAACATCAAGAGTTGACCACACTGCACAGAGCCATGAAAGGATACAATCACCTCATTTTCTGGGTGTCTTCTCATTTTATTTAAGAAAAACTCAATCACTTCGAAATCCCTCCCAAATAAATAACTTGGCCACTGATCATCGAACTCTCAGGACGAAGAAAAAATTCAACGAGATTAATCACATCTTGTGGGGTCGCCATTTTCTGAATTGCTTGCCTTTTTATCAGCTGCTCAATTTTTACCTTTGGCACACCTTTTATTAAATTCGTTTCTATTGGGGAGGGCCCTACCGCATTACACGTTATACCGAAAGACCCATATTCTTTAGCAAGAATATGAGTTAAGGTTTCCACAGCGCTTTTACTGGCTGCATAAATCGATTCGCCTTCCAACTGTAGAGGCACAGCTACTGTTGTCATATTAACAATTCTTGGATGAGGCGCCTTTTTTAACAAAGCTAAGGCCTTTTGACAAAATAAAAAAGTACCCTGTACATTCACACCAAAGATTTTCTGAAAAGTTTTCTCTGGCGTCAATGCAAAAGCGTTCATACTGGCAATACCCGCATTATTAATGACAGCGTCAAGTTGCTTTATTTTTTTACGTAAATCAAAAAAATAACTTGATACTTGATCAGAATCCGCAATATCCAGCTGAGTATGATGATAACCAGAAGCGCTGATTTCACCTTGGGAGCGAGAACACCCAAAAACCTGATACCCTTGTTCAATAAAGTTCTCAGCCAGTGCTTTCCCTAAACCACGACTCGAACCTGTTATCAAAATATTTTTTGCAGTCATGGTGAGATTTCTCGCACGATGGTGTCAATATAATCTATTAATGTTTGAACAGAACGAAAAGGACTCTGAGACTGAGACATCGCCCGTTCATCGCTTAAACTAATTTCTATGCCTTGGTCCAAGAATGACTCTTCTATATCAATGAGAAAAGCGACCAAACCCATAGAATCAAGGTGTCCTGCACTGCCATAGAGCTCGGTCTGATCAGAGACAGGGATTTGCTCACCCTCCTCACGTGCATTATTAGACATTTCAATAGCTTTAAATACAATGGTCTTAATTTCTGATTTATCCATAGCGCTCTCTATACTGACTTTTTATTCATTGCCGTTCAACCAATTTCGATCGAGAAATAAACGAGAAAATCTTATTTTTAACCAGCGCCACTCCTGCTGAATCGAAAAGTTGAACAGTATTTTGACTGTATCTCTAAAATAATTCAAGATAATCCGCGTCAGATTATAACAAGGAGCTGCATCATACTCAGCTTTTTGATAGGCCACCTTTGAACGTGGCTTACTAACAAACTTTTGACTGACACCATCATTTTGCATCATTAAGGCAAGTACTCGAGTATAATGAGCTTCTTGAGAATGTTCTAAGCGATTGGCCACATAGGTATAATACTCGCTGGCACGCTCCAAATAATGAGACTCATGATGCTCAGAAAAATAGTAAGCAAAACAAAACAAATTAGCCTTACGCAACTCCTGCGCACACCAAGTATCATTGGGAAACGTCAATTTCTCAGGAGTATCCAAATAAAACCCTTCATGAGCATACATCCACTGACAATAATGTAAAAAGCTGTGGCGTGCATACCAATAATCTTGATCTATATTATTCTCAGACTCTTTTAAAAATAAATAACGAACAACCGCTTGAAGAAACACTGTGTAATGCCAGGTCCCTTCAATATTATCGAGCGCGCGCAAACGAATATCATCCTTGGGGTGGCAAGTCTGCCTGATCACTTGCGCCATCTCTTGTTTGAGTTCAGGCCTATTAAACAGATCATAATGATCGAGTAATGCTACTAAATAATTTCCAATACCACGATCCAAAGGATAACGATAGCCAGGTACTTTCACGCCAATGTTAGTCAATCCGGAGGACTTTAAGTCCACAGTAAACAAACGAAACGTACGCTCAGCAATACTCAAACCACTGCCATTATAAAAACACCGAATCCAGTCACACAACTGCTTGACTTTCTGTTTAGCTTCTTCATCACCAAAAAGCCAATACAGCAAAGTCAACCCTGTTGTATAACAATGCTGTCCACCCGGACCACCACTTCCTAAAAAACCTTCATAGTCAGCTTGATGGTATCGAGAGTTGGATCGGTGGCTGCAAGTCTCTGCAGATAAGTAATGATCTGTATGCCAAAAAAGTCCACCGTTATACTCCACTTTATCTTGCTGTGTATCATAAATATCTATATCTTGAATGTGTCGCCCCAACGGATGAACAAGATCCAACCAAACACACTCTCCTGAACGCAAATATTGCAAAATCATACCCATCAAAGGATCATACTGATTATTATAATGGGAAATAAAATAAGCTTGCTTAGGCAAGCCATGGGTTTCATGATCTGCATAAAGATCACCATAATGACGCCAACCGTATTCATCAACCCGTTCGCGTTTACTAAAAAAACTATACTCTCCGCTCAAGCCTTCTTCAATTAAACCACTTATTTGTGAATATTGAGGAGAAAAAACCAAGTACGGCAGTATTTGACACGTATTCAGATAATTTGGGTTATAACAGACCTTCACCTTAGTGTTTAATGAAAAATCTGGTTCTGGAACGTGCTGAGAACTACTAGGCTGCATGCGAGCGTAAAAACGCCACGTCTTACTTTCCCCCCCTTGCAACTCTGTCAACTGCGGAAACAGTTGCCAACACAAACCCTGTTGATCACCTTCTAAACCAACAGGGAAATTTTGCCAAAAATCTTCAAGCATCACACCGACAATGCTAATATCTGTTTGGAGATAAGCAACAGGCTCTGCTCGCATCCCTGTTGCTAACACTTCACCCTCATTTTGCAATCGAAAACCCTGCTCCTGCACCGTACTGTTTCGGTTGGCATCCCAATGAACCGGACTTTTCCAATGTTGGCCACCACTGCTGTACTGGCCCAAAGAGAAATGGCCTTGATGAAATGTCGGTTTTGCGTGTTCTACGCCGGCATCGTTCAGTATTAAACTTAACTGAGAGTTCGGAGCTTGTAAAGATAAAGAGAAAGCTTCTATCATAGCACTGGCAGCATCACCTAAATCCCAATGGCCCCCTTTATGAACAGCAGCATTCGGATTATGAAGACGCAATTGAACTCTAATTTCCGCAGTTTTCTTACAAACCTCTACTGTACAACAGATTTTTAATACACGGGTTCTATGCTTAAAAACACCTTGAATGATGTGCGTCTGACTCAACGCATCTTCCTTCATACTGACCGTTTTACCTTGAAGCACTAACGGCTCTGAACAACCATTCAGCTTGAGACCAAGACTCACAACCAAAGCTTGTTTAAACAAAGAAAAAAGTACGTTTTCAGCAACATTGGATGAAGCATCACTTTTGCTGTGAATGCACACTGTATTAGTACCATTATTGCCTTCTTCAGAATACAGCTCTTTCCCAGGCTCTTCAGCCTTCATTAATGCATTAATATAACCACTTTTTGAGATTACTGTCTTACACAAACACCAACGAATCGAACCATCCGGCCACCACCCAGTCGCTTGCGCTTGCAACGGTAAAATTTGGTCTTGCTGCACTAAAACTAAACGGCTAATTTCCTTGATTTGACCAACAGGAAAAGGCAAACCAAAAACTAAAAAACAAGGCTTTTTTCCTTCATAAATTAATTGAGCCAGGTTTTCAGCAATAATTTTCATGAACGAGAATCTTTAACCGTATTATGGAGCCGCATCACCGCATTCCAGGCTTTTTCACGCAAAAGCTTCAAGTTGATAATTGTTTGAACCCATTCAGAGAATAAAGCAAGCCCGACAAATAACACAACAATCAATGCAAGTCGCTTCAACTCTCCTAAAAAACCAAAAGTCTCATAGAAATATCCAGACAATTCAAAAATAATTGGTATATGGATAATAAAAATAATTAAAGTGTTACGTGCAAAAAACGAAACAACCCTAAAACTCGGCAGACGCCTAAAAACTTCAAAGACTAACAAAGTGTTGGCCAAATATAAGCACGATATCATAAAAGATCTTAACGGCAACGCTATAATTTGTTGTTCCCAGCTTGGCTCACGAAACGGAAAAGAACGGTCAAATGATAATAGATTAAAGGAGCTTGACCAGAAAAGCACAATCGCCACCCAAATCGATATCAATACAAAAACTTTGGAATTTAAAACAGCATCTCTTTTTTTATGAAGATAGCTCCCCAAAAGAAAAACAGTAAGCCAATTTGGCAGCAACATATAAGCAATCATCTCTTTATTCCAAGAGATTAACAAACAACGAACCATATTTTCGCAAAGAAAAGAAAACACAAGATGCCTCTTCTTAATTTCTCTTGAACGCATAAAGAAAAACCAGAAAAGGAGAATATGCAAATAGGTACCAATATACCACGTCGTCGAATTCGCAGGGAAATGATTAAAAAAAACGTTTAGGCCAAAGATAAATGGTAAATAGTTGCTTTCATTAATATCACCTTTTAAAAAATAAAAAATACCACTTAAAAAAACAGCGCACAAAAGACCATAAAAGTAAACTGGAAAAACTCTATTAAATAGAACTCTAGCACCTGTTCTGGCTTCGTTAGCAAGCCCCCAACCTATAATAAAAATAAAGAAAGAAACCCCTAATTGTTTTGTATAAAGAGGTTGGGTAATTCGATTAAACACATTAAAAGGATCGCCAATGACATGCCCTGTCACAATTAACAGCATACCAAACGTTTTCATCCAATCGATAAAACTTTGACGCTCCAAGCTCTTTACCTTTGCTCTTTTACCGTTTATTAGGATTCATTAACAGGACTTGAGGCCTCGGCTACGTCAAGCTTTTTGATAAAACGAGCAGGGTTACCACTCATAAGGACTCTTGGCTTGACATTTGAAGTGACAACTGAACCTGCCCCGATCATGCTACCCTCTCCCACATTCGCTGAAATGATAGCGCCTTCCCCCACCCAAACATTTTTTGCAATATTCACTTTCTGCAAACGATCGGGAGAGTAATCGGTCCAATTGCCTTCTTCATCCAATACATGCAAGTCCTTCCCACTCAAGATGCTGGCTCTACTGCCAATTAAACATCTTTTACCCAGATAAGCAGAGCCTATCAAAGCATAGTTGCCAATATATACATGATCCTCTACAACCGCCTTTGTGTGCGAAAACATGGAGCCAAAACCAATATGACAATGATTTGAGCACTTATCAAGCGTTAATGTATAAAAAGCCCTACGAAGAAAAGCACCCGGCTGGCCAGGCAAAATAGCCATTATTTGACCAAAAGTACTAAACAAAACTTCAGACTTACGGTACGACAACCACCCTTCCAATTTGCATAAAACGGCAAAGGGGAAAACCACTACTTTGCTGATAAAATTAAGAATCAACTTTACTGCACTTCTCACCACGCATACCTCAAGATTCTAGCCTTACCACACAAGTCAACAGCCTGCAATAAAAACAGAGGTCAACCCATAGTTTCATCTATGCGGCGCCATGTTTTATTACACCTTGCACCTTGTATAACGTTTGTAATATACTACAGTACTATCAGTAAGCACAACAAAACACATTGTCTCGTTGGTTAATCTCTTGTTGTTCAGCTCCCAACACATTAAAACTTCCTCGAAAAAATACAGCCTGGCTGTTGGGCTAGTCTTAGTCACAGCTATCATTTATCTGCCCAGCTGGATCAGCTTATGGCAATTTTGGATGCAAACGGAACACGATCTAAGTCATGGTCCTTTACTGACGCTGGCCGCTATTTATACAGTCTATAGGCAACGACTGTACTTACAGTTGATCCCAAACCAATCAGCATTAGCCACACTGACTTTATTAGGGTTATCATTGGCATGGGGGTTAAGTTACCTGATGGGCATACAAGCCATGCACCAAACTCTAGCCCTCATGAGTCTAGCTTGCGCCTATTGGGCTTGGCTTGGTTTAAGACGTGCCCTACCTTTTCTCCTGGGTCTTAGCTTGCTCATATGGGCACTGCCTATTTGGTTTTTATTAAACCCACCACTACAAGCTTTCGCCTCATGGGCTGTTAAATGGCTTTTACAATGGGCCCATATCCCTGCATTCATAGAAGGCATCGAAATTACTATACCCAGTGGACGTTTTGAAATATCAGGAGGATGTAGCGGGTTACGTTACTTACTGGTATCCAGCACATTAGCATCAATCTACGGGATCTTTTATTTACGCTCATTTCCCCAAACCCTTATACTTTGGACCTTCGGCTGTGCCCTTTCAATCTTGTTTAACTGGATTCGAATTTTTATCATTATTTGGGTAGGACACGATTCAAAAATGCAAAGCTCCTTGGTACAGGACCACGACAACTTTGGCTGGTTCTTGTATATAGGCGTAGTCATTCCAATCTTGTGGGTAGCCCGTCGTCTTGAGAAATCAAGCAACAAAACAACAACTGACACTCCTCCCATACAAACCAGCAATCAGATACAGCAAACACTACAACTTAAACCATGGTTACACACTATATGCCTTTTAAGTTTACCAGCCCTATTAACCTATGGCTGGCAATCATTACCTTATCAGTCCAGCTTTTGGTCTACCCATACCTTACCCAACACCTTATCCGAATTTCATAAAACAGAGAAACAACCCGATTGGCGCGCAGCCTACCAAAATCATAGTCACTTAAGAGAAGCTGTTTATCAGAATGACACACATAAGACTCTAACCGCTTCAATTTTTCACTACCAAAGACAACAACAAGGACAAGAACTGATTAATGAAGCTAACTTTTTGACGATCAAGCCTTGGGTAAACAAACAACGGAATGATTTTACAACTCAGCCTCCATCAGGCTCATTTTTGGAATTGCGCAACCTAACCACAGGCAAAAAGCGTCTACTGTTACGCTGGTATACCGTTTCAGGCCAAAATACTACCAACGACACAAAAGCTAAGTTATTACAATTTAAAGGTATTTTCACACGAAACGCTTCTGCCAGCCTTGTCACGCTATCCATACCTTGCAAGCAAACATGTTCAGAACAAGAGGCAACACAACTATCAACAGTGGCTTCTGCTTTGCTAAACTATAACAAGAGATAAAAGCAGATAAGCTGTATGAGCTAGACATTAATAAAAATCACGCTTATCCTTTGTAGCTTGATTTGGGTTGTTTTTGCTTAAAGGATTAAAAATCATACAAGAGACATGTCGATAACTAACACTCTACCTATCCGATTTCCTAAAGATTTAGCACCCCAGTTGATTGTGGTTGTTGATTCAGAAGAGGAGTTTGACTGGAGCTCAGAACCTAACCGAGATGAGGCTAACGTATCTGCCATGACCCAAATCGACAGGATTCAAGAAATTTTTGATGCATACGAAATCAAACCTTGTTATCTTGTTGATTACCCAGTTGTTGATAAGCTTGAAGGGTATTCGCCCCTGCAAAACATATTTAACAAAGGAAAATGTGAAATTGGAGCTCACCTACACCCTTGGGTTAACCCTCCTTTCAATGAAACCGTTAATCATCACAACATGTATCCTTGTAATTTACCCAAAAACCTGGAAATGCAAAAGCTGAAAAAGCTAACGGATAAAATTGAAGGTGTTTTTAAGCAAAGACCGGTTATTTACAAAGCAGGCCGATACGGCTTTGGTGCCAATACAACTCAAATCCTTAAAGAGCTGGGCTATCAGATTGACCTTTCTTTTTGCCCTCCTGTTGACTACACAAAAGATGGAGGGCCCGATTATTCACGCACTCATGCGGAACCCTGCTGGCTAGATTACGACAAAAGCCTATTAGAAATACCTGTTACCGGCGGCTTCGTGGGTATTGCGGGCCGTTTTTCTAGACATATATATCATATAGCAGATCAATTGACCCAATTTAAACTACCGGCTATTCTCGCTCGCATGGGGATAGTTGATCGACTGATGTTATCGCCGGAGGGTTTTACCGCGCACGAACACATAAAATTAACACAATTTTTATACAGCCAAGGGGTTAGAACGTTTACCTGGAGTTTTCATAGTCCTAGTTTAGTACCTGGGTTTACTCCCTATGTTAGAAACGAAAAGGATCTACAACAGTTCCTAGACAGCTTTCAGCAATATTTTGATTTTTTCTTCCAACAACTAAAAGGAACTGCCTCCACACCTATACAGTTAAAAACCCAAATGGAGCAGCTGTAGTGCTCTCAACAATATTTTGGCTTATCTTGACTTCACTACACAACTATAGCGACCAAGCTGATATACCAGCATCTTACACACGTTATAACATTGCTAATGTTAAAGAATTGCATCAGGCACTTACTTCAATTAAATCACACCAAGGTAATGCCGCGATCATTTTTTCACAAGGCATCTATCAATTAAAACAAACGATTATCATTGATCAACCCAACGTCATGTTACTGTCTCAATCAAGAGACCCCAAACAGGTTATTTTAATAGGAAGGGGAATGAGAAAAACACCCCAAGTTGAAAACTTATTGGATATTTCTAGCAGTGGCTTTGTTCTAGATGGCATCACTTTAAAGGAAACGGCCAACCACCTTATTCAAATACGATCAGAAAAAAATGCAGATGCCCCCATCATCCGCAATTGCATTTTACAAGACGGGTATGAACAGTTACTTAAAGTCAGCTATGACAAAAAAAACAGGCCAAATCACCATTCAGATAATGGCCTTATTGAAAAATGCATTTTTCAATACACAGCTGGCATCGGTCCTAACCACTACATTGGCGGCATTGATGCTCATGGTATTCGTAATTGGGAAATTCGGCAAAATGTTTTCAAAGACATCGCCAGCCCTGGCCATAGAATGGCCGAACATGCGATCCACCTATGGAATAACACGCAAGACAACTTAGTTGAACACAACATTATCATAGATTCTGATAGGGGAATTGGCTTTGGCATGCGAATTAACAGAAAAAGAAATGAAAACAAAAATATCAAATTCTCTAATCATGGCGGAGTTATACGTAACAACTATATCTATCACTCTAAGAACAACGACCCCTTTGCTGATACAGGTATTGTGATAGAGGACAGCCCTAACACTCTGATTGAAGGTAATTATATTTATTTAGAGCATGACTATCCTCGAGCGATAGAATATCGTTTTCCTTTAACCAAGAATGTGATCATAAAAAACAATTTTACTAATAAAAACATCCATGCACGAAATGGTGGACAAGGCAAACAAGAAGGAAATCATCGCCATCTTACAAAAAGCGACTTCATGAAAAAACTCAAACAACTGGACGGTTTAATTATCCCTGCCCAAAAAAGCCAAAATGGGATAAGCTTTCTACACCGACTGACTCTATAAACAGGAGTTTATTTCGTCCTCGTTCCATAGTAACACTAATTATTTGTAGCTTTTAAATAACCGCTATACGACGGTATTGTTGCTACACATATAGATGCAAGCAATATAATACTACATATGATTATAGCGTTTTCAGTCAAGAAATTTACATCAATATGCAAACCAAAATTTGAAACCAAAAAACTTTTTGAAATGAAAAGAAATATTGAGAGCACCCCTGACCCTATAATAATACTCACCACAGTAATTAGCAGCGCCTCAAATTCTATAAGTAAAAAAATAAATATAGGAGGTGCTCCAATGACGCGTAGTAACTGTATTTCTTGTCTACGCTCACGCATAGAAGATAAAAGCGTTGCGCTGACACCCAAACACGCTGAAAAAAATACCAAGACTGAAATTAAAAGCAAAGTGTTCTCTAAAATACCTACCATTTGCCAGAGCTCAGATAATGCTACACCAGGTAGAATGGCAAGCAATGGCTCTTTAGAGTAACTATTTATGAATCGTTGAACATTAAAAGTTCCAATTCTGGAGTTAAGGCCTAACATAAAAGCAGTAATGCTTTTGGGTTCAAGATTCGCTCTAGCAAGGTTATCTCGAGAAATTGAATTCTCAATTTTAATCCCCTGTTTCCAGTTGGTATGAATAGCCTCTATACCCTCTAAACTAACATGTAAAGTTTGATCTATAGGTGTTCCTGTGGGTGCTAATATTCCAACGACTCTAAAAGGAAGGTCATCATGCAAACTAAAGCTAGTACTGACCACGCCATGAGCTAAAACTAATTTGTCATCTAACTGATACCCTAATTTTTTAGCGACATTATAACCCAACACGACCTCGAATATCTCTGCAAATGGTATCCCTTGTTTGAAAGTCAGGTTATGTTTTTTTCCGTAACGATAGTGTTTGAAATAATCGATAGTTGTACCCATCACACGAAAACCTTTGTGCGAATCACCAAGGGAAATGGGAATGGCCCACTTAACATTTGAATCCGAGGTGATATCTTTAAAAGAGCTCCAACTGATATTGTTCGTGGGTGCACCTAATCTGAAGACAGAATATAACAATAGGTTGATGCTACCAGTTCTTGTGCCAACGATTAAATCAACACCTGAGACTGTATTTGAGAAACTCTCTTTGGCTTGATGCCGGATATGCTCTACTCCCAATAATACAAATACACTAACTGTCATCGCAACCATTGACAAGAGAACAGATCCTTTGCGATCGAACAAGCTTTTTAAAACGAGACGCCCAAACATTAGACTGTCTCCTTTACAATATTTATGTCATTTATAGATTCAATGCGACCAAAATGCTTAGCAAGTGACAGATCATGGCTTACAAAGATCAAGGTGGTGTTGTTCTCTGAAACTCTCTTCATGAGTAAAGACATGAAAAGATCACAATTTCTTTGGTCGAGAGATGACGTTGGCTCATCTGCAATGATAAGTTGGGGTTTTGTTATCAGCGCGCGTGCGATTGCAACACGTTGTTGCTGTCCGATACTCAAGTTTCGAGCAGGGGATTGCCAATGGTCTTCAGAAATACCTAGGTCGTGAAGCAATGCCTCTATGTCCTTAACTCTTACATTTTTGTTTCGAATAAATTGACAAGCTAATCGAATATTGTCAGTGGCATTAAGGTATGAAATTAGATTGAATTGTTGAAATACATACCCTATATAATTTGCACGAAAACGGTCATGCTGCCTACTGTTCATTTGGTCTAAACGTTGATCAAAAACAGAAATTTCACCTTCAATTGCAGATAACAAGCCGCTCAACAAGCTAAGTAGTGTTGATTTGCCGCTACCAGATGGACCATGCAAGAATAACTGTTCGCCTGTCGATACAGTCCAGGAAGGTATATTTAAAACAGTCTTTTTGGTATTGCTCGGATAATGAAAAATAATATTTGAAAGATTTATGGCCATTGAATGATTCCGAAAACTTAACTTTAGCACATTTCAAGTCTAAAATGTTACAATGTATCATAAAGAAGTAAAACCCTGATATTTTTACTCAGTTAGGAGGTGTTCAGCAATAAATTGGACATCTAGCGCCGAGATTTAGGTTAGATTTTTCAAAAAATATGAGTCAAAATTTGCAGGAATAGCAAGCTATTTTGAGAATTTTAGCTTGTATTTTTTGGAAAAGATGGCCTGAAAATTGGGTGCTAGACGTCCAATTTATTGTTGAACACCTCCTTAGGTCTATGCAAAGATGAATCAACATTTAAAAGTCTCCTGGGTCATTTTAGCAATTCTATTGTTATTTGCCTGTGATAATTCTGGTTCAGATGTAGCTGACTTAATAGAGAACAAAACTTCTAATATTAACAGTCGAGCAACTCAGCAAGAGAAACGCTTTCTAAAACAAGAGGAAAGCCCACACTCTAGAAATATCGTGAAGTTGAACCTACCCCCATCAGCCTTCAAAACAATAGAATGGACCGATTTATTGCCGCAGTCGGATATAGATGCACTAATGAATCCTCCAAGCTACATTACCGAAATTGAAGACGGTTCCATAGAAGACCAGATTAGCAACCAACTACAAAATACAATTACGGATGCCAGCAATGATGAGTATCAACAAGCGTTAGTTTCCACTCGCATAATCCCTGAAATGCATGACCAACCTGTCCGTATTCCCGGTTTTATCGTTCCCTTAGAGTTTGATGATGATCAAACCATCACAGAGTTTTTTCTAGTACCTTTTTTTGGTGCTTGTATCCACATGCCACCACCGCCTCCAAATCAAATTATCTATGTCACTTATCCCGAAGGTTTTAAGCTTGACGTTCTGTATGATCCCTTTTGGATTTCAGGTATTCTCAAAACCTCACTGATAACAAACAACCTGGCAACAGCAGCTTACTCAATGCAAATGCAATCCTTTGAAGGCTATACAGAAGAATAAACTACTAATTAAGGCAATCCATCAGGCAAGCATTTAGGCCACTATCCAAATTTTCAGATATAATTTCTATTCGGCTTTCCACACAATCGTCAATTTCTAATTCGGTCAAAGTATCTTGTGTCAAATTATAACAAAACACACCCTTATCTGTAATACATACAGCTTTCATTCGCTCTGCTTGTAGGTCGTTCATGAATGTGAGCAACTTACCATGATTGAATATCTTCTCTGGTGAAAACCTCCAACCAATGCTCCTAAACCCTTCGCCTTCGTTTACTGCTTGAATAAAGCCGCTCACAGGAATATCGCTACTGGAAAGTTGGGTTTCATATTGTATATTGTCGGAAAAATGTTTAGCTTCAGATAATCTTATAGAAGTCGATCCATTTAATACAGATAAAGGGATTTGACCATGGTTCGAACATAAAACTTCTGCATATGATTGACCGAGCTCTTTTACATAAGACGCTAAGTTAGCTTTATCTTTCTCATCGTATAAGTCTAGCTTATTTCCGATAACAACATCAGCTATAGCAATTTGTTGGTTAAAGGTTTCATGCCTTATATAACGTTCATCATTAAGTTTGCGAGCATCTACTAGTGTCAGTATTTTTTTTAGAGACAGAGTTTCCTGATAATGCTCAGTGGAGAGCACTTGAAGTACTTCTTTGGGATGCCCAAGTCCTGTGGGTTCAATCAGTAATCTATTGGGTTTGGCTTGACTAAGTAGATGATTGAGAGCAACTTGCATCGGTAGTCCAGCTGCACAACACATACACCCCCCTGGTACCTCTCGAACAAAAACACCTTTACTTTGAGGGTATTGACTTTCAAATAGACTACCATCGACACCTATTTCGCCAAATTCATTAACTAAAACTGCCCATCGTTCATCTACAGGCTTATTTTTTAGTAGATGTAATATAGCGGAAGTCTTTCCTACCCCTAGAAATCCAGTAATAATATTGGTTGGTACAGCTCTGATTTTCATTGAATCTAACTTCATGCTTATTGCTTACTACTAATTAAATTCTTTCTTTGCCCGATAAAACCAACTAAGGACATTTTCATAATGCTTATGGCCGTAGAGATTAATAAATTGCTGTGTTCGATAGTCATCCTTATCTTTTAATGATTGAATACGATTATCGATGTAGGTTAGCTTTATTGCGCACTTCACAGTTATACAATAGAGTTACCCCAAAGTTATACTCCAACCATCGCTGCAAGGACCTCAATTAACCCCAAATTAGCCAATAATTAAACCACGCTGAGGGTCATGATTCAAAAACTCTGGCTCTCTGGCTGAAGCAAAGATACGAAATAACGGATTATTAAACGTAATCCGCTCTTTATCAAGTCGCCGCAAGACTTCAGGATCTTTGAAACCAAGAAGAGTTGCCAGTGTCTGCTTGGGGTTCGTTAACCCTCGCTTAACACAATATTTGAATACTTCAGACTGTCTAATCTCCTTAGAAGTGAGATTAGCCATTCCCTTTATCATTAACTCTCTTGCAGGATCATTACCTAAAATATCGATATAAGTTTTCTCTAGTTTTGGCTCTAGATACGTAAAGTTACGTAGCCCTTCCTGAAAATTGCTAGATGTAACTGTACCTTTTGAATTTAGAGCATAAATCTCTATGTATTGGTCTAGTGCCAATTGGCCAAACAATTGTACATAATAAGGAAAACCAAAAGACTTTGCTCCAATATCTCTCACCAGAGCACTCTGAAACCTTATATCATTATGGTTGTGTTCTTCAGCCAATTTAAACAGCATTTTTATTTCATCTTCTGTCATTGGTTTTATATTTATTTTCCCTAGGTACAATTGACGCTCAATAGATGCATGATCATGAATAAGCTGAAAATATGTTGTAGCAATTCCAGATATTAAAAATTTCACACGATTTTTAGAAAGCGTTTTAATTAAAGAAGAAATTTTTTGCTTTTCTTTTACGCGATCGAATTCATCGATTACGATGAGCAAACCTTCCTTTTGCGTTAAGATAGACCCACATACAGATTGAACAACATTAGTGAACAATTCAAAAATGCTTTCTTCTTTGAATTGCTCAAAGGTAAATTTGTCGTCAGTCGACAAAGAATATGTAAATAACTTTTTCAATAAAGAAATCCCGATAGATTCCTTTTGCGTGTACTCTAGCTTCGTTATTCTACTACTAACTAAGCTAGAGAAGCCTTCAGGAGAAGTGAGTAATCGTTGCAACACATCTTCGGTTGTTTCAACAGCTTCATCACATTCGACAGAAACAACCTTATATTGAAAACCTCCAACTGGCATTAAGCTTTTCAAGTCATGTTTATAAAGAAGTTCGATCTGACCTTGAGCAAGCAGCTTAACCATTTCGACAAACGAAGTTTTTCCAACACCTCGTTCTCCATAAACCAAAATACTCGTACCTGGTCGACAAAGGGCACGAATCGCTTGCGCGATATTTACTTTTCTCCCCGCGAATTTTTCAGGACTCATTATTTCTTGGCCCGGGGAAAATGTGTTATGAACATCAATCATTAAGTCATGTTCCTATAGGATGAGGCGAATCAATTTCGCGTGGTGCTAAATACTCAAACGTTCTAGGATGAATTACCAACTTTGCCTGATCTTGCAGACCATGAGTTCGAAGTTGGTTGAGGATGTCAGACGGATCATCCCCATGCCACAGATATTCAAACCAATGGCCACACATTAGACTTTTCCCATCCGGTAGCTTGTACGTAATGAAGATGTTTTCATCCATATTGGCAACCAATCGTTTTTTTTGATTAATTGTAATGCCGCTCACTGATACTCCAATGATTCCAGAATGCCAAAGCTGTGTAAATGCTGTATTGTAATCTATCTCCTCACCATTCAAAACGACTGGCTCATCAGTAAGACGCTTTTTAAGATAAGCTTCATTAAACGGAACAGTCATTCCTACCATTTTGGGTACTAGTTTTGAAATCGCAGGATATCGCCTAGAAGCTTCTGTAATCAGCTCTTCAGTAGATGACTGGCCTTCAGATTTGATTGCATCACGAATGCTATTTTGGGTTACATAAGGTGTTGACGTTGACTTTCTTCCCGCTAATACGTCGTCAGGCTCAATCCCCAGTGTATCAGCTTGGTAGAGTACTGACACTCTTGCCAAACGTTGTAAATCTCGTGGTCTGTGATGAGTATGCCGTAGAAAATAGTCAAATGAATCTTCTCGTATTTTTCTACCTTGCCATTTGGTCTCGATACTCTTTCCGAACAGTTCAACCCATGCATCTCTACCTCGCCTAGGCTGAAATTTTCTATTTACACGCTGAAATTCGAATTCAATACGCTTATTTATAAACTCTCGTAAGAGATTTTTCTTCCAAAAAACAAAACCACGATATTGTATAAGCTTTTGCGGGAAATCAAGTTTATTTCCCTTGTAGCGATGCCATGGTATAGAAATACTAACGTCAATATCACAATCTTCATATGGCTCAAAATCACTACGAAGTACATTCATTAAAGCAGTAACAATGCTTTCTCCCAACTTAGCTTTGTGCTCTAGTTCAGAATGAGGTGTTTCAATCGGTTCTATAGCGATACTTGGCCTTAATTCATCTTGTTCAATATCTCTAAGGCAACGACGTACATTTATCGCGCACTGTTCAGTGAAAATTTTCCCCAACTCTTTAGAAGCATCATCTATGGATTCAGTTAAGTCCGGCGACACCAGTTTTAGTGCCAATGGAACATTTTTCCATATAGTGGTTTGTAGATACCCTTTATTACCAATTTTTTCGATAAATTTCCAATGACTGCCTTGGTTATTTTTATATGTATTTCTTAACGCTTGCAGTAAATTACAATATCTCCGGTAAACTTCTCCCTTCCAAAGGTTTTGCAAAGCACGAGTAAAAAGTATTTGGTCTTCAGTTTCGGTATTAAGCTTGACGAGTGCATGCATATCTAATGAGTGCTCACTTATATACCAAATTCGTGATAGTTCAGGATCAATGCTTTTTAAAACTTCTTCGAGCTTTCGATGCCGCATCAATAGTATTGCGGTTTTTCCCGTTCCCCATCGTCCAATAAGAATTGGCATAGATTCCATAGTCACTCCACGTGAAACTTTGCAAGTCTCCAAGAGCTTGTCACGTTCAGCATTTTCATTGCCAAAGATTTTTCTTCTCATGATGATCCATTCACCCGTTCTTATTTCCAGCAATTCCCGATACAAAATGCACTCAAATTATTGATTTCAAATAAAATAATTTAAAAAAGTCTACAAACACTGTAAACTCATTTGGCTGGAGTATACAGATTATCAATCAATCCCTCAACTCATCAGATAAACAAACTGTATGATTTATAATCACTTCTAAACTCACCTATAGCGAATTTCATATAAGACAAGATGTTATAATGCCTTTTATGTTAATAAATAACGCAATAATGATCAAAAATGCCGGCACCATTATCAATTGATATCAGAAAACGTATTGTCAGTCTTGTTGAGCCTAGATTGAGTCATGAAACAGCATAGAATTGTTCAATTCACGCCAAACCAAGATACATTGTCTCGTCCTGTTTTATTTCTAACGCCTTGCGTCATCAGAATAGTGTATTGATAGCTTGAAGGGGAAGATTAATAATATTTTTCTCTACTGAAAACTGCTGCTCTGCCCTTGAAAATAAATAACTTCCTAAAATATTTTCTTTACCTAAAACCGACTCGACATATTTAATTCCATTTAAGTGACTTCTGTCAGGATGGCTCGTAAATTTAACTTCACCAAGCAAATACTGACCTCCCTGGTGATACAGGAAATCCACTTCTTTTGCTCTATCTCGCCAAAAGAAAAGATTACGATATCGCCCTAAAAGATTTAAACGCATTCGTATCTGTGAAAACACAAAAGTTTCCCAAATTTGACCAATCATAGGTGATCGGTGCAACTCAGACTCTGTCTGAATATTCAAAAGAAAACATAATAAACCAGTGTCACACAAATAAAGCTTTGGAGTTTTAACCATACGTTTACCTTGATTCGAAAACCAAGGCTCAAGTAATTTAACCTGATTCGCTGCATCTAATGCCGACAACCATTGGTTAGCTGTAGATGGACTGATACCAACATCTTTGGCAAGATCAGATTTATTTAGCAACTGCCCAGATCGTAGTGCACATGCTCGTAAAAAACGTTCAAAATCCCGCAATTGACCCACGTTTAACAACTGTCTCAAGTCACGCTCTAGATAAGAACTCACATATGATTGGTAAAAACTAGCAGGATCTAATTGTTCTGCATACAGTTCAGGGAACCCCCCTTTCAAAAGCAACATGTCTACATTAAGAGATGAATCATACTGGAGCAATTCATGCATCGACAATGGGTCAAATTCAATAATACCCACTCGACCAGCCAAAGACTCTGTAACTTCCTTCATCAGCTCAAACTTTTGTGAGCCTGTTAAAATAAACTGCCCCTTGCCTGAGCGATTTTCATCAATCAATATTTTTAAATATCGAAAAAGCTTAGGAGCATACTGAATTTCGTCAATAATGACAGGAGGGGGGTGATTTTTGATGAAAATTTGAGGGTTCTGCTCTGCTTGCTCAGCAAGCGTTGGCAAATCTAAGGAAACAAAATGATGACTGGGAAAAAGTCTTTTTAATAGCGAAGTCTTACCTGTTTGCCTGGCTCCTGTTAGCACCAAAGCAGGCCTAGTTTGCGCTATTTGTTGAATAATCTCCTCAAAATCCCTTTGAATCCAAATAGATGACAATTTTTCGATCCTATCGCAAAATTTACATGATCTAAAAAAGGTAGTAGTATAACACCTTAATTAAATCATATAGCATAGAGAAACCACTAATAAATCAATAGAAATTATCACCATCCCTTTGAGTATACAGATCAATCTGGCCATCCAGCTCACGATCCAGGCCCATTCTTAAGCCCTGTTTTAATGGAACCGAGGTAAACGTCACTGGATACGCCCTTGCTACTTTAATCAATCGCTTGAGCCTCAACCGCCAAACACCATTAGGCCTTAACATATAAACCCGTTGATTAGGCTCATACAACAAACCCACCATCAAAGGTCCAATGCGTACTTTAGCAATCACATCGTTTTCCCCTTGTTTTGCTCGTGCTTGCATCAATCTCACTCTCTGTATCTGCTCTTTAGTGCTTTTTTTATTCAATGTAATCTGCTGACCAACAATTGGGGCTAAATTAGAATCAAAAGCCAATATAAAACTTTCCAGTTGTCTACGCAGTAAAAGCCCTTGCTCATCAGCGGGAATACCACCTGGGTTTGGAAAAGCGGAATCTGCGCCTCTTTGAACAAACACATTCGCTCCAAAAAATCGAAACAAGCTATCCACCGAACCATCATGGGTAAATCCAAACCCTCTAATTTGGTCACCCATGTGCTCATCATTGTTCAACGGCGCCGGTAAAAAAGACAACCTTGGTATCAGCCCATCAATGGGTAAAGCCCACGTTGAACTCATACCAAACATACCAATCTTTTGATACATATTTCTTAAATGAGGCACTTTCATCATTTGTGGCTCACTTTCAAAGGAAAAACGACCGTCTGTCCCAAAAAAGCCCGGACGAAACACATCGTGCTCACGATTGCCATCAAGATCAAGCACATGACAGCCATTACAGTTATTGGTTGTATCACTCGGAATCGGCGTTCCATCTGGTAAAGTATTGAAATAAAAATCTCGTCCGGCTTGTTGATCCAAAGTCAAACTGTTATCTAAGTTACGAATTGGGTTAGGCGGGTAAGTGATTTGCAGTGCAAAATCAGCAAATTGCTTAATTTGTTCAGCAGACAACGGGCTAGCACGCCCTAACAAGCCAGGAAAGGCAACATTAAATGCTTCAAAAGCCGCCTGCTCATTAAATGCACCCAAATCAGGTTGTACACTGGGATTATCTGGATTTTCACGTCGATCCCCACGCCAATGCATGGACCCATGATTGGCCATACCACGCAAGCTTTGAGTCGCCATCGGCCCTTTCATTGGATGCAAATCTGGATCTGGCGCCCCTGGGAAAAAAGACAAAGGTACAACAAAAGGTCCTGGATTGTCCTGTACAAAACCATCAGGATCACCCAAGTCCCATGCCAAACTGTCAGTGTCACCAAACACGTGACAACTGGCACAAGCAGAATCGCCATGACTGGAGGTTAACTGCGCATCATAGAGAAATTGACGGCCCCGTACAATGCTTTGCGGTTCTGGATTAAACATACGGACATGACCGATCTCACGCATGGTCTCAGTATTAACAATTGATATGCCATTATCAAAGCGTGTTAAAACAAACAACAACTTTCTCTTCTCTAAATAAGCAAGCCCCGTCGGCCCTCCCGCAGACAGCTTGATTTGGTCATCCAGTTTCGGTTCAAATTGATCACTTTCCAACTCTGCACTTCGATAACGAACAATTTTACCCGAACCAAAACCCGCAACAAAAAGCTCCTCTCCACTGAGTGAAAACACCATTTGCAGTGGAAAAGCTAAGCTTTTTGCGGTTTCTTCTGGATTTCCATCCTTTGCATAATCAATATGCTTATTCAAATGCCTGGCTAACACCTTTTCTTCAACTGTATCTACAATCGAAATCTGATTTCTAGCAATATTGCCACGTACAGTAGATCTGCCCCCAAGTAAGTTATGACCTTCAAATCGTACATTATTTCTTGCTTCTGTGTTACTCACATACACTTTACCCGATTGAGGATGTACTACCATATTAAAAAGCACTGTCCCTACCCCTGAAATACTGGACACTTGAGTGGGAACCTCTTGGTTAGCATCAATGACAAACACATCACGATCTGGCAAGTTAAAATTCACTTGATCATCCCAAATACGATTCTCTTCATCCAACCAATGCTGTTCTCCAGTATCCGGATGTGGACGAAACTTTACAATCAACCCAGCATCAGGTGCTGTGACAGCTTGTGCGTTTTCAGTGGGGGCAGGAAGACCACCAAAATTAGTAACCAAACGCTCATTGATCACCGTCGTTCTATTACCTGAATGAAAAGCAGCTACATACACTTTGCTACCATCTTGAGATACAGCAAGTGCCCGTGGCGTATCCGCAAACAAAGTGATTACAGTTACAGGTTTGATTATATTTGCTCGCCGCTTAGCCTGAAACACCCAAACATCAGCCCGACCAACACCGGGTGTGGTTAACTGTGGATCAAAACCTATATTTTGGCCTCTGTGGGCACTGGTAATAAATGCTTTATCTTTTTTGGAACCAGCAAAAACAATATCTCTAGGTTCATCACCGACTAAAAGCGTTTCTTTCACAAACGGAAATCTAGGCTGACGCACATCCACAATACTGACACTATCAGACAAGTGATTCACTACCCACAACTCTTTATTATTGTGATTGAGGGCCAACGCCGTAGGTTCCAAACCCACAAATACACTACTTAAATGTTTTAATTTGACTTTGCCTCGTCGAACACGAATCTTATAAATTTCTACTCGATTATCCGGAGTATTTAAAGCATACAGTAATTGGCCATTATTGGATAAAGCCAAGGGCCTCACTTGACCTGTTTCAAACAAGGTAAAATCTTTCTCAGTGATCCCCGTATTAACTGAATACGCAATTTCATCATCTTCTAAGTCATCAAGCTCAGAAAGCATTTGTTCTAACACAAACATCCCGTGCTTATCACTGTCATCATCAAAGGCAAAAGCAGATCTGTTCACCAACGATATTATTAACAATAAAATTAAGCAATTAAGCTGACGAATACTCATAATATTTTCCACTATTTTATTAGGCTGCTTATATTTTGTCAGGGCTGTAAAGATCAAAAAAACACCCAACTCTACACAATTTAACTTACTGTAGCGAACCTTATACAAGGTTAATACTTGATTATTTTTTATCTTTCACTATTTTTTATCCTTTTATAATACATCATATAATTTCAAAAAGTTAAAATTATTACGTACTCATTCCCCATCAACTAACACAACATTTACTTTATCTCTATAAATGAAAAAACACTGCGTGTTTCATAATATCACTTAACTTCTTAAGTACTATTTTATGATTTGAAAACTACAGTAGATACGGTTTACGGAGTAATACAGTCCATGCGATGATTTGGGGCAGTTCAGACCAAAATTTAATTTTCCATAAGCATTGATTAACTTTTCTCAAAAAGTTAATCCCTTTAAAATGTTAACTATCCCAAAACCGTTCCCTTTTGGGTAGTCGAAAAATGTTCCTTTAATTTTTTATCTATTCCAGTTGGTACTAAAATTAAGCTCCCTAAACATTTTAAATATGATATTAAAAACGGGTCTCTTCCAATTTTTACGATTTCATCATCTGTTGGATTAGGCGCATATCCACCGTATGTAATTCTAGCAACCAAATCTTGCTCAGCATCTTCATCAAATAGTAATGCTTCTCGAACTTCACTACGTTCAGCCCAGCTTGCCAGTGAGTCCTTTGCTCCGTCTTGATTTTTTGTATCAGAAAATTCTTCATAGATTTCTATAGGGATTTTTATGTTATTTTTTTGGCCATGATGTATCAGCCAATCCCAAAACTCGGGTACACTGCCTATTGGATAGTAGTCTCTTTTCGCGTCTATTAATGTGTTTGCATCAAGAAGATATAGCAAGATTATCTCCTTAAGCTAACTGGCTAGATTCAAACAAACGATGAACCTTTAATGGTTTTACATTAAGAAGCATACCAACTTTAGTGGTACTAATAGCGCCAGAATAAGTAAATCTCTCAACAAGACTTACCAAAGCACCGAGCTTATATTTTTTTATTACATATGCGCTCGGTCCACTATTTTTTTCTTTATTTTTGGCTTTTTCTCTTCGTTTTTTTTCAACCCACTGGGTATGATAATAATCTCGCAACTTCTCCCAAGTCTTTTTATCTATGTCCCCTCTACGGTAGAGCCTGTAAACTACGTGAGAACTGCTTATTTTTTTGGAAAACGCGTATCCACTAACTCTTTCAGCGATGTCTTCAACATCAATTTCGGGAAGAGTGAAATTATTAAACTCTTCCTTTGGCAATAAAAACTCACTCGCTACATCATTACAAAACTTTTCAATTTTTCTTTCCATGAAAGCACCACTAATGCCTGTTTGACCTAATGCAATATGTGCCATTTCGTGCAAAAGCGTAAATGTCCATGCAGATTTGGCATCGAGGTCATTTATAATGATGAACGGTACAATTTTATCTGATAGTGCAAACCCTCTAAAGGCTGTAACACTTATATTGGAGTGGTATGACCCCAAGTTTCCCTGCAAAAGTACAAATATACCTGCTGCTTCTGCGTGGTTTCTGATGAGCTTAAATGCATCCCCATAAGTCGGCAATGAACGAAAATCATCCATATCAAGTTGTAAAGTATTTCTAAGTGTTTGAGTAATTTCTTGAACACTTTCGTCAGCTGTATGTTTATCAACGAAATCTAAGTATTCACCTTCATCTTCATCGATTAACGTATCACGAACGAGACTCTGTCGAGCTTTTATATCTCTTATTAAAGCATCCACCTGAGCATTTTCTTCAATTGCTACTTCCTCTGGCAAAGTTCGAAAATCTTCGCCTCGATCGCCAATTATTGGAGGTTTATCAAGATAAAACGTCAAAAGTGGGCGTCGGTAAAGTTTGGACATTCTAAGTAGCATACTTCTTGATGGAGAAACAGAACCATCTTCATACGCCATCAGTTTTTCCGCAGCAGTTGCTGTTTTCCCGTCTTGAATTTGAAGTTTTTGAGCTGATATTTCTATAGTAAGATTAGAAGTTTCACGAGCCCATTTTATAATTTCATGATTAATATTTGGCATTTCTCATTCACCATACAAAAATTTGAAAAGCGTTTTTACTACGAGCATAACTGCCTTTCCTTTATATTAACCAAACGATATAACGTGCTACGTGATATCTGCATTTGTTTACAAATTGCTTTAATTTCAAGTCCTTTATCTTCATATAACCGCTTTGCCATTTTGACACGTAGGTCATCAGCAGTGATCGGCTTACGTCCTCCAGTTTTGCCTCTTGCTCTTGCAGCTTTTAATCCAGCACGAGTTCGTTCCTGCGTTAATCGGCGTTCAAACTGAGCCAGAGACGAGAAAATATTGAAAACAAGTTCTCCACTTGCTGTAGTGGTATCAATAACGCCATCGCAAATGGATCGGAAACCAACACCGCACTCGCGCAGTTCTTCAATTAGAGTAACCAGATGTGGCATAGACCTGCCAAGACGATCTAATCGCCAAACCAGCAGGGTATCACCTTTTTTAAGCTTGGAGATGCAAGCATCAAGGGCAGGACGGTCGGCTCTTACGCCAGAGACTTTTTCAGAAAAGATATTGGCCTCATCGCATCCTGCTTCCTTGAGGTCATCAATCTGCAAGTATAATTCTTGGTCATCTGTGCTAACTCGAGCGTATCCATAAATTGGCACAATGCTTACCCTGCTTAAGTGATCAAAAATTATGTTACACAATCATAGCTGTTTCAATTAGAAACACAAGATCTAAGTTTATGAGATTTTGTTTTATGAGACAACAAAACAGGACAGAAATCGGCCATTTGTACTCTGATTTCAGGGTAGGGCGCATCTGTTCCATAAAACGGTCGTTTGATGGGATAGATATCGAATATTTTATAGTTGGGATATAATCTATCTTTTTCACTTTGCATAGCGACCAATATTTGCGCATAAACTGAGGCTTTTAAATGAGTTATCTGTATAAACAATCACTGATACTTCTATCAAGTTTACTTTTATGCTGTTGTGCAACTACGAAGAATGAGAAAAATAATTCTACTGAAAATTATTCCGTAGACGTACTTATTTATGGCTTATTGCAAAAAAGCAATGGTAACTATAGATTTGCCGCATACCAAACCAAGCTTCCAGATAAGGATATGCCTTGGGTAAACTTATCAACAGGTCATCCTATTTGGGACACATCTAAAAAAATAGATTGTGGAACAGGAGCACTTTTAGACGGTCTTCATGGCTCTAATTGCAAAAATATATCCAAAACAAGAGAAGATTTATTTTATGAAAAAAAGGTTAATAAGTCTTCCACAGCATTTAGTATTATCATAACTGGTGGGGCTGGAGGAGTTCATAATCAAATTCAATTTAATGATGATAAATTTAAAAAAGCCTATAATAAAGCTTTTGAGAGAATAGATAGAAATACCATCTCTGAAATTATAAAAGAAATAAAGTATATAGAAGAAAAATATTACAAGTATCAGATAAATTATGACAGTAAGCTCATTTCTTCGTCTGGTTTGCCTGATATCAAAATAATAACTAAAGATGATTCTGGATTTTTTGAAAATCAAATAGATTTTAGGGAAAAAATTAATGTGCAAAAAAACCACTTGCCAAAAATTGATGTATCATCAACGAATATTAATGATTTTCTTATGGTGTTAAGGAACGAAAAAATCAGTTTGTTTAATCAATGGGAGAAGCTGACTGGAGAAGTAAATGTAAAATGTGTTTCTTCCTCAAAAGCTTTTGTTTTTAAATTAAAATGTCCCCCTATATTTAAATTTGAAAATAATCAATTGACTGGCACTGTACATGCTACTGTGGAATCTCAAAGATTCCCACGTCTTCTTCCAAAGAAGCTAATCTTACAGGATAAAAATATAGAACTAATTTTTGATGGAACAAATATAGGGTTAACAAATAAAACCAATAATTTCGTCAAAATTGGTAATATATCCTTTTACTATAAAACTAAAATAGCATCAAAAAGTTTTAATATAGAGCTTTCTCCTAAATCTTCACTGGTAGCAAGTAATAGGCCTAGAATAAAGTATTTTCCTATAGAATGGTCTCATCTCGACTTTAAAGGTGTGACCAAAGCTAAAGCAATGAAAGAGTATGTAAAATATGGCTTTGCCGTTAAATATAATATTGTGGATACAAATAAAGATAAAAGTTTGTTTTCAGAAAAAGTGTTTCTTCTAAAAGATCTCATATAATCTTTTTTGTCACACAAACTCATCTCAAAAATCAAAATTTCATCAAAGGAAGGTTTGATGGGGCTTTATGGCTCTTCCGGATTTGCCGTGGTTTTACCCAATGCTAGATCCCCGAGCCAGACTGATATATTTCAAATACCCATGTTTTAAAGGTTTTTGGCCATTGTACAAAATACATTCTAATTTAAAACCACAGCAAATCCGGAAGAGCCGTATTTATTGCTGGCGGGTCACAGTGATGATTATCCTGGGGCGTTGTTTCGACCCATAAAAACAATACTTCGGGTGCGCTGGATAAAGCCTTGCACCCGGATGCGATCTATAAACTTATTCGAGAATATGGTAAAAAAATCAGTTTGCTTGATGAGGTCAAAAACCTGTTTGGGCCGCATGCGATGCGCAGCACCACAGCTGCCACTAACTCGCTTGAGCATGAGGCGGATATTGCCAAGGTGCAGGAAATGCTTGGCCATAGTAACATTGCAACAACACGCTTGTATGACCGTCGTCAATCTCGACTTGAAGACAGCCCTGTATTTAAAATTCAGTATTAAACTTCCTCTCACGGACAGTTTGATAGAGCAATCAAATTTAAGCAATATTGTTCACAATCCATTTATCATATTGTAGTATAGCCCGCTAATATAAATGCTTACCTCATTTCTTTTTCTTATTGAACAATTAAAATTAGGAGGATTAATACTTGATTATCTCAAATATTGGAAAAGTATTTTCATATGATGAACTGACAAGAAGACACGGAAATATAGCTATTGGTTTGGATTTGATAAGAACTGATGCCATAAGAGTTCAGCTAAGTGATACTCTCTTAGAGACTAATATGGATAGTCTTGCAATGAGTACTTATATGGAAAATGTAAATAATATGGTGGATCATTTATTAATGTTTGAACATCAAAAACAAAATAACAATGATGGGGACAAAGACGCCATACAAGACCTAAAAGTAATGAAAAAATCTTTTAAAAGAATTAAAGAAGCACAAATCTGTTTTGATTTGGCCATAGAAAAAATGGAAATAGCTTCTAATACAGCCACAAAGATAAACGAGCAAATCACCGGAAAAATAGATTCCGAGAACAATCGTTTTTATAGCCGTATGACAGCAGTTGCAGCTATTAATTTTGGATTTGCTGAAATCCTATCTCTAATTGACGATGAAAGCTTTGAAAACAAGTTAAGCCAAAATGTAGTAAGAACTGGAATAGCTATTTCAGCAGCATTGTCTAGTTTATTTATATTACTTCCATCAGCTATCTCCTTATACAAAGTAACCTCTACTGAAGACAACTCTTTACGCAATCAAGCCATAGGATCATTCCACAGAGTCAATAGAATTTTTGGCCTGGATAATCAAAGTTCAAAATTTATCGAAATAATTCCAGAGAACAGAAGATACTATAGCGGCGCTATTGCTGGGGTATCATTAGCTATAGTTTTCCCAGTTTTATGGAGTGTTTATACTGCTGCTATTTGGTCTCGAATTTAAAAGTGACGATATCAGATATCTTAGTTTAAAGTTTTGTTAGTGGAGATAAATTATGGGTAATGTGGGCAGTATACAATATACTGGAAATAACCTTCGTGAACTTTCAATCATTGATGTAAACAGGCTCAATGAAATTAGAGATTCTATAAATAGATTACTCAACCATAGGTGTTCGGGATTTTTTTTAGTTTAAAATCAATAGGATAAAAATTTTGCCCTAAAAATGCTGCTAATGGGTTACTTTGCTCAACTATTTAAATTGGAGACTGAAAATATTTTTATAAAGTCTCATGTTTCAGTATCCACCATAGACCCTTAAATAATAGGGTATTTCAAGAGCACCAGGCTTTTTGAGAATAAAATTTAAGCAAAAATAATTTTTTTGCTTAAATAACGCTCTAATTTAGGTCAAAAAAATCCCGAACACCTATGATCCATATACTATAGACAGAATAGTAAGAATACATGAGTGGAGTAAAATCTCCAAAGAGGAAAAACTAAGTAATAGTAATTATGGAATAAGCACAAATAATGTACCAAAGTGGCTGGTAACAACTGGAATTATTTTTGGTATTATCGGTTCTATTGTAGCTGTGCTGAACTATCTGAGTAGAAGTGCGATATAAAGCTACTCCATACTAAAAAAGATGGCTCTGAGACATAACCAACCTAATTTTTTATTGTCATAACTATTGATTAACTTTTCTCAAAAAATTAACTTCCTTAAGAAATTAACCTTTGGTTTGTCCGTAAATCATCCAACTGTAGGGCAGTCAAAAATCTTCCCTTTTGGGTGGTTAAATTTTGAATAGCTTATCGTCTTGAGAAAGGGATAGTATTTCATACTTGGAGACATCGATATCCTCAGGCAGCTTGTCTCTCAGCACAGATAATACATACTGGCAGTTTACTTTTTCTACTACTCCAGTTAAGATGTTCGTTATTTGATTGTCATGTATATTTTCGATTTGATCCTGAAGCACAAAGTGCAAACAATCTATGCCCAACTTATCTGCAAATTGTATATACGATAAGTCAAACGCGGCCATCTCGCCTTTCTTCTTCCCAGTACCGGGGTTGCCAAGCAGGCTAGTAATATTCAACTCATATCCTTTATCATTTTTGTCTGCACTTAAAACGAATTTCTCTCCATACAACTTACTTGAGATGCTTGAGAAAAATTTATTGAACTCAGAAACCCTAGTCTGAATAGTATCATCTAATGATGATATTCCATCATCTATTTCCTTTAACTCTTTCTCAAACAAAGAGTGTTTCTCAATACTGCTTTCCCACAATCTTTTTTGTTCTTCTAGAGTCCCTTTTTTTTCATATGCTTCGTTCAACTCTAAGATTAGTTCTTCATACTCTTCCATTGCACCAGATTTTTGTAATCTTTCTGTCAGCTCTTTTTCTTTAGAAATAAGTTGGTTTAGCTCAACCTGTGTTTCCTTTATTTCTAAATCTAACGAAGGTATCTCTTTGGTAATGTATTTTTTCTTTTCCATTATCATCCCATTGTGAAATGATAATGTTTCCTCAAAAGTTTTCTGTATGTCAGGTATTAACGATTTTGCTTCATCATATAATCTTCTTATCTTGGAAGTATTCAATTGAGAAAGCTCTTGATCTAATCCTAATGCGCTTTCATTAATCAGTTCTTTTCTAAGTTCTAGCCGACCAAGTTTTGCAGATATTCTATTAATAGAGGACTTGATTTTATTTAAACTGTTAACATCCACTTCATAATTTTCGTTAAGGTTGAACGCTTTCTTTCTAGTTTCTATCTCTTCGATCATCTGGTTTATTAATAACAGTGATTGCTTAACCTGAGATAACGTGTTCTCCTTCTTCAATCTTTTCTGCAAATCTTCCTCAATTTTTCTTTGAGTAAAGAGACGTTGTTTTCTATCCGCTACATCAAGGTCTATACCTAGCCAAAATAAATAAACAGCTTCATATTCTTCATGCCTAGTGGATGGGTGTAGCACTTTTACTGTGTTAATTAATCGATTCTTTTCGTCTCTAATATTTTTGGCAATTATTTGACGAAAAGATGGCTTGTTTACAGAAGAGTTAAAAATATATTCTTTCAATTTGCTATGAAAGTGCTGCGTTTGAACCTTTTCATCATTAATCTCAAGAATCTTTTCCTTCCTAGATAGAAAATTTCTGACTATTTTTATCTCTTTTGAATCATCAATATCTAGATCATTTTTCAGGACAAGAGTAACAATAATATTATTTTCAGTTAAAAATCTTTCGATAGTTGCATTACTCTTGCTTTTAAACTCAGGATCACGGTAAATATTCTTACCATCATTACCTAAGCAAAAATCAATCAATCGAAGTAGAGTTGTCTTTCCTACATTGTTGCCAGATTCTTTTTTGTCTTTTGTCTTCGTTTCGTCAACCACCAGATTAATACCCTTACGAAAGGATATTTCTCTAATGAGAGCAGAGTTTTTTTCTATTTTTAGACTCTTTAGAAACATTTCTTTATACAGCCATTTTTATTATCAATGACGCCTATAATAAAAAGCCAGTCTAGCGTTAGCGAAAATACTTCCACAGAAATATTATGATCATTTTTTATTTCTTCATATACAGCGAAATAATCAGCATCACGACTATCTTTTTTGCGTAGCACTTCAATTACTAAAGCTCCCCAATAGTAAATCTTATTTTTTGGATGAGTATCACTATCTACTATCATGGCTTTGGTGGAACCTCTAATATTTTGCATCTCATAAAAGCATCTACCATCACAACAGATATTCCGAAAGATATATCTTCTTGTACCGATGATTGATGTATATCACATGAGTTTAATAACTTTTCTTCTATATCTTCTATTATATTGTCTGCATTTTTTTTGACACATTGGAGTGAGTTGGTATGTGCATCTACATACTTGCCCTTTGTTTTTAAATATATTTTACGAATGTTTCTCAAAAGATTTTCTTTTTTAAACGATCCTTGTGATTCAAGCTCGCTATATAATGTAGCAATTTTTGTGTAGTATATTTTGTAATCTTCAATTAAGAATTTATTCCTTACGATGCAATTATGATCTATTTTATCTTGAATATCAAAAACGTTTGAACTTTTCATGTTAATGTCAGTGACATCATCAAAATCAGCATTGGCAATAGCGTTGATGGCCAGTTTTAAAAGAGAACTTTTATTGTTTAGCCTTTCAAGTTGTTTGGTTTCATGAAGCAATTTCCATTCTTTCAGTAAATCTACAGGGTATTCATTCTCATTTTCTTTGTTGTCTATAATAGAATGACATTCATCACACAATAATATTAGATTGTTATAGTGCCTTCTATCATCATCATCCATGTCTGGATTAAATCTTGGACCATTGCTGCTAGCAGCTTCAATATGACATATTTTACTCACGATAGATGTTTTGTCTCTTGCAACTAATGGTTTATTACAATCAGGTGCGGCGCATTCATTACCAGATAAAGTGTCCAATCTTCGAACAGTTGATGGTTTATATTGTCTCGCCTTATCAGTCATATGTGCTCTTTCTTCCTAAATGAAACGATAATCCAATTCAGCTCAATTATCAATCTTAAGAGTAATACTATTTTTATTGCTCCTAAACCTGTTTCTATCACTGCGGGAAATTCCAGTAGCCAAGCCTGCTCATCTGACGATTCAACTGCCGGCAGTATTGGTGTTAAACGTGAAGATAATCCAGAATTTCGTCAGGAAGTTTTAAAAGTATTCAACCCTGAAGAGTGGACACTGGTTCAAAAAAAATATCCCGCTCTAAAAACAATACGCTTTGGCAAGAATATTTTTAACCGGACATTATACCCTGGTGAACAACTAGATTCAAATAACCCTCTTAAGCAACAAATCCAACAATGGAAAATACCCTCTTTAGTCATTACACTTCAAAGCGCTGAACACAGTTGCCGTAGACACAATCCAACCTTTCTAAATGGAGATTTATTTGATATCAACGAAGATGTAGCCTTGCTTGAAAAAATTTTACCAAATAGAAAGGTTGGCAAATCGATTGATAAGCAAGGTAAAGCTGTAGAAACTTCAAAACTCGTTATTGTATTTAACAAAACAACAGGGCACGTCATTACTTTTTATCCAGGTAGACCTTAAAATCCAACCATTTACCTCTTTTGAAAAAAACCTAAATATTCATCCAATGAGCTTTCCAATCTATCCAGAAGAAAATATCTAAAATCAGTATTGTCACCTGAAAGCTGTGCCTTCTCCAAACTGTCAATATAATCTGGCCGATGCTCTGGGTGGATGATAATAGGAGGGTATCCCCCTCGCATGAGCTTTAAATTCATCAAGAGTCTAGCTGTACGGCCATTTCCATCAGAAAAAGGATGTATCGTTACAAGTTTAAGATGCGCTTCAATCGCGTTATCTGGCGTTGAATCTGCTTGGCTCAACCACTGACCAAAATCGCCCATCAGAGAAGGTATTCCCTCTGGGTTGGCAAGTTTTACTTGTGATCCCGCGATACGACGCTCGAATCTAGAATATTGACCTGCTTGATCACTTTGCGTTTTAGCCACCACCAGACGGTGAATGTCGCAAACATCCTTTTCGGAAATGGGCCTGGGATCTTTAACTAAATCCCTAACAAATTTAATTGCTTCAAAATGATCGACAGCCTCTTCATGATCTTTAAGAGGTTTTCCACGAACTGTAATACCTTTCTCAAGCACGATAGCTGTTTCTGATCGTGTGAGTGTGTTTCCTTCAAGCGCATTTGAACTATAGGTAAACTCAACATCATACCACTGCTCAAGTCGTCGCAGGGTATCTTGCTCTAATGGACGAATTGAGTCTAACTTAGCTTTTTTTTCCTCAACACGTTGAATTAAATTTTCATCACTCATCTGGCGTACCTATAACAAACGCTTTCATATTTTTTATAGCATGGTTCCAAATCAGATACCGCCCCACTCCAGCTAATATCTATGTCACTCCGATTTTTCGGTGAATTTCGACAGAACCCCTTTTACTCTTGCGGAAACAAAGGCACTTCTTGAGCAATATTGACTCGATTCATAGCGTCCAACTTAGTATCAATATGAAAAAAACGTACCACAGTTTTAGCAGGCAATACCTTTCTAAATTTTTTAATATGCTTTTCTTTTAATTTTATTTTCTTTTTTTCTATCAAAAAATACTCATCCATCATTTTATTCGCTTTTCTATCCGAAATTGTATGTGTCACGTAATACTCACCGTACTCTGAAACCAACGCCATAAAACGATCATTGAGTTTTTTGACATCATCCATATAATCCTCGTAAAGTGGCCAAAAAACCTCTCGTTCAGCATGAGAAAGCTTCATACTATTAGCTACCACAGAACGCATTTGAGTACGCTTCATCTCACGCATCAGCTCAACTTCTTTTTGTTGCTGTGCGGTTAATAAATGCACATGAGGCTCTTCAGCAAAACTGATTTGAGTACCACCGGCCATTATCAAAAACAAACCCAATCTAAACATATTCATTACAGTGGACGATACTAACAACATAACAGGCTACCTCAAAAAAACACTCATAAAATACGATCAATTAGAAAAAACTTTTCCAGCGCTGATTACCTTAGGTTCATCTTCATGTAAAAAAGTTGCACGAAAGTGATCACCTACTTGTAAGGGCTGTACACCTTCTGGCGTGCCAGTTAATACTAAATCTCCAGGCTCCAGTGTAATATCTTGCACAATGATCTCTAATAATGCCGGTATACACCATAACATATCACAAACCTTACCACTTTGACGCAAGTCACCGTTCACTTCAAAACTCAAACCCCAAGATTGCCAAGATGAACACTGTTCAAACTCAACACAAGTTGATAATGGACAAGCGCCATCAAACGCTTTAGCTAAGGTCCAAGGCTCAGACCTTTGCTTCAATTCATTCTGCCGATCTCTTAACGTTAAATCTAATGCCAAACCTACTGCTGCAATACAATCATTGAGAGTTAAGGTGGAAAAACTTTTAAAAGTCAACCGCTGACGAATCAATAAATAAATTTCTAACTCATGGTGGCAAGCACCACAATCGACCGGAATGCCAAAACCAGGCGACATAGATACAAAAGTATTAGGAGTCTTTAAAAACAAAATAGGCTTTTTAGGCAATGGATTATTCAACTCTGTAGCATGCTTGGCATAATTACGACCAATACAAACAGCCTTAGATGGTTGATAGCCTCCAAATGAACCGTCACTGTATTGTATCGTAAATCTATCCTTAAGCATGTATAAAATACCTGAATCGTTACACAAGTTTACCAGGGTTCATAATTCCCTTAGGGTCAAAAATAGCTTTCAAGTTTTGCATCAATTGAATTTGTTCTATTGAGCGTGAAGACGGCAGCGCAGATTTTTTAATTAAACCAACTCCATGCTCGGCTGAAATACTACCCTCAAAACTCTCCACAACTTTGTAAATTTTTTCACTGACTTTCGTACAAACTGCAAAAAACTCGCTTTTTTCCATAGTATCAGGCTTTAAAATATTAAGATGTAAATTACCATCGCCAATATGCCCAAACCAAATAACCTCAAAATCAGGATATTGCTCCAAAACAAGTTTATCTATTTCAGCTAAAAAACTAGGCACCCGTGAAATACGAACAGAAATATCATTTTTATAAGGTGTGTACTGAGCAATGCTCTCAGAAATACGTTCACGTAAAGCCCAGAGGTTTTCAAGTTGGGTCTCATTTTGACTGATAACTCCGTTAACAACCCAACCCTCCTCCATACAAGCTTCAAATTGTTCCAACACAAGTTGTTCAGCATCACTGCTCCAGGCTTCCACCTCTAAAAGCGCATAAAACGGCACTTGCTCGGCAAAAGGTCTTTGCAAGTCTGAATGTTTAAGCACTTTCAACAAAGCCGCCTCAGAAAAAAACTCAAAAGCGGTTAACTCCAAATGCTGCTGAAACCGGTGCAACACTTTCATCAACACAGCTAAATCAGGAACTCCCACCACTAAGGCCTTTAAAGGTTTGGGCGGGCACGTCAGTTGCACAGTGGCTTCGACAACAAACCCTAAAGTCCCTTCACTACCAATAAACAAATGACGTATATCATAGCCAGTTGCGTTTTTAATTAACCCTTGATTAAGCTCAAGGATTTCACCAGCCCCCGTAACAACCTTTAAACCAGTTATCCAATCTCGCGTTAAACCATAACGCAATACCTTAATACCTCCAGCATTAGTAGCAATGTTTCCCCCAATTTGACTGGAACCACTGGAAGCAAAGTCTACCGGGTAATACAGGCCTAAGCCAGTAGCCACTTCTTGGATTTGAGCCGTCACAACACCCGACTGAACAGTGACAGTACGATCAATCAAATCGGTTCCTAAAACTCGGTTCATTTTTTCAAAAGAGACAACAACTTCACCATTACTGGCCACCGCTCCACCACTTAAACCAGTACGACCACCAGAAGGTACTAAAGCAATATTGTAAAAATTTGCTTTCAAAACAATCAGTTGTACTTGTTGAACCGTGACAGGTAAAATGATCATAGCAGGTTTAGGCTCATAAACCCGCGTCCAATCTCGACCGTAATGATTAAGGCTGTCTGCATCAGCTCGAATATCAAGCTCAGGCATCACAGATAACAGTTCATCAATAAAAGTTTGCAGCAATGGTGAAGACACTTTCATAAGGTACTTCTTACGTCCTTTAACTAAAACTAATGGATAAAATAATCAGCTCAATTGATTAAATTTTGCTCTTTAATGGTTCTCGCTTAACGGCAGTCTATGATAACATAGCCCGCTGTTTTAACCCAAAACGATAAATAGGCCTCTATTAAAACCATGAGCAAAACATCCCTAGATAAAAATAAAATTCATATTTTATTACTGGAAGGCGTTCACAAGTCTGCCATTAAAAACTTCAATGCCAATGGCTACCACAACATCAACGCTATAGATACCTCTTTACCACCAGAAGAATTGGCCGACGCCATTGCAGATGCACACTTTATTGGTATTCGTTCACGCACAAAACTGACAACTGAAACACTTAAACAAGCTAAAAAACTGATTGGCATAGGCTGCTTTTGTATTGGTACAAACCAAGTGGATTTGAGTGCAGCTTTACTACAAGGCATTCCTGTCTTTAACGCTCCTTTTTCCAACACTCGCAGTGTGGCTGAATTAGTGCTGGCTGAAGCTATTTTATTATTACGAGGTATCCCTGAGAAAAATGCCAAAGCACATCGAGGCATCTGGCTAAAAAATGCTAAAAATTCATATGAAATTCGAGGCAAAACATTAGGCATTGTCGGCTATGGCTCCATTGGTTCGCAGTTGAGTGTGTTAGCCGAGGGCCTTGGTATGAAAGTAAAATTTTTTGATGCAGTGACTAAATTACCTCTTGGCAACGCTGAGCAAACCCACTCGCTTGACACGTTATTAAAAAGCAGTGATATTGTAACCTTACACGTCCCTGAAACAGCTTCTACACAAAACATGATCGGTGCTCATGAACTGAAAAACATGAGAAAAGGTAGCGTACTAATCAATGCTTCTCGTGGCAATGTCGTTGATATCGAGGCATTGGCACAATCACTGATGGATAAACACCTGCAAGGGGCTGCACTCGATGTATTTCCCACCGAACCTCGCTCAAACGACGAAACCTTTGTTTCTCCTTTGAGAGAATTTGACAATGTTATCCTAACACCTCATATTGGCGGCAGTACGGTTGAAGCCCAAGAGAACATTGGCGTTGAAGTTTCAGATAAATTAATCAAATACAGTGATAACGGCTCAACTCTATCGTCTGTTAATTTTCCAGAGCTGGCCTTACCTACGCACAACAATGTACATAGACTGCTACACATTCATCAAAACATCCCAGGTGTATTATCCGAAATAAACCAAGTATTCTCTAGTAACAATATCAATATCGCGGCTCAAATATTGCAAACCAATGAAAACATTGGTTACGTTGTGGTTGATGTACAAGCCAAGTACAGCGACTTGGCTTTACAGGCTTTACAGGCTGTTAAAGGTACCGTTCGAACCCGAGTGCTATACTAACCAAAAGACACTGCGAGCATAAAAAAATATCAGCACCGAATCAGATGAAATTCTAAAAAACCCTGTTTTTACTTCAAAAACCTCCAATCATTGATATCAATGTTAATAGCTAGTGCTCATTTTTCAAGTCAAGGATATTGGCAAACTTATTGCTGTTTTATTCGATAAAGATTTTCAATACTACATTGCACACTGGAATTTCCTTATGACATCCGCATTAGAGCTTGATATCACCACAAAGCTGCTCGCCTCTACTTTTCAAAAAAATTTAGTGACTTTAAGTCAATACATGCCAGAAATAGCACGCACATTCAACAACTACAAAGCACAAGAGATATTTTTAGCTATCGATGATAACAGTCATGTCAATCTCTCTAAAAATGGCAATATTATCTACGAAAATAATCCAAAACAAGACATTTTAGCACAAGTTAAAGAATTTAAAAATAAGCCTCGTCATTTTTTCTATAGAGCCAACATCAATAACGGCAATGATTTTGTTGAGGACGAATGTTTCCTACAGGTACACCACTTGGCCGCTATTCGCAGTATTCGGCGGCAAGATACAGCCTTCACGGAACCAAAACCAGGTTTACCCACACTAGTGCCTTGTTTAATATTGGTTGGCATTGGTTTAGGTTATCACTTAGAAGCTCTGGTCAATGAGCACGATATTAGACATACTATCATTTATGAACCAGAACCAGATATCTTCTATAGCTTTCTACATGTAGTAGATTTAGAACCTATTTTCAAAAAATGTACAAAAGATTTACGCAGCATTACTTTTAAAGTGGGAGATTCCCCCGGAGGATTCGTTAACCATATCTCTAGATTTCTCTGGGAAAAAGGACACTTTATTGGCTGCAGAATGTATTTTTATCGGCACTATCGTAGCGAAATCGTCGATGAAGCCTCACAACTGTTGCATAATTTAATTTCAAGAAGCTTGCACGGTTGGGGATTTTTTGAAGATGAACTTATCAGCGTAGCACATACTTTATTAAATTTTGAAAAATGTTACCCCATTATAAAAAAACCAGAATATATAAAAACACACCCTGAACACCCCCCAGTTATTATTGTCGGTAATGGTCCCTCTTTAGATTCAAATCTTGAGCATATAAAAGAACATGCTCAAGATTGCATAATCGTCTCTTCTGGTTCTGCTTTACGAGTCTTGCACGACAGTGGCATTTGTCCAGACTATCATATTGAAATTGAAAGAACACGCAGTGTCGATGCTTGGTTTGTTGACCTTAAAGACGATGATTATTTTAAAAAAATAACCTTAATCGCTCTCAATACTGTACACCCAGACGTACTGGCAAGATTTAAAAGAGTTTTGATTGGAATGAAACCTAATGATGCCGGATCATTACTAACATTGGCTACTTTAGATGAAAAGCTGCCAGAATATATACTCCACTGTAATCCTACAGCTGTAAATGGTTCTATTGCCCTTATGTTAGCCCTAGGCTTTACTGAACTGTATTTATTCGGAGTTGATATGGGATTTTTGGACCCTGATTATCATCACTCTAAAAAAAGTGCCTACTATCAATCAGACGATGACTTCTTTAAAATTGGGACCCCTAAAAGCAATAGGTCCATGGAAGGCAACTTTAAAGAGGAAGTTCTAACCAACGATAATTTTGATTTCAGTCGATTTGAAATAGAAAGAAGCCTACATAATTATCCTAATGTACGCTGCTACAATTGCAGTGATGGAGTAAAAATCAAGTATACTGATCCGCTGCCCGCAAAACAAATTAACATTATACAAGGAGAGCAGATAAAACAGGACTGGTGGGGAAAAAACGAAAAAAATTACTTATGGGAAACTGATTTCAGTTTGAGTGAAACCGTAGAAAGAAGCTTCTTTAGAAATTTTTCAGTGATGCAAGATTTTATAGTAAAAATAATAAGTAGTCTTACACCCACACCCAATTCTATAGGAGAATTATTAGATTTATTCACAACTCAAAAAGCTGCTTTAAATTTGCATAAAAACGAATTTGAAACAATTTATTGTATGTGCGCAGGCACTCTGAATTACTTACAAACAACTACTTTAACTTATGCCCTAGATTACCAAGATGAAAACAAAGCTCTAGCTTTTGTTGAAAAAAGTTTTGTAGTTTGGAAGCAGTATTTAAACAACATATTACGCATCACATCCGACCATTATAAAAGCCCACATGATACTTACATACCAGGTCATTATATGCCGAAACAAGAGCCGAAAGAAAAATAAGTGAACATTACAGCATTTTAGATATCAATGGGGTCCACTTCACTTTGTCTTGATTCAATCCGAACTCCAGTATATTGCATGAACTCATCTTTTGTACAATCAAAAATATCGCTTAACACTTCAACTAGCTTTTCATCGATTTCTTCAGTCTGTCCTTTCACGAGATCTTGTATGCACATAAGTGGAACCTGAAGATCCGGATTTTTTTCGTTAACAACCGCAAATAGGTTAGCAGAATAGAGTCTTGCGTTATATTTTTTATAAAAATATTCTCCTTTAAAGGTTAAAAAATCACCAAACTTTGATCCAACGAATATCTTAAAATACTTTGAAATATCCTCGTATTTTACCCCTAAAACTTCTGCTATTTTTTCTATTTCTATTCTACTTGCTTTTTTATCCTGATTAATTAGATTGTAAAAAGATTTTTTTTCTAATATAAAATCATTCACTGCCGAATATTTGTCGAAAAGATCTTTAATAGTCATCCCATTGTGTTCAGCTTGTAAATATGAAGAAAAAGGTGATTCCATTGACTTGATAGCTTTCTTTTTAAGGTAAGGGGACAATTCAACTTCTTTACAACCTAAAATGCCTGCGATAACATGGATTTCATCTTCTGAAAAACTAGTAGAAGCGGGGTCATGACTTGCAGCTCGTAGTCGCTGTAGAGATAATCCGGCTTGATCAGACAATGCTGTTAACGTTAATGTACCATTCAATTTTTTCATGAATGCCATAAAGTTTTTTTCTTCCTTAGGCTTGAGAAATTCGGCAATCCAAGGACCCATCAATTGTTCTAATTTATTATAATCTTCCTGAGATAAGCTGGTACTTTTGAATCTATCATATAATGTATTATATAGAGATTTTGCAGTCAATGAACAGCTTTCAATATTCCCTAAAATATCTGAAAAACTTCTAATTTCTTCAGATTGACTTTCGAGCTCGATGTTTTGCATTTTTTCAAAAAACACTCCCAAGTTAGTATTTGAGACTGTTAGTATTAATTTTAAATCTTGAATATCCATCAATCCAGCATGAGCAGCATGAGCAGCATGAGCAGCCACATATAAATATTCTAAATTCACAGAGGGGGATACCAACAAAGTTCTAATTTTTTCTGATTCCCATAGTGCTAATGGTTCTGTGTAACAAAATAACTGTGTGTATGAACTAATGAACATTGGGCCAAACCTTTTCCAAGAAAAGTTTGGAATTTTCTGTTGTAAAAAGTCATATATAGGTTGCCTTCTGTTGGTTTGAGTGACCGATACTCTAAATAAATTCTTTACTTCTTCTTCAGAAAGTAGGAGAGCCGAAGCAAGTTTGGGGACCACTCTTTGTGGCAAATATTGAGCTGGAGATAGTATTGCACGGGATTTTACATATGACTGCACTAAAATAGATAAAGGAACACCAATGTGGGCTGCCAAAGTGTTTAGTGTTAACATCTTTGGTTTAAAGTGTTCCCTGACTCCAGGCTTGTCAAATAGTGTGCAAAAAATACCTCTTTTTCTGTTTCGGCAGGGAGAGTTAGTGCTCATCATGTCTTTTGTCTGAGATGTTTTTCTTCTTTTTATCTTTTGGTTTGAAGCGTCCTCACCTACAGCGATTCTTTCAACAGATTGAGGAAGAGGGAAAGCCTGTGTTTCTGGAAATTCACAGAATGCATATCCATGACCAAAATAAGGAACATATGGGCATATTCCTTCTAAGATTTTTTTATTTGCAAAATAAAAAACGATATCAGGACTTTTTTTGTCTTTAATCTCTGGAGCAGGTTTTGTTTTACATATCATAACTGACATATCACAAGCGCTGTCATCTTCAAGTGTATTGATGCTTGCTGCTCTGTTTCCAAACCCACCAATAGCTGAAATTACAAAACGCATACCTTCTGGGTCAGAATTAGTCTCCCAGGCCCATTGATCTAATAGTTGATAAGCTATTTCTTCAGTGTTTCTATCCTCTTTTTTCCAACCTAGATGTGTATTTAAAATTGCCATGATATCTTCTTTGAGTGCTTCTTCATTTGCTATCTCAGCTTGCTTGCCTTCTTCGTTATCTGCTTCGCGTTGATACACAACGCCGGTATACAGCAGTCCTTCACCTTTTTCAAAGCATTTCCCTTCTTTGACTCTTGCGCCAGGAATTTTGAGAGGCCATTTATCCTCACTGACTGTTTCTTTGACTGTATCTGATAAGTTTTTTTCTGTATGTTCTAAACAGTATTCTAGCCTGCCTTCTAGCTCAGCTCTTTTCTCTGGGTTTTGCAGTAGAGAGTTAATATATGGGATGTATTCCTTGAGTTCTTCATAGCTTTTGTCTTCTCCAGGTCCTCTTATGGATGTGATATCCACGACTTCATGAGGCTGAGCGAATTCATCTGATGGTTTATTTGGGTCCGACAGAGATGGGCACACAGGCCTACCTTCTGTACCCTTATAGGAAGAAGACAAATTAAGAGTGATGGCATCGCCCTGGTTTTCTACTGTGACTACGGTCGGGGAGATATCTTGAAAACTCATACCGGTTTTGAGTAAAAGGCTTGTAGACACAAGTGATTCTTCTGTTCTCATCGAAATATTGGATGATATGTCATCATTTAGCTTGGATAAGTCTATGCTAGTACCACAAATTGAGCATCTCCTTTGATCTGATAAAAAAGTGTTAACACACCGTTGATGGTAGCTATGGCCGCACGAGAGTTTGACAAAGCGCCTTCCTATAGGCTCTAGACAAGCTGAACAATTTACTGTTTCTGAAGAATGATTTGTTGAAGACAGTTGAGACATGCTTAGTATCCAGGAAAAGTTATAACGCACCCGCGGAGCAGGTGGCTTAACGGTTGTGAGCAGCCTCAAAGGCTGCCAAGGTTAAACGTTATACTAAAATCAAAAATCACCTTTTTCATCGGAGCCTTTACTTTCTAGCTGCTCCTGATGTCGAATGTATTTTCTGATTTGTTCCTCTTCAAATCCAACTGTGGATAGCGC
>JANQJO010000138.1 GCA_028281605.1 Pseudomonadales bacterium
TGTCCCAGAATAAAGTTTACAATGTGAGCGGATGCATGTCTGAGCGCAGCGAGTTCAGGAGCGAAGCTTGTAAACTTTATTCTGGGACACCTCCTTAGCGAAAAAATGTCAACAAACCTCCGATTAATAAGAAGGTTAACCTTTGAATTATTATATTAAGTGTGTTAATCAGTTTCTCTTTGAAAGTAAATGTATTTGTATTTTTGTATAGGCCATTATTACGTATATTGTTCATTACTGAGCTTGGCTCTTCGCTGTTAGCGTCTAATTGCAACCCTATTGGGAGGTCACTGAACAAGGTGGTCAGTTTGCAAAACTGTTCCACATGCTCCCAGATTTTTTGGTTGATGGTTTTTGTGTCTGATTGGCAATGTTCTGATAATTCAGTAATGCTTTTGTTGAACTGATGGTAGAGTGTTGTATGAGAAAAAATCTTATCGTATAGCCAAGCTGCTTGAAGTGTTTCAATGATTAAATGCGAGCAGAATATGAGTTTTTGGCTGCCATCTCGATTGTGTAATCCTGTGATGATGTGTTTTTTTTCAGCTTTATTATTCATGCGCCTGGCGAGCATGGTTTTAAATAGCATTGCTGCAATATTGTGCTTCCCCTCTTGTGTTAAGAGAGGGCGTTTTGTAATTGATTGAATCGCTTTGAGATAAGAGAATTTGCACCCCATTCCTTGTGGCATGTATGTGCTCCATATTGTAACAAGAGAGATAAAACGATGAGAAATATGCTTAGGTACATAGACCCACTGAATATTTTTTTTTGATCTTTCTTTTATTTTTGTAATCCATACAGGGGATTTGTATGAGCTGGCATGGAGCTCGTAAGCTGCTGGGTTTGGAAAAGTGTTGTTAGTGAGTTTATTTGTTGGTTTTTGTATTTGTGCAAAAACGTGCCAGTTGTTTTTCCAGTCTAAACCGATACGAACGCCCCCGAATTTTTTCCAGTTGTCTTCTTCTATGTTGGAGAGTGTGAGGCTGCCGGGGTGTGATGCCATTGCTTGGGGCGTGTCTAATCTAGGCGTTTGATTTCCTGTAGTCTCGGTTTGTTGAGGCCTTGGTTGTTGGTTTGGTTCGGATATGTAGGACGAGTGAGGTTTGTTTATTGTATTTGTAACCATGTAAATTTTATCTTAATGCTCTGCCAGTGACTAAGTTGATAATCGGTGTTGGTTTTCTTAAGTGGCCTACTTTATCATGTACGATAAAGCCTATTCTAGTGTTAAATATTCTCTGAACTTGCCAAGCATGTATGCAAGGTGGTTGGCCTTTCAGATTTGCACTGGTTGATACCAGTGGGCCAAAAGCTGTACATAATGCTTGAACTGTTGAATGTTGACTGACTCGTACAGCAATACTTTTATTTTTACCGAATAACCACGGGTAATCCAGGTAAGCATTGCTGGGTACTACCCATGTTCTAGGCGTAGAGTTTTTGGATGAGCTCTGCGCCAGTTTGTTTTTTTCTGATGAGGACAGTTGTTGTAAAAAACAAGTAAGCTGATCAAGATTTGCAGAAACTATAATATACCCTTTATCTTTAGGTCGTGCTTTGAGCTTTGAAAGCTTTAGTACTGCGTGCTCATCAAAAGGTGAGCACCCAAGGCCATAGACAGATTCTGTTGGATAAGCGAAGACTTGGCTTTGTGAAAAACAAGCGCTTACACTTTTATGTTGTAGCCAGTTGAGCTTGGGTGCCATTACAGAGTGATACTCGTTTGTAATTTTAAGTAGAGACTATTAAGCTAAGCCTGGCTCTGCTTCTGCAAAATAGCCTTGGCATTGTCTTCACGTTCTTGACGCAATTTTGTTTGTAAAGCTGCGTTTTGAGTCCCCATGATTTGCAAGGCTAAATAAGCTGCATTTTTGGCACCAGCACTGCCAATGGCGACTGTTGCAACAGGAATCCCTCCTGGCATCTGTACAGTAGATAATAAGGCGTCTAAACCTTGTAAAGGGCCAGCGTCAATTGGGATACCAATTACAGGAAGTACAGTTTGGGCAGCTACAGCTCCTGCTAAGTGGGCGGCTAGCCCAGCAGCGGCAATAAACACTTGGCAACCCCGAGACTCAGCTTTTTTTACATAAGCTTGAGTGGCCTCTGGGGTGCGATGCGCAGATAATACATTAACCTCAACGCTAACCTCGAATTTGTTGAGAATATCAATGGTTGCTTGCAGTTTAGTGAGGTCTGAGTTAGATCCCATCAAGATGGCTACGAAGTGATTCCCCATTTACATTGGTCTCCTATATCAGTTTTTGATAGCCGCCAGGCACTGTTTCAGCTAAAAGCTTCAGTTCTAGCACCATCAATTGTGTTAATAATTGTTGAGTAGGCAAGCCTGTTCTGTTTACTAATGTATCGATATCTGTGGTAGAAGTATCTAAAGCGCTCAACACTTCTCGTTCAACAGGGCTTAATTCAGTCGGTGTCTCGATTGGTTTTACGGGTGAGTTTTGCGACGTTTGCTCTTGGTTCAGAGACTCTAAGTGATGGCTGGTTGGCTTTATATTAACTCGTAGCTCTTGTTTCATTAATGGTGCTAAAACTGCAGTGATTTCCTGCACGTTTTCGACCAGGGTGGCGCCTTCCCGAATCAGTTGATGACATCCTTTTGTTAAAGGGTTAGAGATGGAGCCTGGTATAGCAAACACTTCTTTGCCTTGTTGTAAAGCCAAGCGAGCTGTGATCAGTGAACCGCTTTTCAATGCGGCTTCTACAACGAGAACGCCATAAGCAAGTGCACTCATAATGCGATTTCGGCGTGGAAAGTATTGTCGTCTAGGCTCTACTCCTAAAGGAAACTCTGAAACCAGAGCCCCCTCTTGTTCTAAAATACGAGTGGCTAGATGAGTGTGAGTTTTGGGATAAATTTGATCAAGGCCATGGGCTAAAATGGCTAAGGTAGGGCCTTGCATGTCCAAGGCACCTTGATGTGCGTGACCATCGATGCCTAGAGCCAGTCCGCTGGTGATGGTTAGCCCACTACTGGTTAAATCTCTAGCGAAGTTGCGAGCGTTTTCTTTTCCATAGGTGCTAGGGTTGCGTGTACCTACTATGGCCAGTTGGGGTAAGTGTAAGGCATTGGGGTTGCCTTTAATAAAAAGAAGAGGGGGGGCATCAGGGTATACGGATAATTGATTCGGGTAAGAGGGTTCTGTTAGATTTACGATAGAATGTTGCTCGGCTGTTGTCCAGTTTAAGTCGTTATCTACGGCTTGCATTAAAGTTTGATGAGCTCCTTTTTGAGTCAGTTGTTCGCAGGCTTTGGTGCTTAAGCCTAAGTTTTTCAGTTGTTGTTGAGATAGGCTAAATAAAGCCGAAGGCTTTTCTAGTTGGCTGAAGATTTTTTTAAACCGAACAGGACCAACTCTATCGCATCGCCACAGTGCTAGATAGGCCCTTGTGTCGGCCTCTGAAGAAAGTGTTTGTTTTTTAAACACCTGTAAGCTCCTGTTTCTATGGTTTAATTAATATTAAGGGCTGTTACTTTAGTAGATTGGGAGATTTAAAGCAATAAGATGATAGCCTAAAAGTAGCATTCTTATGCTCAAATTTTATAATTTTCCTTGGTTTTAGAATTTTTCGAGTTGTATGGAAATAATTTAACCCAAAGATAAGGTTTAACCGCTATGATTTGGGGATGCATTGCCGATATACTCGAAAAAGTTGTATTTTTTTCGGTAAATATTTGCACTTTATAGAGAAACTGGGTCAAAATGCAAAACTTCTTATTTTTATAGAGTGATAATATTTATTTAATATATAGATGGTAGGTTAAAGTAGTTTGTTTTTCGAGCTTTTGAGTGAGAGATATGATGAAACATGCGAAATTAAGTGAGGCTTAAAAGATGGCAACAACAGTGAGTAAAGGCAAAGCCAAGCCGAAAAAAAAAGAGGCCTCTGCAAAGGCAGCTGCTAAGTCCAAAACCAATAAAGCAAAGGCTAAAACTAAATCGAGCTTAGGGCCTAAAACTCAGGAAAAGCCAGCGGCTTTGAGTGGTAGCAGCTTTGTACCTTATGGTGAAGCGCCTAATGAAGAATATATGAGCACTGGTCAGTTGGAGCATTTTCGTAACATCCTAAGTGGATGGAAGGAAGGGCTGATGAGAGAAGTTGATAAGACAGTGAATCACATGCAAGATGAGTCAACTAACTTGCCAGACCCTGCTGATCGAGCTTCTCAGGAAGAAGAGTTTACTTTTGAGCTCAGAACAAGGGATAGAGAGCGTAAGCTGATTAAGAAAATTGATCAAGCTTTGGACTTGATAGAGCAAGGAGAGTATGGTTTTTGTGAAGCTTGTGGTGTTGAAATTGGCATTAAGCGCTTAGAAGCACGCCCTACAGCTACCTTGTGTATTGATTGTAAGACTTTAGATGAAATCAAAGAAAAACAAATTAAGGGTTAGGTATTTCATCTGACTTTGTGTGGATGAGTGCAGTACATCGGAAGATTTGCTCCTACGCCTTCAGGGCCTTTACATGTAGGCTCTTTACTGACGGCATTAGCGAGTTACCTTGATGCCAGGGCCCACCGAGGGCAATGGTTGGTTCGTATAGAAGATCTGGATTCAGGTCGGGTGGTGCCTGGGGCGGATACACAAATACTCAATACCTTGGAACGTTTTGGGTTATATTGGGATTCTTCTGTGTTGTATCAGAGCCACAGATCAGAGTTGTACGCTGAGCATTTGTCTAGATTAGCAAAGCTGTCCCAGCTTTATCCTTGTACCTGTTCTCGTAAATCTTTAGCAGCTTTTGAGAATGATATTTATCCTGGCGTTTGCCGTTTGAAGTCAGCAGCGACTACTTTGCCCCATGCTGTACGCATTGTGATGCCTGATAGAGTTGTCGAACTGACAGATCGTATTCAGGGAGGTCGGTCCTATCACCTTAGTCAAGATGTTGGAGATATCATATTGCGTCGTAAAGATGGATATTTTGCTTACCATCTTGCTGTTGTGATCGATGATCATGAGCAACAAATTACACATGTGGTGAGAGGTTGTGATTTATTGGGTCAAACGCCTATTCATTGGTTTTTGCAAGAGTGTTTTGGTTGGTCACACCCTATTTATGCGCATATTCCTATTGTTGTTGATGATCAAGGTCGTAAACTGAGTAAATCTAAGCGTGCTGCGGGCCTTGATTGCAAAGGCCGATCTGCGTTGTTGTGTGAATTACTCAAAGTGCTACTAGGCCGACCATTAGCAATGGGTGCTGAACACTGTTCGGTACAAGAGTTGATGTCTGTGGCGGTACAGCAGTGGTCTGTGAATAACATTGTAAAAATACAAAGTGTTAAAGTACACAAATGCGCTGACTTTTGTTAGGCTCTTAGTTCATTTCGTACTTTAGCAGAGTAGGAAGTGCAGTATTGGTTGTTGCTTTCATTTGATAACCGTTATGAGTGCATAAGTAGGCGTACAAATAATAAACTAAAAAAGCCATGTATATAGATAGATTAGTATTGATTTTCATTTTAGGTAGTTATTTTCTTTCTCCTACCATCATGGAGTGGGCGAGGCAAGGAGGAATCGCATGGTATCGTCCTTATTTGATTTGGCTACTGTTGATTGGAATTGCTTTCCTTATTACACGTAGTAGGGATGCTGATGGACTTTAGTGTTTTGGTTGTTGTGCTCGCAACTGCTGTTTTATTTGCGAGTATGTTTTTCGTCGCTTATCTGGGTGAAGAACATATTTTGCCAGCTCATTGGATTAAGCATCCTGTTGTCTATATAGCCTCTTTAGGTATTTTTGCCAGTGTATGGGCTTTTTTTGGGAGTATTGGGTTTGCTTATCAATTTGGCTATAGCTTTCTAGCTTATTTTGTGGGTGTGACGGGTGCTTTTTTGTTGGCGCCTATTTTTTTACTGCCTATCTTACGCTTACGTCAAGCCTATCAATTGCAAACTTTGGCCGATCTATTTGCTTACAGATATCGCAGTCAATTTGTTGGAGGGGTGGTTACCTTAGTGCTGTGCTTGGGGGTGCTGCCTTTGCTAGCGATGCAGATCCAAGCGATTGTTGAGATTATCAATATTGTTTCCGAAAAAACTGATACAACTTATTATTTGTTTTTTTATTTAAGTTTGATTGGTATTTTTACTTGGGCTTTTGGGGCTAAACACATAACATGGCGGCGGAAACATGAGGGCCTTGTTTATAGTATTGCTTTTACTTCGGTAGTCAAATTGCTGTGTGTGGTTTTGGTGGTTGCGTTTAGCTTTCGTGAGGCATTTTTTAATTACAATGGCTTAGAGTCTTGGTTGGGTGATTATCCGCAAGGGCTTGAAGTGTTATATGGGTCTGTACCACAAAATCCTTGGCGTAGTTTAGTGTTAGCTTTTTTTACGGCCGCAGTGGCCATGCCTCATATGTATCATATGATATTTTCTGAAAATCTTAACGTGAAAGCTTTGTATGCGGCCAGTTGGGGTTTTCCACTTTACTTGTTTGTGATTGCATTGACTATCCCTATTATATTGTGGGCTGCGATTAAACTCAATGTGCCAACCAATCCAGAGTATTTTTTGTTGGGCTTGGCGTTGGTTCAGGACAATATATGGTTGGTAGGGGGTGTTTTGTTGTTGGCGCTCAGTGCTGCTTCAGCTGTGTTAATTATTGTGACGTTATCTTTATCTATTATGGTGTCAAATTACTGGGTGCTGTCTGTTTATCAGCCTTTAAGCAAAACATCTTTGTATACGTGGTTAGTATGGATCCGGCGTTTTTTTATTTTTGTTTTATTGCTGACTAGTTTCGGTTTTTATTCGGTGTTAAAGGAAACCCGTGATTTATCAGAATTGGGTTTATTGTCGTTTGTTGCTACTTTACAGTTCTTGCCAGGTTTAATTGGAGTGCTGTTTTGGCCAAGAGCAACAAGAAAAGGTTTCATGCTTGGTTTATCGGTGGGTTTTTGTTTATGGTTATTTGGTATGTGTATGCCTATGTTTTCTTCGACTCAAACACTTGGATGGCATTTTTTTGATTTGGGGTATACTTCGACGATTGAAAATTGGCAGTTACCTGCTTTTGTAGCCATTTTTTTAAACAGTGTTTTATTCATTATTGGTTCTCTGTTAACAAAACAAAGCCCAGCAGAACAAGTAGCTGCAGATAATTGTACTATTCAGAATTTTAGGCGTCCTTACCGTTGGGAGCTTAAAGTTGTATCGGTGCCTGATATGATTGATCGTTTAACCTGTGCCTTAGGTTATGCTACGGCAAAGCGTGAAGTAGAATTGGCTTTACAAGACTTGAGTTTGACTATAGATGAACGCAAACCCTATGCTTTGCGTAGATTGCGTGATCAGCTTGAAACCAACTTGTCTGCTTTGTTTGGTCCGGCATTGGCCTTGGATGTGGTTGAAGAAAGCTTACCGTATGAAACCCAAAGTGGTCCCGTTGCTGATGATATTCACTACATGGAGCAAAATCTTGAAGATTACCAAGATAGGCTCACGGGTTTGGCTGGAGAGCTTGACCATTTGCGTAGATTTCATCGTCAGATATTGACAGAATTGCCACTTGGTTTGATTTCGCTGTCTAAGAATGGGGAAGTTATTTCTTGGAATCGTGCGATCGAGGTGTTGACTGGTATCAGTGCTTGGCAAGTAATAGGATCGGAAATACACTATGTTGCTGAACCTTGGCGTGATTTGCTGAGCCCCTTATTGTCGCAACCGCAAGGGAGGGTTTTACACAAAACGATTGAAGTGGATTATGAAACCAGATGGCTAAAGCTGAATACAATGCATATTCAGACGCAGCAGTCAAAGCATGAGCTTAGTGGTTTGGTTATTATGATAGAAGATTTAACCGATAGAAAAAAGCTTGAAGCCAAGTTGGCTCACAGTGATCGGTTGGCTTCTATTGGTAAGCTGGCTGCTGGTGTTGCTCATGAGATTGGCAATCCAGTGACGGGTATTGCTTGTCTTTCACAGGAGTTACGTGGTGACTCTAAAGATCCTAGAGTCGTTGAAATGCTAGAGCAAATACTGGCTCAGACCAAAAGGATTTCCCAAATTGTGCAGTCGTTAGTGGTGTTCAGTCACAGTGGCCATATGAGTTTGGATAATTTTGAGCCCATTCTTATACGTGATAGTGTTGAAAACGCTTTGCATTTGGTTGGTTTGAGTCCCAATGCAAAAGGCCTCATTTTACAAAATGAGACCGATGAAAATGTGTGGATTTTGGGAGAAGCGCAAAAGTTTCAGCAAGTTATGATAAATCTGCTGACTAATGCATGTGATGCAAGCTCTGACGGCCAGGTTATAACAGTATCAACATCTTTTACAGATGATCGTAAAATAACCATAAAGGTGCTTGACAGAGGGTGTGGAATTGACCCTCGTTTGTTAAAGAATATTTTCGATCCTTTTGTTTCGAGTAAGGCGCCAGGCCAGGGCACAGGGCTAGGGTTATCGCTTGTTTACAGTATCGTTGAGGAGCATCATGGTTATACCCAGATAAAAAGCCCGGTGAATCAGGGTGCTGGAACTGAAGTTGCGGTAACCTTACCTCGTTATTATCCTGAAAAAATAAGGTGATGGAATGGATTATTACGGTAGGTAAAGATGTAAAATAATTTCTCATGCAACCGCTTTACGCGTTATATTTGTATTAAGGAACGAGCACGAAATAAATTCCTGTTTATACGACAGGAATTTATTTCGTGCTCGTTCCTAAGTTATCAATTTTTGTTATGGATCTCATCAAGTAGCAGTATGGCCAATATTCTTCTGATTGAAGACGAGACAGTAATTCGTCAGCCTTTATGTCGCTTATTTAACCGCAATGGCTATACAGTGCAAGAAGCAGAATCCGTAGAGGAGGCTTTGAGTGCTAATGATTTAGACGAATTTGATTTAATTATCACAGACCTGCGTTTACCTGGAGAGCCGGGAACCAGCATTATTAAGATCTTTGCGCCTAAACCAACTTTGGTTATGACCAGTTATGCCAGTTTGAAGTCTGCGGTTGAGTCGATGAAATTAGGAGCGGCAGATTATATTGCCAAACCTTTTGATCATGATGAAATGCTTAAGCTAGTGCGTAAAATACTGCGTGAATATGGTACTCAGAGCGCAAAATTAATGAATGCTGATAAGACGATCAATAATGCATGTTATGGTATTATTGGTGAATGTGGTGCCATGCGTGAGTTGTATCGACGTATTGCTAAGGTGGCACCCACTGATAGTACAGTTTTGATCATAGGGGAGTCTGGGACTGGTAAGGAGCTGGTTGCTAAGGCCATACATGAGCATAGTCCAAGAAGTTCTGGTCCGTTGATATCGGTTAACTGTGCTGCAATTCCTGACACGTTGATCGAAGCTGAATTATTTGGTCATGAAAAAGGGGCCTTTACTGGAGCGATTGCCGTGCGTAAAGGCTTAGTCGAAGCGGCTGATGGTGGAATTTTATTCCTTGATGAAATTGGAGAGTTACCTCTACAAGCGCAAGCACGTTTGTTGCGTTTGTTGCAGGAAAAAGAAGTTCGCAAAGTAGGCTCGACGCAGTCGATGCAGGTTGATGTGCGTGTAATTGCTGCTACCCACCGTAATTTACGCAAATTAGCCGCTTGTGGTGATTTTAGAGAGGACTTATTTTATCGTTTGCATGTATTAGAGTTGAAAATTCCCCCTTTGTGTGAAAGAGAGGGTGATGTGATTGCCTTAGTTGATCACTTTTTAATTCGGTATTGCAAGAAACTGGGTAAGCCGACCTTAAAATTATCGGCGCAAACCTTAAATTTAATCAATCAGTATCCGTGGCCAGGTAACGTGCGTGAATTGGAGCATGCGATTGAAAGGGCCGTGGTTTTAACCGATCAGGAGACAATTGAACCTGAGCATTTATGCTTGGATGAGACACTGTTGCAGCAACATCAGCAGCGCCAAGAGCTTTCGAAATTTTTTTCTGGAACGCTTGATACTTTAGAGGCAGATGATCCAGTAGAGGATCTTTCATTAGAGGATTACTTTCAAAGGTTTGTGTTGGAAAATCAAGAGCAAATGAATGAGACTGAGTTGGCTCAAAAACTTGGAATCAGTCGTAAAACGTTGTGGGAGCGCCGACAAAAGCTTGGCATTCCAAGGAAAAAGACGTCGGGAAAGTAGTCGTGTGAGTAAACGAAGCAAGTTCTCAATCAGTTGAAAATAAAGCTGTTATATTTCGATGGAGTCAGTACCAATGGCAAGGTGTAAAGAATGCAAAGGAAGTTTTAGATTACTAGAGCTTAAAAATGGTACTTGTAAATCGTGTATCAAGTAAGAAGACTCCTCCTTGCGCGAAATGCGGGAAGAACTTCAATGAAAATGAATTATCTGATGGCTATTGCGCACTATGCCTTAAAAAAGTCCAATTTGTGTTTTCGCTACGCTCGTGTGTCATGACGAAAGATGAAAATCTTTCTTGCTGTACTAAAGATGAGGGAGGGCCCCTCGATCTCAGTAGTCAGATATTGGGATCAAACTAC
>JANQJO010000037.1 GCA_028281605.1 Pseudomonadales bacterium
GCTTGTTCTCTTCAGACCCTAAAATCGCTTTGAACACACAGTCTATTTGAGGGTTGATCAGATGTTTCAAGAGTACGGTTCCTCACAATTCCTTCCTGAACGCAAACACAGACCATTTTATCATACAGACTGTGAGTAAAACCAGCATTGATGGCAATGCTGGTTTTGTTTTGAATTTCGTCAAAAAGTGCAAATATAGACTGGATGGAAAGACACGGCATTGTCGTAACAACAAGACCCTTGCTACTCACACTACACCCCAGCCCACTTGGCTTTGTATTCTACATACATCTCATAAAGCGAAAAACCGAGTGCAGGAAATTGTCCAAGTACATTGCCAAAAAAATAAGCTCCTGTTGCATATATTGGAGAAACAAATTTTAACATTGCTGGGATAGGAGCAATCATGCTGGGAACCATAATCACAGAAAAGAAAAAATCCCGGCACATTTTTACTCTGTTAATATTCTCTTTTTTGTTCAACATTTCACTCACCATAAGACCTTGCTCACTTATTAATATTGTAAGATTGGCAATTAGAGCACCAGTGCTGGTGATAAGGTCTACTTCCTGATAACCATCACCAGAACCGTTACACCCCTGATTAATCTTTTCAAATATATTGCATAGAGCATTAGCCATAGTAAGGGCAGAAAAGCCAGTATAAAGCAAAACCATAGACCAACTGAAAAGTGTTTTTGAATTATGTGCGTGTTGATACCAACTCTTTGCAGATAAAGATGCCGCAAATCCAGTGAGAAGGTCTCCACTCTGTGGCACCAGATCTCCACAACCTGGGAAACTAACACCTGTTGTATTATCTGGTGTGATATTAAGACCAGCAAGACCTTCTTTAAAAAACATAAAAACAATCATGGACATCATGGGGCCATCGGTGAACAACGTCATGGCTCCGTTGATTCCCGGGTCATCAAAAAAACTTTTCGGATATTTCATTATTTCCGATACCTCTGAACTCTCATTACTGCTCTGAGAACTATTATCATCCGGCCAGGGGAATATAGGATGAGAACATACAGTGGACTCATAACCGGTGTCGGTATCCAAGCCATTTCCTTCTTCAATATCAACTAGTCTTGTACAGTCAGACGTCATAGCTTCACACATCGTGGCAGATAATGTATCACCTGATAGCAAAGGCTGTCGTGTCGAATGACTGCTATCAACAGGGGTAGTAAGCTTGTATGTGAACTGAAGAAAAAACTCTGGTAAACTTGATAAAATCTGCACTGAGTTACTCCTTATCTCAATTTGTATTCAATGGTATGGCATCTAAACAATGTTGTAGTAATGCTTGCGGTGATTTTGAGCCAGAAACTATAACATCTTATAACGATAATGAGAATCATTATCTTATGGTAAGCAAGCTTAAAATGTCAAATGTTGATTGCAATATAAACGAACCTGCTATGTTTATGGGGATCACACTCTCTGATAGAATCGGTGCTTTGGGCCCCACTTTTTTAATTGCAAGATTACAACAGCAAGTTAGTTAAAAATCAGTGAAAAATCAGTTGCTGGAAAAAGCCTACAAATCAACTAGACAGATAAATACAACAAAGGCTCCTGTTGATTGGAGGCTCAGTATAGCTCCCATGATGGACTGGACAGACCGTCACTGCCGCTACTTCCTTAGACTGATGAGCAAACACATCAGATTGTACACAGAAATGCTTTCGACCCAAGCTCTGATACATGGAGACACAGACAAGCTGCTGGGACACTGTAGTACCGAGCATCCTTTAGCACTGCAATTAGGCGGTTGTAACCCTAAAGAAATGGCGATATGTAGCCAAATGGCTGAAGATTGGGGCTATCAAGAAGTCAACATTAACGCAGGCTGTCCCAGTAGCCGGGTGCAACAAGGCCGCTTTGGTGCCTGCCTTTTAAACGAACCAAATCTTGTTGCCGAATGTATCAACAATATGCAGCAACGATGCGCACTACCCATTACAGTCAAAACCCGAATCGGGCTTGATGAACAAGATTCTTTCGATTTTTTACATCGATTTATTGAACGAGTATCACAAGCTGGTTGCCAACTATTTATTCTACATGCTCGAAAAGCCTGGCTACAAGGCTTAAGCCCAAAAGAAAATCGCGAAATACCCCCCTTAGACTACAATAGAGTCTATGCAATCAAACAAGCTTTCCCCAAATTCACTATTGTATTGAACGGAGGGATCTGCAGCTTGTCACAAGTAAAGAACCACTGTCAGAAAGTAGATGGTGTCATGCTGGGTAGGGCCGCCTACCACAATCCATTTTTACTGAGCCAAGTGGATCAACAACTGTTTGGCGTCGCTACACCTGAAAAAAGTAGGCTAGAGATTGTAGAGAACATGATTTCATATTTACAAAACCAATGTAAGCAAGGGATTCCACTAAAGGCAATGACCCGACACATGATGGGCCTGTTTCAAGCTCAACCAGGCGCACGCACTTGGCGCCGATTCCTCAGCAATGACCCCAATTTAACACCAAGACGCTTGCTCAATCTAGCTCAAACTCTGACCGCACGAGCGAAACAACATGTCGCATCCTGCTCACTCTAGTCTAACGCAACTGCAACAACACTCTATCATTGTCGCTGACACGGGTGATTTAGCGGCCATAGCCAAGCACAAACCCACTGATGCCACCACCAACCCAACGTTACTGTTGAAAGTTGCACAAGATTCAAACTATCAACATTTGTTGCAAGCGTCGATCATGAAAGTCAAAAAATCTCTCTCGCATGATGCAAGGTTAGAGCAATGTTGTGATCATTTCTCTGTGTTAGTAGGCGCTGAGATTTTAAAGCTAATTCCAGGAAAAGTCTCTACCGAAGTACAAGCAAAATACTCGTTTGACACAAAATTGACTCTAAAAAAAGCGCGCGCACTCATACAGCTTTATGAAGACAATGGCATTGAACGCTCACGAATTCTAATTAAAATAGCTGGCACATGGCAGGGCATAGAAGCTGCAAATATATTAGAACAAGAGGGTATACACTGCAATATCACTTTAATTTTTAATTTAATGCAAGCCATTGCCAGCGCTCAAGCTAAGGCTTTTTTAATTTCCCCTTTTGTTGGGCGCATTTCAGATTGGCACCGAGCACACCGAAACTTTACAGGAAAAGACTCAACGCAAGATCCGGGTGTACAATCTGTTCAAAAGATTTACCATTATTTAAAAGCTTATGAATTTTCCACCATTATTATGGGCGCAAGCTTTCGTCACATCGGGCAAATTAAAGCGTTAGCTGGTTGTGATCGACTGACAATTTCACCTGCACTATTAACTGAATTAGCAGCCGATAATGAGCCTGTCAAACGAATCTTGACACCAGAAGGACTGCCCATTCAAGAGCGAATTGATTGCAATTGTAACCAATTTCATTGGACACTCAACCAAGACGAAATGGCGCATTATAAATTAGCGGAGGGTATCCGTAACTTTCACAAAGATTACCTAACCTTGTGTTCTACATTAGAACCTCTATTAAACTAACAATAGCTTTATAAGGTAGGTACTTAGAAAGAAGGGGAAAACAGGCCATGAGCAAAGATCGATACTATGGGGACAGTGATGCCGAAGAAACTCAAGAGTGGCTAGAAGCGTTCGAATCTTTACTAGAGTGCTCAGGACCTGAGCGTGCAAAATTTATTATCAGTCGACTCAATGAACAAGCGCGCTTAGCTGGAGTCGACCTCTCTGATTTAAACACACCTTATCTGAATACCATCGCCGTTAAAGATGAACCCACCTTTCCTGGAGATTTATTTTTAGAGCGCCGTATTCGCTCACTGATCCGCTGGAATGCTTTGGCCATGGTCATGCGTGCCAACGATAACAATGACGAGTTAGGTGGTCATATCGCTTCATTCGCCTCCGCAGCCATGCTCTATGAAACCGGTTTTAACCATTTCTTTAGAGCGCCCACAGAACAGTTTGGTGGAGACTTAATTTATTTTCAAGGACACAGCTCCCCAGGTATTTACGCCAGAGCTTACCTGGAGGGCCGTTTATCCGAACAAGATTTAGACAACTTTCGACGTGAAGTCAATGGACAAGGCTTATCTTCATACCCACACCCCTGGCTTATGCCCGAATTTTGGCAATTCCCAACCGTTTCCATGGGACTCGGCCCCATACAAGCCATTTATCAAGCTCGTGTTATGCGCTATTTACAAGACCGTACTCTATTACCCCAGCAGGATCGCAAAATATGGACCTTCTTAGGGGATGGAGAAATGGATGAACCCGAGTCATTAGGCGCTATCTCATTAGCTGGACGTGAACGCTTAGACAATTTAATTTTCGTGGTCAATTGCAACTTACAACGCTTAGACGGCCCGGTACGTGGTAACGGTAAAATCATTCAAGAACTTGAAAGTGTATTTAGAGGCGCCGGCTGGAATGTGATTAAAGTGGTATGGGGGCGTTTATGGGACCCTTTATTGGCCAATGACAACACTGGCGTACTGCGCAAACGTATGGAAGAAGTCGTTGACGGCGAATACCAAGCCTATAAAACCCACGGTGGGGCTTACACACGCGAACATTTTTTTAATCATTATCCTGAGTTGGCACAATTAGTCGAGAACCTGTCCGATCAGGATATCTATCGTTTAAATCGAGGTGGTCATGATCCATTTAAAGTCTACGCAGCTTATCACCAAGCCGTACATCATCAAGGCCAACCCACCGTCATTTTAGCAAAAACAGTGAAAGGTTATGGCACCGGAGCAGGAGAAGCGCAAAATAAAACACATCAGTTGAAAAAATTAGACCTTGACAGTTTAAAAGCATTTCGCGACCGCTTTGACATCCCTTTTAGTGACGAACAGCTGGTCAAAATACCCTATTATAAACCAGACCCTGACAGCAATGAGATTCGTTATCTAAAACAAAAACGCGCTGCGCTCGGCGGTCCCTTACCCAAACGACGTATACAATCGACACAATCATTACCTGTTCCAGAACTTGGTGTCTTTGGTTCCTTGTTAGCGGGCAGTGGCGAACGCAAACTGTCAACCACCATGGGCTTTGTACGGATGTTATCCTCTTTAATCAAACAAAAAACCATTGGTGAACGTATTGTCCCTATTATCCCAGATGAAGCCCGCACTTTTGGCATGGAAGGAATGTTTAAACAATTAGGTATTTATTCCAGCGTTGGTCAGCTCTATAAACCTGAAGACATGGGACAAATGATGTATTATCGAGAAGACCAACAAGGGCGAATTTTAGAAGAAGGCATCAACGAAGCTGGTGCCTTTTCGGCTTGGATGGCCATGGCCACTGCTTACAGCCATCACGACTTTGCCATGATTCCCTTCTATATTTTTTACTCCATGTTTGGCTTTCAACGTATCGGGGATTTGGCTTGGGCAGCAGGCGATATGCAGGCAAGAGGTTTTTTAATCGGCGCCACTTCTGGTCGTACCACTCTAAACGGAGAAGGTCTACAACACCAAGATGGACACAGCCACTTGCTGGCCAGCACAATCCCCAACTGCGTAGCCTATGATCCCGCTTTTAATTATGAACTGGCCGTGATCATCCACCATGGACTTGAGCGCATGATAGGCCAACAAGATAATGTATTTTATTACATCACGACCATGAATGAAAATTACCAACATCCTGAAATGCCAGAGGGTGCTGAAGCAGGCATTAAAAAAGGCATGTACTTATTGCAAGCCGCCGAAGGAGCCGGCTCGAGTAAATTAAAAGTACATTTACTGGGCAGCGGTGCCATTTTAAACGAAGTGATCGCAGCAGCCGATTTATTACTCAATGTTTACGATATTTACGCCGATGTTTGGAGCGTCACCAGTTATAATGAATTACGCAGAGACGGCCTACAAGCGGAGCATCACAACCGCTACCAACCCGATCAAGCTCAAGTGAAACCCTATGTCATGTCCTGCTTGCAAACAGGAGCTTACCCAGTGATCGCGGCTAGTGATTACGTCAAGTTAGTTGCTGATCAAATTCGTCCTTTTGTCAGCAATTCTTTTACCGCACTGGGTACAGACGGTTTTGGTCGCAGCGATACTCGGGATCAATTACGCAGGCATTTTGAGGTAGACCGCTTTCACATTGCAATGGTCGCTTTAAATGCATTGGCAGACAAAGGGCACTTAGGCAAAAGCAGAGTGCAGGATGCAATTAAACGTTTTGATCTTAATCCAGATAAACAAGACCCTATCGGCTTGTAGAGTACATACACCATGTCGCAAATCTATACTGTCACAATTCCAGATCTGGGGGGCATCGATCAAGCCGACGTGATTGAGGTACCCGTGCAAGTTGGCCAATCTTTACAAAAAGAAGAAACCCTAGTGATTTTAGAATCAGACAAAGCTTCCATGGAGGTCCCCACACCTGTTGCCGGAATCTTACAATCTCTGTCAGTGAAGATGGGAGAAACCGTCAAGGAAGGCCAAGAAATTGCTGTCATTGAGTTAACAAATACTACAGTAGAACCTGAGCTTGCAGTGATTGATCAACCTGCAGAAGCCAAACCCACCACTCAACCAGCAACCCACTCACCAGCACAACAACAAGCTGTGCGTCCCCCTTCGGCTTTACCCAACTCTGCTGCTAAAGTACATGCTGGACCAGCCGTCAGAAAGTTGGCTCGTCAGTTGAGCGTTGACTTAGGCCAAGTCACGGCGAGTGGACCCAAAAGTCGTATTTTAAAAGAAGATGTACACCGCTTTGTCAGTGAAATCTTATCAAGACAAAATCAAACCTCTGCTGCATTACAGAACATTGACCTACCCGACATAGATCACGGAAAATGGGGCCTTATTAAAGAAGAGCCACTATCACGCATTCAACAAATCAGCGCTGCACATCTGCAAAGAAGCGCGTCCTTAATACCTCATGTCACACAATTTGATGAAGCTGATATCACAGAGTTAGAAACTTTTCGGCAAAACTACAAAGAAAAATTAGCCAAAAAAGGGATTAAATTGACCCCGTTGGCTTTTATGTGCAAAGCATTGGCATTAACCTTAGAAGTTTTTCCAAAGTTTAAAGCCTCTTTAAAGCCTGATGGTAAAACTTTGGTGCATAAAGAATATTGCCACATTGGTGTGGCTGTTGATACACCTGAAGGTTTAGTTGTGCCTGTGTTACGTTCAGTCGAAACCAAAACAGTCTCTCAAATTGCTGCAGAAGTCGTTGAACTCAGCCTAAAAGCCCGCGAAAAAAAACTAAAGCCAGATGACATGAAGGGGGGATGCTTTAGCGTTTCTTCCTTAGGAGGTATTGGGGGCTCACATTTCACCCCCATTATTAATTGGCCAGAAGTCTCAATTTTAGGAATCTCCAAGACAAAAACAACAGCTGTGTGGCAGCAAGAAGCTTGGTCTCCCAGATTGGTGGTACCCCTGTCTTTATCTTACGATCATCGCGTCATTGACGGTGTCGATGCCGCTCGCTTTATCACACACTTTAAAGGACTGTTAGAGGATGTGCGCACCTGGGTGTTATAATGCAATTACAGTATTGTCACAGCAACAAGAAAAATCAAATTCCAGGACAGCCTTTGTTTTAAAGCTAAAACAGATTTTTTTAACTCTGTTTGCAATATAGCGGTTTTCAGAATGGTTAGATGTAGGCGCCGACGAGTGAGAGCCGCTGAGTGTATAAATAATACATGATGCGGTCGATCGAGGAAGGCAACA
>JANQJO010000063.1 GCA_028281605.1 Pseudomonadales bacterium
GGACATTTTGACTGGCTCCTGGACAGTTAACGTTATGAGCTCAGCATATAAAATATAATAACAGGATGATAGGGTGTGGATTTATTTACGCTTACGTAATTCCAGACATTTGTTGGTATTAGGCAGCATGGAACACTGCCCTGACAATACCTGCTCCAAGGCCACGCCACGACGAATGACCTGGGAACCATGTTTGAATGTATACGCCAAACAAGCTTCACTGACCGGCTTGCCTATTAAATCATCTTCATCTAACTTGACTCCTGTGATTGTGCAAAAGGCATGACCTGCAATTCGAGCTTGTGATGGGTCATGCATCTGCTCAATTAAAAATGGAACCGATTCAGGTAAGCCAAGTATGCCTGCACCAATCACTCCAAGTTTTTGAGGTCATCAGGATAGATGTGTGGTGCTCGAACGAAGCGATCCCGTTGTTGCCATAGGAATGTGGCGTCTTCGGCATGGCGAGAGACGATATCATGGATAATGGGGCGGTCAAGAGAGAGAAAACTAACCATAAAACCTAATCAAACCGCGCCAGCCATTCGTTGGTTGCTTCGGTATTACTTTTTTCCTGTCTGTTGGGAGATTTAAGTAAACGGTGTCCATTAGGGAAAGACATACGGATGGGTTTAAGTTTGCGTGCCAGTTGCTGATAATAGCGTGGTATATGCTGTTGGTTAATATCCCCCAGTTGTGGCATAGGGCCAGCTTGAATTAAAAGTCCACCTTCGTATTCATAGAATTTAAAGCCCTCTTCCAAATCACTTAATACGGCATTACGCCCACCAAGCTGTTCAAAGCATTGATCATCTAATACGGTGAGCCAATTTACACCTTTAATTTTTAGAGGGCCTTCACCTCTTGCCATCTTTGATGCAACGGAACTTGGAATATCAATGTCTATACCTGGAAATCTGCGAGTAAATGGATAAACTAAGTGGATAACTCTATCGACTTCATGAGAAACCATACTGAGAATCGTGCCAACACCAGCATAACCGTGAAAAGGTTTTAGCATTTTGCACCACTGGTGCATCAATGTTTGAAAAGCGCCTTCGCCATCTTTATTTTTCAGCCAACTAAAGGGAAACACAGCATGAAAATAAGCTGGGTTTTTGTTAAGTGGAGGAGTATTTCTACTGGCAAAAACGTTTAGTCCGTAAGGGGCGGCAACATAGGGGTCTTCATCACCATAAAAGCTGGGGCAAAAACTTTCCTCTTCAATATTATCTTGCTGTTGAATATAATCCGCTAAATTGATGCCACCTTCAGGGTATGGTTCTGGACCACTGTCTTTTCCACTATAGGGGTTAAGAAAGCATTTTATATGTTTGCCAACGAGTTGCTGATAATCATCAGCACATTGCGCCATAGCTAATCGTGTATTACGGTTAAGAGGGTCACGCATATAGAACGAGCAAGTTAGGCCTATACGCATAGCTACACGCTTTACCGGTCGACTATCATCGGTAATGATTAGTTTATCCAAATCATCAAGGGTAAAGTTTTCGGGTAAGATTATGTCTTCAGGCAATATCATGTTATTTCACTCTCAATGTCTTACAATGTTAACTAGCAAATGCGGCAGCCCAAGTTGCGGCAGCAGCACTACCAAGTGCTGCTTCTCCTAAAGGGCCGTCAAAGGGTATAATCGTTGCTGCTATTGCTGCTACGCCTAGAGCAACAGCACCGCCAACTAGCCACCAATTGGTAGAGGTTTCTTGCTCACGTTTAGGAACTGCGACTGTCACGGGGTCTTTTACGGGTTCTTTTTCACCACCATCATCATCTTCGCAAATACAGGTGTCACCTTCTTCCAATACGACAACATTGTCTTCACCAAATATCTCTCTGTATGCTGCTAATTGATCTTTGGCTTGTTGTGTATCTGATGGATCGCCCTTAAACTTCATCTCCACTACTGTTTTAATATTATCCATTATTGGTGGGCCACCATCAGTAATGACCACATCCGGTCTACGATGGCCTTTAATAAACCAATTGCGGGTAGCGCGCCAGGGTTCATTTTTACTCATGTAGGGATCACCCGTGGACGGCTTAAAAGGTACTTCGGCCTTCATGGTTGAGCGTCCTCCCGAAGCAGCATCGGTTGCCATTAGCTTAGCTGCTATACGATCTTGTTTGCGCCCAGGTTGATCTTTTTCCTCACACATCATATTACACAGAATTTCCAATTCAGCGGCACTATCAGCATGTTCCACAAGAATGGCTGGCTGCACAATACCAGCAAGGCACGCCGTATTCCCATGATTCATTAGCAGCTTGTCACTCAAACGGCAGGCATTTTTTCCCTCCATCATCACATCAAAGGAATACGACAACCAAGTCGCTTCTTTCATTTGTGTGCCAGACTTCACCCCACCACCAGCAGTTCCAGGTTCATCACCTGTACAACGACTCAACTCGGAGCCCTTCACAGCCGCTGGATTTCCACCATCGACCTTAACCGTCTTAGTGCCTTTTTTTAAATCCGCTGATGTGGAGATAATCACCGGATAGGGGATTGGCACTGGACCACCGGGCATCGGCGTTTTGCACACATCTGGCAAGGTGCTTTTCACAATGCCACCACTGCCTTTATGTACCAGAGACAAATTACTTCCATTGACTTTGATGGTGACACTCATCTGTTAATCTACTCCTGTTTTGAGCAGTAAAGCCCCTCTTAAGCCATTGATGGAACTGCTTGTGATCAGATTCAAAGCCTGTTTTTTTTGGTTCATCGAAGTGGCTAAGATCATGGCCAACAGACCACTGGCAGCACCAATGTCCCCCCAACCGTCTGCCGGTGTTAGAAAGGCATCCGGCTGATGAAAACAATCGCTCAAGCGGGTTAACATAAATCCAAATTCATCCGTTCGATACGGTTCGCCGTTTTGATCACAAACGATTTGGTCGATTCTCGTAGTGCCATCTAGTGATTCAACTAGTGATTCAACAACAGCACGAATGGCTTCGGTTAAGCCAGCTCCAATACAAATGCCTTCACTACCTAAGGGGTGGGGTTCTTCGGCTGTTTGAAAGGATAACACAGTTGCCAAGCTGGCTAGCTGGTATTTTTCCAACGTTTCTTGCGTGCACATCAACATGCAACAGGCTGCTTCTCCAGGTACAAAGCCATAAGCATTCGTTTCACTGTGCAATTGATTCCTTGATTCCAACCAACTGAGTGTATGGGCATCTATATAACTGTCTACTGCTGCCAATACACAAAAGTCACAGTGGGTATTTTGTAAATGGGTATTAACTTGTGAAAGCGCTGACATCGTTGCAGCATGACCTTGTAAATAGAGGTCAGTTGGTGATGTGATGAATGATGCTTGTGCTTCGTTGAACTGATTCATCATGCACTGAACTTGATTTGTTGTAAAACCTGGGCGTAGTAACGGTAAGCTCAGCACCAAAGGAACACGTTGATGGTGATGTGTTTCAATGTCCCAATCCGAGAAGCAATCATTTAACGCGTAGTTGAGCAAGGTGCTGAAACGATCCATACCTTGCTTATTAGCATCCACGTAAGTAGCAAAGGCCAAGGTATAGGGCTCTCCCTGTGCATCAATCATATAAGGATGTTCATTGAAATGGGCCATACGGGCCTTAATCGCTGCTACGGTGGCCGCCGCATATCCACCCACTGCGGTAGCTGCACCCACGGATAAAACATGTAATGGGGTAGCTTGCGTTTGCATTAGGCCGCATCCTGGTTTGGACCTGCCCAAACGGACTGAGGCTTTCTGTCGGTAAAAAGCCGCTTTTTTAGGGTAATGCGAGTGCTTTCCAATTGATTCACTCGACGGTGGCAAGCCAAATGGCTTTGCCAGACCATCGTTAAACGTTGCTGGTCTGGCTCGATGATCACGGTATGCAATTGGGTTCGATGTGTCGCTTTATATCCATCACTGAACTGAGTGCTTAAATGAAAACTGGCTTTGGGCAAATGAAAATACACCTGTTCCTTTGGTGTTAAATGAGTCAATTGTACTGCTTCGCCGCCTTTTAGAAAACCAGGTACTTGTTGATCTTCGGGGACGCATTGATAAAAACGTTCATCAAAGTCTTCAGGTAATAAGGGCTGTCTGTGACTTTCCCAATGGGCATCGTAGGTGCCTGCGTATTTCAATCGCGTTTGCCAATGTCCGGGGATGACTTCAAAACCAGCCGGTAGGGGATGTTGTTTCCATTGCTGAATGGGGTCTGAAGGGGTTTCTATGTTGGGCAGGGGTTGCTCAACTAAGGTAGCCTTACTGTTGGCGTATCCCCGCCCAATGGGATTATAGACATAATAATCCAACGACTCTGGAGGACTTAGCGGGTCTTGACCACCAAATGCGTAATGGTAGCGCAAAGGTAATTCTGCGATGGGTTTTGGGTCACTGATCTTGAGGCCCAACAAGCCAGATTGCCAATAGCGATCGCCACTGATTAACAGCGATTTATCGATGGAACCTATTTTAAGATTTACTGACCATTGTTTATGAACTTGGCCCTTAGGGGCATAAGCCGTGCCACGCAGTACAACATCGGTGGCACGCTTAACCGGCATGAAATCGCTTTCGTACTTCAGTTCAGTTGAGTTGTCATCCTCATACTGGGGGGCTAGTACTACAGGCTTTTGTTCTTTCGCTAAAGTGATAAGACCTTTTAGGCTCAAATCAAATGTCGCTCTAATAGCGATTAACCACACCTCCGCACCGTTTCTGTCTCTGACCCAGGCACGTTCAGCCGCAAAAGGGGTTTTGTTCTCAAGGGTCCACATGTAGGTGTTTCCTCATTGACTGCATTCGTTTTCAATTGATTTGTACTGAACCGCCTTTAATGGTTTGCATCCCGGATGAATGATTGGAAATATAACGGCCTTTGATGAGGACTTTACCAGCTTTCGTTAGAGTGATGCTGGCATCTCCGCATTTCAAGATCACATTTTTTTTCGCTTCTAGAAGAAGAGTTTCTTTATCCAGCTCAAGGGTTTCCACTGTATTGGTAGAAACGGACGGTTTTTCAATGCAACCAATGATCATGGGACGTTGTACCTCTCCTTCGACAAAGACCAAAGCAACGGATCTGCCGACTTGGTCATGGGACAAAGGCACTGTACTCAAAGCCGGTAGTGCTGACATTTTTGGGTTATTTGCAAAGGCCACCAACGGCTTCTGCTCTGCGTTAAATCCAATTAAAACACCCAATACAACAGATTGCACGGCATTTTCTGGTGATGTGGGTATTTCACTGATTTTTTGTTGTGCCATAGACCCCCCCATTGTTGATTTTGTGTTATATCCGTCTTATTCCGTTAAAGAATGGATCGCATTATACCAAGACTGATACGTCCTGCAGGAGAAAGTTGGGTGAATAAACCACTTGATGCTCTTTATGCATCCGGTTGTTAGCTAGATGCTGAAACACTTCCCTATGATTGCTTTTTTATTAGATCTCATGAATGAGAGTTGACTAAAAGTCTTGCACTAAAGTGTATAGTTATTAACTAAACGATGCTGAAGTTCTCTCTCAATATGGTTATAAAGTAAACTTAGAGACACTTTCTTGAAGTTGTCTTGCTAAGCCTGAAACACGTTGAGACTCTTCAAAGCTCTTTGAGGTTTTCTGTAAGCTTTTTTCACTAAGCTCTTTGATCTTTTCCATAATTTCTGACACATTCTTTGTTACATAAGCTTGCTCTTCTGAGGCACTTGAAACTTGTATTGTCATTTTACTGACTTGCTCGATTGCTTTGATGATGTCTGAGAAACTAACCCTGACGTTTTCTGACTCGTTGCAAGCTTTTTGTGTGTCCTTCCCTGACTTTTCCATAACCTTCACAGCTTCTTTAGATTCAGTTTGTAAGATATGTATCATTTCTTGAATCTCTTGAATAGATTGGCGTGTACGTTCTGCCAAACCTCTTACTTCATCTGCAACCACTGCAAAACCACGGCCCTGTTCGCCTGCTCTTGCTGCCTCTATTGCTGCATTTAGGGCCAGTAAGTTAGTTTGTTCAGCAATACCTGTAATAACTTCTAAAATCGTGCTGATATTATCTACGTTTTTATCTAAGCTCAGTAATGTATTTGCTGTGGTTTGAATGTTGTTATTCAGATGATTTATCAAACTTACAGTATTTCCAACCGTTTCATTACCTGATATGACATAACCTTCGGCATTATTAGTTTCGGTCAAAGTACCAGCAGAGCACTGTGCGATTTCTGCAACGGCTTCTGACAGTTGTGTGACAGCTGAAGCAATCTCAATAATTTGAGAGTTTTGTGAGTCAACCATACTTTGAGTTTCCTGGCTGAGTTCACCGGTGTTTAATGCGGTTTGTATCAGTGAAGTGGAGCAATCTCTAACTTGTCCAATAATGCAGCGCCAATGTTCTATCATAGTATCAAGACTCTTACTTAATAAGCCAAATTCATCTTTAGTATTAATATCCATCTTGATATTTAAATTACCTTCTGTAAGTGATTGCAGTATTTCCAATGTGCGCTTGAGTGGTTTTTGTATACTGGCCATGACTAACTTCATAATGGTAAAAGAAATCGTAGCAATAACAATTAACATACCCCATAAGGTTACACTGCTGTACTGTAACGTGGTATAGGTTGATTGCTGAGCACTTTTGGATAACTCCTTGGCTTTTAGGAGAACAGAGTTTAAGATGTCAATTTGCTCTTTTATCATTAAGGACGAAACGTTGGTTAAGTCTATGCCTTGTTGTTTCTTGATTGATGTGGTTATAATAGATTGTACGTACAACACTGGATCATTGAAATAGTTTTTATAATCTGTAAAATAATCTTGAATTTGTTGTACAGAAAAATTATCTATTTCATCTATTGATTCAAGTGTTTCAATCTGATTTTCAAGTTTTTTAAAGTGATTGGGTAAATCATTCGCTAATTGTTTAGCAACAGTCGGGTTCAAACTGAATCTCAACGTATCTAATAGATTGCTATTTTCTAATATCGCTGATTCCATATGAGTATAAGTTTGTATAGCTTTTGTTATACTAAAAGCGTCTTGCTTAACCGTTTTAATCATACTATAGCTATAAGAAAATGACCTGATCATTTTTTATGATTATATTTTGGCCAATTTTCTGTTTTCAGCTTCTTCCTGTCGCCGCTCCAGCAGTGCGT
>JANQJO010000081.1 GCA_028281605.1 Pseudomonadales bacterium
CATGTTCAAAGGAGTGCAGATGGATCACTGGTGACAGCTTTTGCTACTTCAGCAGATGGGTCGCCGGTAAGCAGTAATAGTCAGGCAGCAGAGGCAGTGGCGGCTGTACGTGGTGGTGAAGGGGCAACATCAAGAACAGGAGGAGATAGTAGTGGTACTACTACTACGGTTACTGCAAGAGAAGCTAGGGCGGTCGCTTTAGCAGCAGCCCAAGCTTCGGCTTTTTTAGGAGTGGAAGATGGTAAGATCACTGTAGAAGGCTTACGTCTGGCTGGTGATGAGACAGAATTTCTTCAGAGACTAGTGGCTGGTAGTGATGGAGTGGTTACACGGGAAGAGGCTCTTGACTTGAGTGATCTTGACCGAGTCAATGCTATTCTTGAAGGGACTTTTGTAGAGCACTTTGGGAAAGATGCAATGGTTACTCAAGATCAATTTGCTGACTTTTATGTGAATGTCTTTGTTCCAAAACTCCTGGGTAGTTGACGAATATTTGATAAAGTAGCTTGTGCTTGGTTGGTAAATGTAAGTACAATGCGCTTGTTGTGTCAACGTTTAAACTGGTCAGTCAATACACCCCAGCTGGGGATCAAGCTAAGGCTATTGCTGAGCTTTCAGCAGGTCTGGAAGCAGGCTTATCCTACCAGACTTTGCTGGGCGTCACCGGCTCGGGTAAGACTTTTACGGTCGCCAATGTTATAGCCAAGCTCAATCGCCCTGCTTTAGTGATGGCGCCAAATAAAACTTTGGCGGCACAATTGTATGGTGAGTTTAAAAGCTTTTTCCCTCATAATCATATCGAATATTTTGTATCCTATTATGACTACTACCAGCCAGAGGCTTATGTCCCAGCATCTGATACTTACATAGAAAAAGATGCTTCGATCAATGAGCACATAGAACAAATGCGCTTGTCTGCTACCAAAGCCTTATTGGAATATCCTGATACTCTTATTGTGGCTACTGTGTCAGCTATTTATGGTTTGGGTGACCCTAAAGCATACTTGCGTATGGTGCTGCATTTGACTCGTGGAGACATCTTGTGTCAGCGAGAGCTGTTGCGTCGCTTGGCCCAATTGCAGTATACCCGTAATGACGTGGAGTTTTCGCGTGCTACTTATCGTGTTCGAGGTGATGTCATCGATATTTATCCAGCTGAATCCGATCAATTGGCTCTGCGTTTGGAATTATTTGATGATACGATCGATAAGCTGTCTTTATTTGATCCTTTAACCGGTCATGTTTCTGGTGAAATTCCTCGTTTTACCCTTTACCCTAAGTCACACTATGTCACCCCGCACGAGACTTTACAAACAGCTATGGAACAGATCAAGATTGAATTATCAGAACGTTTGGCTGTGTTAAGTGCAGAAAAAAAACATGTTGAACACCAAAGACTCAGTGAAAGAACCCGTTACGATTTGGAAATGATACAAGAGCTGGGTTATTGCACGGGCATTGAAAATTACTCTCGTTATTTATCTGGGCGTGCGCCTGGTGAAAGCCCACCGACTTTGTTTGACTATCTTCCACCTAATGCTTTATTGGTGTTGGACGAATCCCATGTGACTGTATCACAAATTGGAGCGATGTATCGTGGTGATCGTTCACGTAAGGAAAACTTGGTAACGCATGGCTTTCGTTTGCCGTCTGCTTTGGATAATCGGCCCTTAAAGTTTGATGAGTGGGAGCGCTTATCTCCGCAAACAATCTTTGTTTCAGCCACACCAGCGGCTTACGAAGCCGAGTATTCAAGCCAAGTAGTGGAACAAATTGTTCGTCCTACTGGATTGTTGGATCCACAATTGGAAGTACGTCCGGCCGGGATGCAAGTAGATGATGTGCACTCTGAAATTATTAAGCGTGTTGAGATGGGGGATAGGGTGCTGATTACTACGCTGACCAAGCGTATGGCAGAGGACTTGACTGGCTATTTGAGTGAGCATGCTATTAAAGTACGTTATTTACATTCAGATATTGATACCATTGAAAGAACTGAAATCATTCGTGACTTGAGGTTGGGACGTTTTGATGTGTTGGTGGGTATTAATTTGCTCAGAGAAGGTCTGGATATCCCAGAAGTTTCTTTGGTAGCAATCTTAGATGCGGATAAAGAAGGTTTTTTGCGCTCTGAGCGTTCTTTAATACAAACGATTGGGCGAGCAGCGCGTAATGCTCAAGGTAAAGTGATTTTATATGCTGATAAAATAACAGGTTCTATGCAGCGTGCCATGGATGAAACTGACCGTCGTCGTCAAAAACAAATGGACTATAATCAGCAGCACGGTATTGTGCCAAAAACGATACGTAAAAATGTGCAGGATATTCTAGAAGGAACCGATTTACCAGGCTCCAATCAAAATCCTATTAAAGGTAAAGCCGGACGCAAACAACAAAAAAAATTGATTGAAACAGAGTTTGAAACTGAAAGCCCTCAGAGCCTGAGCGCTAAGCAGTTTGCCAAACAGCTTAAGACACTGGAGAAAAAAATGCACAATTATGCGCAAAACCTAGAGTTTGAGCAGGCAGCTGCTGTGCGGGATCGAATATCTGTACTGAAGCAACAGCAGCTTCTTTAGAGTATTGTCTACAGCAGTCGATAGTACTATTAAGCCAATATATACTTAAAGTAACTACTTTGACACAAGAACCAAAAATATTCCCTATAGTTTAACATAGCTTTTTTGTGCATAAATAGTATACATATATTCACTTTGTTTTGATGCACAACTATCTCCAAAAGTGGGTGCTATGAATCAAATATTTCGGTGTCTCAGATTGGTAGTGGCGTATCTGATTGTCTTATTGGTTTTAGCAGGCTGTCATGCTGAAACGTTGACTTTTCAGAATTTACAAACAGTTTTTGAAGGCCCGAACTTCAACCGCAGTGTTACTATTGAAGGTTTGTCTCTATATCCCAATCAAAAAATTACAGTACTGGCTTTGAATCAAAAAGCGCAAGCGCAAGATCAAGCGGAAATTTACGATGAAAGAGCAGTCGTTTACTCTGATACGCAGCCTTCTTCTGTCATCAATGGTTCGTCTGTTTATCCTTTTCGAGCAGAAGTTGTGGTTGAAACAAGCTCTGAAGCGATGTATTGGCCGGAAGGGGGTATGGCCTTTGTGAAAATTGTGTTAGGTGATAATGAAGAACAGTTGAGCATCTCTAGCCCTTATGAATTGATCGATTGTCTCAGTCAATTTGATGGTGCTTCTGGTCTGGATGGTTGTGCAAAAACTGAAGAAGCCCCTGTGCGTGTGTTGTTAGATATGGATCCTGTGCAACAAAGCTCTAATATAACTTTTTTAACTACAAAATACGATGCCCGTGGAGACACGGTGAGGCAAATTAGAAGACATGGTCGGGAATATTACGAGGCTATAGGGGCACGTAATGCTTTTACGATTGAAACACGCACGCGCTTTGGTTTAAGAAGAACGACTGTTAATAAAGAAACTTTGAATGGTTTTAAAGCCATACATGCGTTTGATTCTGATGAATTACCCAAAGCGACGTTTTATAACGGGGGGGATTTTGGTTTAGGTCGAAAAGTCAGCTGTCGGATTAAAGATTCTGATGTTGCTGTGGCGGCTGGAATCAATGATTTTGTACCACCGCCAGAGACCATTTCTAGAGCTGAGTCTAACAATAATCGTCCGGGTAATGTAATAAATAATAATCAAGTACAGAACATTAGAATTGAAAACATTGAACGCATTATAGGCGATGATGATGAGATTGCTGTGGTTTGCCTTTCTGAAAATTTTGGTTCGGTTGATTTTGATATAGGGGTGGAAAGATCTTTAGATTTGGCCACTGATCCAAGAGAAATTCCTTTTGCTTCTGTGGCGATGGAGTATGTTAAAAATTCAGATAAAAATACGCCTAATGGAGTACGCTTTTATGTATATGATCAAACAGGCGATTTACTGCCTTCTGCTATTTTAGATTCAGAAGGTGAAAAGCGTATTCCTGATATTTGTACCAGCTGTCACGGTGGGTACTATGATAGTCAAGCTGGAGAGTTGGTCGGTGCTTCTTTTTTACCGCTTGATGTGCCAGCTTTCGATTTCTCTGAAAAGGTGAATTTTACTCGTGCTGTACAAGAAGATGTCATGCGCATGCTCAACAAGGTTATTATGCAAACCGGTGCCACTGCTGCAACTCAGGCTTTTGTAGACAGTTTGTATGAAAACGACTCGTCTTTTCGGGCAAATGACAGTAATGTGCCGCAAGGGTGGACTGATCGCCCACAATTGTATCATGAAGTGTATTCTCCTTATTGTCGTACTTGCCATCAAACCTCTCTGGCGTTTCCCTTTAAAAGCAGTGATGAGTTTATTGTAGCTAAAGATTTGATTGTTGCTGCTGTATGTGAAACTTATACGATGCCACATGCAGAGAGAACATTAAGAAATTTTTGGAACAGTGAGGCACGTTTGACTTTGATGAGCGAGTTGCAAGTGACCCATGCTTGTGAACCACAGAGTGAATAAAAGTTATTTCGTGCTCGTTCCTAGTGTTTCTAATACGGAGTTAATCACAAAAGGATTGGTTTTCCAAGGGTCCAGTTTACCGCCTGTTTGTAAATAATGCTGTAAGCAACGGGTGTGCATTTGAAGAAATTTGAAAGTATTAAATTGAATGTCTTCTTGTTTCTTATCCAGTGCAACTAGCATGGTTGTAATGGCTGCAGTAAAAATGGCTGCATTATTAATACCGACACCGTCTTGATAGTTACCAGAAGCATAGATAATGTCTGGACGACCTGCTTGGTTATGGATTTCATTACTGGTAATAGCAGGTTTTGGATTTGAAAGACTAAGAACAATAGCATTTTTTGGTAAAGCTCGCATTAAAGAGATGCGTTTTTCTGCTGTCTCACCAAAGGCTTTTGAATTGGCTAAATCAATTAATATATTTGCTTTAGGGGCTATTTGTTCTAAGCAGATGGGGTGATTCTCTGGATTGATGTCTATGGCTACGTTGTGTTTTGGATCTTGCTCGGATGCTATCCTTTGTTTGTAAATTAACCCTTTGGTATCGAAAGCGCAGCAAGACAGTTTAAATAAGCTCAACATTTTAAATACACCTATGCCTGAAGGACCTGCCCCTACGATGGCAGCAAGGGTTTCTGTTGGTGATATATTCATTTTAGCCAGTTGGTATAATATAAAGGCAGTGCTGACGACTGAGGTTGCATGATAGTCATCAAAAAAAACAGGCATGTTATCTTGCTCTAATTGTTTCATAAGTGAAAAAGCTTTATTGTTGATGTCTTCAAAAAAGAAAGCTTTTAAATTTGGAAATAACTCTTTAGCTTGCTCGCAAATTTCTTGAATGTATTCTGGTTCTATGATGATGCAGGCAATGTCATCGTGTTGAATATGACCATTACAGTATTGTTTGTCTTTAATAAAGAGAGCCTTGGTATCAAATACGGGTGTGCCTTTATTGATGGGTTGTTCGCGATAACTTAAAAGTGCGCTGTTATCAGAAAATATAAGGATGCGAGCCTTTTGGGGATCTCCTTGAACAAGTCCTTTGTTTATTCCATTATGGTAATATGGACGCCAAGGCCCGTTTATTTCGTGTGAGAAGGCATTGATACTTTTGATGACATTAGTTTTTGTATCTAATGAAGTTTGTTGTAGTAAGTCTAAAAGATTCCCTAAACATTCGATTCTATTCTTTATGCCTGGTGTATAAACTTTTGCAATACCTTCAAAGCTTGCTAAATCAGGGGTAGGAAGTTGTGAACAGTTTTGAAATTGATGGCTTTCATTGGTTGGTTGAGTGGCGCGCATGTGTGTTGCACGATGATGAAGGTTTTTGGATAGAACTCTTGTGGGCAAGCATGGACTGTGTGGACTGTGCTGTTGTGATTGCTGTTTTGTGTGTGCTGTGGCTGGATGTATTGAACGATGAGTTGTTATGTGTGCTGCTGACATATTAAGAAAACCTTAGATTGATATTTGATCTATATTTATTGTTTATTTTATATATGTTATGTATTTCAGCTGATTATACGTAGCATTGTTTGTGTTTGGCAAGCAGTCTCTTGGTGCTGGTGTGAGGCGTTTGTTCTAAGGTGTGTTATGATTGCGACCTTGTCATGCTGAACTAAGGTATATTTTTAAACATGAAACAAGCAACAAGTTCCCTTTCTTCTGTAGGGTCTGTTACTGGATGGCAAGTTTATAAACGACTGTTAAGTTACACCAAACGTTACAGTGTGGCTTTTTTCATTGGGGTATTCGGTTTTATGGTTTATGCTCAGACTCAATGGATTTGGGCTGAGCTGATTAAATACATTGTCCATTCGATTGAGGCTCAAAACCATCAAGCACGTAGTTTGATAGCCGGCGCCATTGCGGGTATCTTCTTTATACGAGGCATCGGGTCTTTTGTTGGAAACTATTGTGTTGCTTATGTAGCGAGTCATGTTGTGCATACCTTGCGTATGGAAATTTTTGATCAGGTACTTAAGTTAGAAGTGTCTTATCTACAACAGCAAGCCCAAGGTCGTTTGTTAGCAAAAATTACTTATAATGTTGAGCAAGTGGCCAGTGCTTGTGCTGATGCTTTTAAGGTGATTATCCAAGAAAGTTTAATTGTGTTGGGTTTGTTGGGCTATTTGTTTTACAGCCATTGGAAATTAGCTTTGCTTTTTTTCTTGATTTCTCCGGTGATCGCTTGGAATGTCAGTTATGCCAGTCGTCGTTTGAACCTTATCAGTCGTCGCATTCAAAAATCAATGGGCGATGTTGCACATGTTGCTGCTGAAACTCTGACTGGGTATCAAACAGTGAAAGTGTATCGTGCTGAAGCCTATGAACAAAAACGCTTTAATGATTTAAGTCTTTATAATTTAATACAGAGTTTGAAGTTAGTAGTGACTCAATCCTTAAATACCCCTGTGGTGCAATTTATTGTTGCGATGATGCTTTCCTTAGTTGTCTGGTTGGCTTTGGAGCCTCGAATTTTTGGTGATACCACAGCTGGTGAGTTTTTAGCTTTTATTACAGCTGCTGGTATGCTGGCTAAACCGATTAGACAACTGACGCAAATCAACACAGCAGTACAAAAGGGTATTGCAGGGGCACGATCTATTTTTGATTTATTAGATGTTCCTGTAGAGAGGGATCAAGGTCGAGAGCAGTTACGAGATTGCAAAGGATATTTGTCTTTTCGTCAAGTTAGCTTTCGTTATGCGGGTCAAGATGAGCAAGTGCTTGACCAGGTGAGTTTTGACATTAAGCCTGGTCAAACAGTTGCTCTGGTCGGTCGTTCAGGTGCAGGTAAAACGACATTGATTAACTTGGTGCCGCGCTTTTATAAACCTGTGGCGGGTGAGATTACAGTTGATCATACGCCGATTGAAACATTGAGTTTAGAAAGTCTACGCCGGAATATTGGTATTGTTAGCCAAGATATCGCTTTATTTAACGATACACTTCGTCATAATATTGCTTATGGTAAAGAATTACAGTCTTGTTCAGAGGAGAAGCTTTGGGCTGCTATTGAAGCAGCGAATGCCAAAGATTTTATAGAAAAATTGCCTCAAGGGCTGGACACAGTCGTGGGTGAAAATGGCTTTAAACTGTCTGGTGGACAAAAGCAACGCATTGCTTTGGCTAGAGCATTGTTAAAAAATGCGCCTATTTTATTACTGGATGAAGCCACTTCTGCTTTGGATCAAGAGTCTGAGCATTTGGTGCAGTTGGCGCTAGAGCGTTTTCGTAAGGGCCGTACCACTTTAGTGATAGCTCATCGTCTTTCTACTATTGAGGCGGCTGATATGATTGTTGTTCTAGAGAAAGGGTGTATCATTGAACAGGGTACACACCAGCAATTGTTGGCGCAAGGTGGAGTTTATACTCAGCTGTATCGCTCTGGCTTGGCTGCCTCATGAGGGTTCATTTTTGGCAGCGCTGGTTTGAAAAAATGTGGTATGAAGCGCACAGTTTTTACTTTTTTTTATTGCCACTATCTTGGTTGTTTCGTTTATTGACGGGGCTGCGTCGATATTACTATTGCGTCATAAGAGCGCCACTTGCACCCAAAGTGCCTGTTGTTGTTGTAGGCAATGTGACTGTGGGGGGTACAGGTAAAACACCCCTGGTCTTGTTTTTGGCTGAGTATTTTTTAGGGCAAGGGCTTAATATAGGTATTATCAGTCGTGGCTACGGTGGTACGGCTGAATCCTATCCGGTTATTGTTAGAAATAACACAACAGTTGCTGTGGCTGGAGATGAACCTTTCTTAATGGCCAAGCGTTTGGCTTGCCCGATTGTGGTTGACCCGAATCGAGTTCGAGCGGTTGAAACTCTATTGGAGCATTTTCCAGAAACACAGGTAATCATCAGTGATGATGGTTTGCAGCACTATGCTTTAGCTAGAACAATCGAAATTGTGGTGTTGGATGGTGTGCGTGGTGTGGGTAATGCTCATTGTTTACCAGCTGGTCCTTTGCGTGAATCTGTTGAGCGTTTGCAGGGTGTTGATTTGATTGTAATCAAAAATGCGGAAACGGCAGCTTTGCTTGGGCCAAAAAAGTTGCCAAATGACAAGCCTGTGTGTTTTATGCAATTGGTGAATTATGGTTTATATCGAGTGAGTGATGATCAAGTCATTACCGCGCAAGAATTAGTAGAATTGAAGAGTCAAGTGGTTTATGCAGTTGCAGGTATAGGCAATCCGGAGCAATTTTTTTTGAGTTTGGAACAAGAAAGTTTTACGATCATCAGACGACTGTTTCCAGATCATTACGATTATCAAGCAGTTGATTTTGAAATGTTTGATGCAGCTTATCCCATGATCATGACTGAGAAAGATAAGGTAAAGATAGAGTCCTTTGCTAAGAGTAATTGGTATTATCTAAAAGTACGGGCTAATTTTTCAGAGCAAGATGAAACAGTGTTGGCGACTTTGCTGGAAAAGGTTAAACCATTACATTAAAGGATGATACATGATTAAAGTATTGTTTGTATGCTTAGGTAATATTTGTCGATCTCCAATTGCGCACGGTGTTTTTCGAACGTATGTTGAACGTGAGGGTTTAACTTCTAGTATCTCAGTGGACTCGGCTGGCACGGGGGATTGGCATATTGGGGCGCAACCTGATCGGCGGGCACAACAAGTGGCCTTGGATCGAGGCTATGACATCAGTGATTTAAGAGCCCGCCAAGTACGGCTTGAGGATTTTTCTCGATTTGATTGTCTGTTAGCAATGGACATGGCGAATCGTAAAGAGTTGTTATCCTTAGCACCTAATGAAGATCATGCTAAGGTTCAATTGCTTATGGAGTTTGCTAGTAAAGCGAGTGTGATTGAAGTGCCTGATCCTTATTATGGTTCAGAACAACACTTTGTTGAAGTGTTGGAGATGGTGGAAGATGCTGCTGTGGGTTTACTGCAAGATATTCGGTCACGTTTTGTAATTTAAGTTTATGCAAATACACCGTCGTGTTTCGTTAGCACCTTTACACGCTTTAGCTTGTGAGGTGATAGCTGAGTGCTTGATCGTTATAGAAAATGAGTGGGAATTTCAACAGTTACCACAGGTGTTGAGTCAAGCACCTGAGCCTTTTTGGATGTTAGGTTGTGGTACCAATATGGTGTTTGCACAAGATTTCCCGGGTACGTTAATTCAATTTGCGCTCACGACAAGCCATTTGTTAGAAGAAGACAGTAGCAGCCAAGTGTGGCGGGTAGGAGCTGGTGTTAATTGGCATCAATGGGTTTTGCAAAGTTTGGGAATGGGCTTATCTGGTTTGGAAAATCTATCCTTAATTCCAGGGACAGTGGGTGCAGCGCCCATACAAAATATAGGTGCTTATGGAGTTGAGTTTGTTGACGTATGTCAGGGGGTTTCGTTAGTGGAACTCAAAAGTGGCCAGAGGCAGTATGTCAGTGCACAGGCGTGTGGTTTTGCTTATCGTAGTAGCCATTTTAAACAAGGAAAGCGTTGGAGCCAGTGGGCGGTAACGTCTGTTGATATGAAACTATCAAAAGTGTTTATACCACAAATCTCCTATCCTGATTTGCAGCATTTGCAATTCTCAATGGAGTCAACGCTTTCAGCAAAGGTGATCAGTGATACAGTGATTGCCATTAGGCAAAAAAAACTACCCGATCCTAAAAAAATACCGAATGTGGGCAGTTTTTTTAAAAATCCTGTAGTCAGTTCAGAGCATTTACAGGCACTAAAAAAAGAGCATTCAAATTTAGTGTATTTTGCTTTGCCTGATGATCAGTATAAATTGGCAGCGGCTTGGCTTATTGATCAGTGCGGTTGGAAAGGTAAACGATGGGGTTTAGCCCAAGTACATCAGCAGCATGCATTAGTGTTGGTGTGTAACGATTCTGCTGGTGCTGTATCTGTGATGGAGTTGGCTCAAGCGATTGTTGAGGATGTTTGGAAGACCTATGGTGTAGTGCTTCAATTTGAGCCGATGGTTTGGTCGTGATCGTATTAATGTGAAATTATAATAATGATAGTCCTTGTCAAGTTTTGTAAAAATCTAATAGAATGAGTCTTAGTGTTTTTTAGTATATTTTTGGATTGGCTATGATATGAAAAGGAATTCATAATATGTGCTCTAACAATTGGCTTTTCTCTCGTCTATTTTTTCTTTTTTTGTTTGCTGGTTTTTCAAATGTTAATGCTGCTACAGTAGCATTGTTTCCGTCTGAGCAGGAAATTTTACCTGGACAGTCCGTGACTGTAGAAATTAGTTTGGATTTTACAGGAGAACCGACCGTTGGTGGTGGTTTTGATATCGTGTTTGATAACTTCACGAATGATTCTGGGTTAACTTTTCTGTCGTATCAGCCTACAGATCTAGGTGATCCAGCTTTTCGAAGAAGCCCTGATGTTTTAAGCGGACGGTTAGCAGGTTTTTCGGTGGGTGATTTTAATGGTATAGAAGGACTATCTCTTATGGGAACTCTCACTTTTTTAGGTGAAGCGCCTGGTTTATACACACTTGGTTTCAGTAGAAATGCAGTGATTGATCCATTTACTGGTGTGAATGGTAATTTGTCTGTAGTTAACTATTCAGGAACAAGCATCAGTGTGGTGCCTATTCCTGGGGCTTTTGGTTTTCTTGCTTTGGGTTTGGGGTTGATGGGATTGATCTGTAGGAGAACTTGATTTAATAAGAACTTGAAGTGACACCGTTTTTCAGGGAGATGAAGCTTATGGTGCTAAAACTATTATCATTCAAATTATTGGCTTTGATTGTTTTGTGGGCTTTAGCTTGTATTTCGAGTGCCTCTATCCATGTAGACCTCGAACCCAATCCTGGATTGGTGCGGCCTAATGAGGTGATTACAACGTACATAACGGTATCCAATGAAAGCGCTAACGTGAGTGGTAATATCACCTTAGAGCTGGTTTTTCCTGAGCATTTGAATGGATTAGGGCATGGAACACTTTCGGATGGTGGTTTTTGTATTAATTCAATTTCTAGTTCTACTTCTTGTGTTTCTGGGGAGGTTGCTGTTTGGAGTTTAGGTAAGCTTGCTCCAGGTTCAGGTATGACGGTTTCTTTACCGCCTGTCGTATCAAGTATGGTTGTTGATGGAACGGAGATAGTATTTTCTGCCCAAGTGTTTGAAGAAGGTCAGCCTGTGGCCAATGCTAGCCGTACAGTTATAGTACAAGCAGCGCCTGTGTTTGAAATTGCTGTGAATGAAGATTCTAATCCGATAGCGCCAGGTGAGTTTTTAACATATTCGATTGTGTACAGTAATCTCAGTAGTACTAGTGTGAGGAATACTGTATTGCGTTTTCCTTTGCCTGATAGAGTATCATTCGTAGAAGCCAGTACTGAAGGGGTTTTGAGTAATGGGGTTGTGCAGTGGGATTTGGCAACATTACCAGCGCGTACAGGAGGGCGGCAGAGTGTTAAGCTTCAAGTGAAAGCTGATGTAGCTTTAGGGTCTCTTTTGGTTGTGGATGCAGCTACAATTTCTGGCCAAGCGAATTTTCAAGAGCATGTTTCGAGTGCATTGGCCCTCACACGTGTACAGTCAAAGTTACCGTTACAACTTGAAATTGAGCTGAATCCAGATCCTGCTCAAGTCAATGAGATGCTCAATACGCAATTAACTGTCACGAATAACAGTGCAGATACTCTATTTGGTGTGAGTTTAGTATTACGCTTTCCTGAGCATTTGAATAGCTTGTCACAAGATACTCTTTCAGATGGAGGGTCTTGTCCGAATGTGATCTCTAGTTTTAGTTTGTGTGTTAATCGTGAGTTTGCTGTTTGGAATCTTGGCAATATGCGTGCTGGTTCTGGGGTGACTGTGACTTTACCACCGGTGGTTACGAATGGAACGCCGAGTGGGACATTGATTACCTTTGATGCGGTTGTGGTTGAAGACAATGGTGCACGTGCACGTGACAGTCGTACAGTGATGGTTCAAACTGCCCCAGTGTTTGATATTGCGGTAGATACAGACGTTAATCCAGTAGCACCAGGTGAGTTCTTAACTTATTTTATTAACTATGGTAATCGGAGTAATGTTAGTACTACAAATACTCATTTACGCTTTCCTTTGCCCAGTGGAACGAGGTTTATAGAAGCCAGTGGTGATGCGGTTTTGAATGATAAAGTAGTGGAATGGGACTTGGCAACGTTGCCTGCTCATACAGGAGGAAAATGGCGTGTCAAAGTGCAGCTAGAGCCTGGTGTGACATCAGGATCCATCTTGACTGTGGACGCAGCCACAATTTCTGGTCAAGCCAACTTTCAAGAACATTTCTCAAGAGCTTCAGTTAATACACGTGTACAACCGAATTTACCATTGCAGCTCGCGATTGAAGTAAATCCAAATCCAGTTCAAACTAATGAGATGCTCAATACGCAATTGACTGTCACGAATAACAGCACAAACACTTTATTTGGTGTGAGTTTGGTATTACGTTTTCCTGAGCATTTGAATACCTTGTCACAAAACACCCTTTCAGATGGAGGATTTTGTCCGAATGCGATCTCTAGTTTTAGTTTGTGTGTCAGTCGTGAGTTCGCTGTTTGGAATCTTGGTAATATGCGTGCTGGTTCTGGGGTGACTGTGACTTTACCACCGGTGGTTGCGAATGGAACGCCGAGTGGGACATTGATTACCTTTGATGCGGTTGTGGTTGAAGACAATGGTGCACGTGCACGTGATAGTCATACAGTGATGGTTCAAACTGCCCCAGTGTTTGATATTGCAGTTGGTGAAGATGTTAACCCTGTAGTGCCAGGGGAAATATTAACTTACTTTATTACTTACAGTAATCGTAGTAATACCAACGCAATGAATACGCATTTACGTTTTACTTTGCCAAATGGTGTGACTTTTTTAGGTGCTTCAGGGCAAGGCCAATTGATTGATGAGTTCATTGAGTGGGATTTAGCAACTTTACCTGCGCGTACAGGGGGGCGTCAAGTTGTGAAAGTGCAAGTGGAACCTAGCATGGTTTTGGGCTCAGTTCTGAGTATAGATACGGTTACAATAACAGGTCAAGTTAACTTTTTAGAAAATGTTTCACGGGCATCAGCTATTACTCGTGTGCAAGCCAAGGCCCCTTTAGAGCTTCAGATTCAAATGACGCCAGATTCTCTGGGCACGAATGAAATGTTAAATACTCAGTTAAAGGTTATCAATAATGACATGAATACTTTGTTTGGAGTTGGTTTAGTCTTGCGTTTTCCTGAGCATCTAAATAATATGTCGCATGATAACATTACAGAAAATGGTTTTTGTCCAAATACAATTTCTGGTTCCAATTTTTGTGTCAATCGAGAGTTTGTTACTTGGAGTCTTGGAGAGATGCCAGCAGGTTCAGAAAAGGTTGTAGAACTAGCATCTGTGATCTCCAATGGAACAATTGATGGAACCTTGGTGAATTTTGATGCTCGTGTTACTGAAGATAATTTAACGAGGGTGCGCGCTGTTTCGACAGTATTAGTCGGGCAATATCTTGATACTGATGGAGATGGGGTTTCAAATTGGCAGGACAATTGTACCTTAATTGCTAATACCAATCAGATAGATGATGATGGCGATGGCTATGGAGATTTTTGTGATCCTGACTTTGATAATAATTTATCAGTAAGTTTTGCTGACTTAGCAGCTTTGAAAGCAGGGTTTGGTTCAAATGATCCTGTGTTAGATATGGATGATAGTGGTTCGGTTAGTTTTGGTGATTTGGCTCGACTGAAGCAATTTTTCTTTGGTCAACCTGGACCAAGTGGAATAGTAATTTTACCGTGAATGTGCTGTTTTCCGCTGCTTAGGAATGGGCACGAAATAACTTTAACATTTTCTGCTGCTGAACTCGCTTCGCTCAGACAAGCATCCGCTTCAAATGTTAAAGTTATTTCGTGCCCATTCCTTAATTAAGTTGATTTGACGTGTAGTGAACCCATATAATTTTTATTTCACATATTATAAGCAAAAAAGCGAAGTTAAGAGTTAGAAATTGATCCTTAGCTTATTTGTATTTCAGTAAAGCTGTATTTACGTTGATATTTAAATGATTACATATACTTTATGTATACTTTTTCTATTTAATAATTTTTTTCTTCATTTGCTTTTGTAAGCATATCAAACTTTTCTTTTGGCAGTGTGAGTCTGAAAAAGTATTACTATACTGTTATTTATTAATCAGACGTTTTCATCAAAAGATTAATTGTATAGCAATCAATAATAGCTTGATATCTGCTAATAATAGAGCCTTGATTATGATACAAACTACAGACAAACAGAAACAACAAAGAATTAAAGCTGTTTTATTTTTGGTCGTCATTTTTACAGTAGCAACCATTATTAGCTTTTTTGCCATCAACGATGCTGTCAATAAAACAACAGAAAATCAAGCGCTTTCTGTTGCTGAAATTGTCGCGATACAAGCTAAAGCTGCCAGGTCAGTTTACTCTGCCAATGTTGCTGGTAAACTAAAAAAAGATGGAACAGGTCCTCATGTTAAATCAGCGGAAAAGCCAGGTTATATTCCTATTCCAGCCCAATTTTTGAAATTGGTGGGTTTAAAATCCTCTGAAAATGTAGATTATCTTTATAAATATAAGCCTGTCAGTAAATGGAATTTAGAGCCTACACAAGACTTGAGTGATGATTTTCTTGCATGGGCATGGCCTCAATTAGAAGTCCAAGATCAGCAAGATCCTACAGGCCCGATTCAGTGGAACCCTATTTATCGTTTTGAAGATCAAGAAGGTCGTAGAGTGTTGCGTTATTTGTATGCAGATGCTGCATCTCAACCTTCTTGTGTGTCCTGCCATAGTCAGTATGAGCAAAATCCATTAATTATTAAAAGGCGTGCTGATTATGGTGTTGAAGTAGGTAAACAATGGAAACAGTATCAATTGTTAGGAGCTTTGTCTGTTACTATTCCTTTAGATAAGCTTGAACATATAGCTGACGCTCAAGTAATAGAAACCTCTTTATTGATTATTGGTATTTTAATCTCTAGTTTTCTAGCGTTGACAGTGTTAAATTTACGTTTAACCTCAAGAGAGCATAAAATTGCTGAGACAGAGCATCAGCTTGAACTTTCAGAACAAAGAAGAAAAGATGCTGACGCATTATTACTTGCTAAAAAAGATGTTGAAAATGCATTAGCTGAGCTTTCTGTTTACTTGGAAGGAATTGATCAACATGCTATGGTCAGTGTTGCGGATAAAAAAGGTAAAATTTTACAAGCTAATGACAAATTTTTAGAGCGTAGTGGTTATTTATGGGAAGAAATTAAAGGTAAAGATCACAGTATGCTTAAATCCGGTGTCCATGATAATGTCTTCTTCTCACAATTATGGCATACCATTTCAAATGGTAATAATTGGCGAGGTGAAATTTGTAATAAAGCCAAAGATGGGAGCCTCTATTGGGTAGATACGTCTATTGTCCCTCAAAAAAATACGCGTGGAGAAATATTTCGTTTTATATCAATAAGAATTGATATAACAGAGAGAAAAGCAGATGAGGAGCGTATGCGTTATATGGGTACGCACGATGCTTTAACAGGATTACCTAATCGTATATTGTTTTTAGAGAGAATTAAAGAAACTATTAGCTATGGTCGGCGTCGTAATGATCAGGCCGCTATTTTATTTGTGGATCTAGATCATTTTAAAATTATTAATGACACGCTTGGACATGATGTTGGGGATCAGTTGCTTGTGGATGTGAGTAAACGTTTACGTAACTGTGTACGTGTAGGAGATACAGTTGCTCGACAGGGTGGAGATGAATTTATTATTTTATTACTCAACATTAAGGACTCTGATGTTTCTCTTGTTGCACAAAATCTACTTAATACTTTAGTCAGTCCTTATCAAATTGGAGATAATGAATTGCACATCAGTGCGAGTGTTGGAATTTCTATTTTTCCTAATGATGGTGAAGATGTTGAAACTTTACTTAAAAATAGTGATATTGCAATGTATTGTGCCAAAGAGAAAGGGCGTAATAATTATAAATTTTTCACAAAAAAGATGAACAGTAGTATAGAGGAAAAAAATCAACTGGTCTGTAATTTGCGCCGTGCGTTGATAGATGAGCAGTTTGAGTTGTACTATCAACCTGTAATTGACATTAAAACGAGTCAGGTAGATCGTTTCGAGGCGTTGATACGTTGGAATCATCCGCAACAAGGCTTAGTATTGCCAGGGCAATTTATTTCCTTAGCAGAGGAAACAGGACTGATTGTTCCCATCAGCAATTGGGTTTTAGAAAAATGTTGTCAGCAAATAAAATTATGGGATGATAAAGGTTGTTTTGTTAATAAAATTGCGATTAACTTGTCTACGCGTCAGTTTTGTCAAAAAGAATTGCCTCTTTCGTATAATTTGCAGAATATTTTAAGTAAAGTGGGTATATCAGGCAAACGAATTGAATTGGAAATTACTGAAGGTCTATTGATGGATAAAGATCAAGAAATTATGAGAACAATGAAATCTTTAAATAAGATGGGTGTTGAGCTCTCTATTGATGATTTTGGCACGGGGTATTCTAGTTTAAGTTATCTTAAAAAGTTTCCGGTTGATACGCTTAAGATAGATCGGAGTTTTGTATCAGATATGAGTGAGGAGGGAAGTGATCTTAGGATTATTAAGGCAATTATTAATCTTTCTCATAGTTTGAATATGAAAGTTATCGCAGAGGGTGTGGAGCAAGAGTGGCAACTGGAAATACTTAAATCTATGAGTTGTGATTTGTATCAGGGATATTATTTTAGAAAGCCGATGCCAGCAGATGAAGTTGAGGCATTAATGTCTAATGCCTCATCGCATAAGTTTGTTAAAAATAATAAAGCTTCATAAGCGTTATTTTGTGCCCATTCCCTTATAATCTGTATTAAAATAAAATACCAATGCTGCCATAATGCAAAATACACCTATAAATGTGACGGAGCTTAAATTTTCTCCGTTGAACCATGCACCTAAGCACAATGCCAAAACTGGTGCGATGAGTGTTATTAAATTCGCTGTTTGTGCAGTGAGTGAGTTTAGCAGTAAAAAATAGCAAAATATCGCAATTAAAGAGCCAAAAATAGCTAGGTAAACAGTGGCTAGCCAGCTTGCTAGCGAGCCACTGTTTATATTGTATTCTCCTTGAAGTAACCACAATAAGCCAACAGGAGGTAATGACAGTGCTAATGTGCCAACTGATTGTACCAAAGGATGAATAGGTTTTTTCTCTTGTGTGTAATGTTTTATTAATAAGCTACTCACACAAAATAGTAAGACGCCTGCGATAATATAAAAAATACCTAATGCCGTGTTATTCTGAAACTCAGCAGTATAATTCGTTTGGCTGAGATGTTCGTTGTAAAAAATGATCCACAGGCCTAATGCCCCTAATAAGCAAGCAACCCAACGAGATAAACTGAGTTTTTGGCCTGCGAAAAAGAGCCAGCTGATAATGCCAGAGAATAAGGGAGCTAATCCAAATAAAACAGAAATTAATCCGCTTGTGATTTGGGTTGAGCCCAAATAAACCATAAGCATAGCTCCTGAAATGCCTACGTTACCAGCCATGTAAACTTTCAAGCTATGTCTGGACCATAATATTTTCAGTTGTAGGTAATGTAGCACGCTATAGCCTATTAGTGTTGCTAATAAAATACGAAAAAACAGTGCGCTGATTGGGTCAAATGCCTGGCTACTGTGTTGGATAGCTAGGGGGGTGCTGCCCCAAACAAAGGTAACTATTAGGAATGCTGTAGCTAGTTTCATAAATATTCACACAACTATAGCGAGACCCTACGGTAGGTTGGCTCTCGATTATAGTGTTATCTTCTCTTTTTGGCCAAAAAAAAGGCTGCTTTGGAAGCAGCCTTTTTTGATGATTTTCTATTTAAGAATCAAAGTATTGTATCATCCAGGCCGCAGCAAAGGGTGGTATAGCCAGCGCACGTGCATAAGCAGTACACTTGCACAACACTTGGATGTTGCTTTAGATGGGTTGGATAAGCTGTATAAGCTTTGATATTTATGATGATGTTTCACAGATTTTTACCTTGAAAACCTTTGGGTGAATGCTATCAAATATAACTATAACGATAATTCTCTAGTTTAACAAGCCCTTTGGTCTTAATAAGGAACGAGCACGCAATAAATTCCTGTTTATACTTGTCCTATTTCTCGCTATCTGCGTTGATGAAAATGGTTACATAGAATGACTATACGCCCATTTTCTCGCCTTGATAGCA
>JANQJO010000019.1 GCA_028281605.1 Pseudomonadales bacterium
CGTTTTAAGAGTTTTAAGTTTCGTGATTTTTTGTTTGGGATGCGGAGTATATACTAGTTGTTTGTGTTGTTGCTAATGATATTTTAAGTTTGTGTTGGGGATTGAGTGAGAGTTGGATTGTCTGCTAAAAAATCTTGATAAAAAAATTTCTTAAATAATTTTATTATCAAAAAGTTATAAATAGTTCATTTGTTTTTTTGATCGTGTTATAAAATTCTGATTTATAAACTTAAAAGGTTTGAAGTTTTATAGCTTACTTTTAGTAGAGCGCTTGTATGCCGGTATGATGTGATTGTGTTTTGCTCAAAAAAAGATTGTTGATAAATATCCAAGCGGATATATGGGTGTCCTAAGAACGCTCGAAATAAATTCCTGTTTATACTTGTCCTATTTCTCGCTATCTGCGTTGATGAAAATGGTTACATAGAATAACTATGCGCTCATTTTCTCGCCTTGATAGCAAAAATAACCCTGCGTATAAACAGGAATTTATTTCGTGCACGTTCCTTATCTGTGTATTCATCGTATACAGTTTCGTATGGATGGTATGTTACTCGGACATTTGACACTTCAGGATTATTGAGAGAGTGTTTTGCAAAATAGATTTTGCATATTGCGAAAATCTGACGATCTTGAAAACCGTAACCAGTAGATCAATATATCCCTCTAAACAAACATAATACTCATCTCATAACAAAATATCACAGAAAAATACACCAACATTCACTTACGATAATAAAGTATACTCTAATAGCCCATTGTCATAACAATAAAAAGCTTTCCATTTTTCTGATTTTACACTAAAATTTCTGATCTTTAAGTCTATTTAGATTATTAATATATATTGGGACACTAAACAAGGATCAAGAAAATGTATGCAGAATCAACAAGCAAATTTGCAACCTTATTTATAATTTTATGGTCTTGCTTTGTCATTAACCTTGAAAACAACATACTTGTACAGTTGGGCCTACAGTCTTCTCTTTTATATTCTACTCTAGCTGCTTTAGCCATCACCTATTTAGCAATTGAGATTCACCCAAAAATTTTATTTTTCTTATGCATACTCATACTCGGCGCTAATATGAACAACCCTCAAACTTTACTTTTAAATATGGAACAAGATTTAGCATTAACCATTGCTTTATCCTTAAGTATTATGCCTTGGCTAAACCAGATGGTGGAATATTAGACTCATATAAAAAACCACTGGCAGCAGGAATGACTTCATATGGCGCTTCCTTAATCCATGCCTTGATTTCATTAATAGTCATAGGTTTATTCAAATAATAGCCTTGCAGTATATCACACCCTAGAGCTTTTAAAGCATCTAAGGTTTCTTCATCTTCTACCCCTTCTGCTACAACCTCTACAAACATGCTTAGACTATGTATCATATTAACAGTCGTTTTAACAATCACTTGGTTATCATTATCTTGACACATATCACTGACAAAAGACCTGTCTATTTTGATTTCATCTACCGGCAACTGCTTAAGATAAGCCAAAGAAGAATATCCCGTACCAAAATCATCTATACATAATCTAATACCATATTCGTGTAACGCTTCCATGATTTTTAAAGCTCGAACAGGGTCTAACATCATAGCTGTTTCAGTGATCTCTAATGCCAAGGAATATGGACTAACATCATATTTTTGAATAAGATTCATGATATGCGCTGAAAGCTCTGTCTCTTGTAAATTTTTTGCAGATAAATTCACTGACACTCTCAAATTTGTATTGTTTCTGCGCCATTGTGCTATTTCACACAACGCCGTTTCTAAAACCCACATAGTTAACTGTCGAATCACACCTGTCTTCTCAGCAATTGGAATAAATTCAGCAGGAGAAATAAAACCGTGCTTAGGATGATTCCAGCGAACCAGCGCTTCAAACCCAATAATCAGATCATTACGCAAATCCAGCTGGGGCTGGTAATACAACTCCAATCCCCCTACTCTTAAAGCTTGCTTAAGCTCGCCAACTAAGGTTAAACGCTTTGCTGAATAAGGGTCTAAATCAGAATGATAATACAAGACCATTTCATCCCTGCCCTGAGCCAATTCCACGGCTACAAATGCATGTTGTAGCAGATCTTCTGAGCTATTACCATTTTCAGGATAACTGGCCACTCCTAGAAATCCAGTGACATCAAGGCTCATATCCAAAAACTCAAAAGGATAGCTCAAGCAACGAAGTACTTGCCCACCAATATGGCTTTCCGTGTGGCGATCAACATTATAAACAAGCATCCCAAACACAATGCCATCTAAGACCGCTAAAGGGGCCACTTTGTCCTCGCATGCATCTAAACTCACAAGCCCTTCTAACTGAGAAGCAAAACCGCTCAAACGCCTACCCACTTTTTTCAACAATTCATCACCGTTATGATGACCCAACGTATTATTAATTTCTTTAAAGCCATCTAAGTAAATCAACATCAAGGCAATACGCTGATTTTGACCTACTTGTATCATCTGATCCAGTTTACGTTTTAATGCCACACGATTGGGAAAACCCATAAGAGGATCGTACAACATTTGCTGAATCAATTGGCACTCTAATTTTTTTTTACTATGTAGTTTCTCAGAAAGATTAATGCGAGCGGTCACTTGATCCATCCAAGAATGTATAGTAACTAACAACATAGCACCCAACATTAGCAAAATATGTAAAATCATTCCCAAGTTCACAACAAACCAATTAAACACTATGTTGTACTCGAACACCATACTCAAAACAACTGTAACCAATAAAATACCAAAGCTTAGCGTCCACAATACAGCAGATGAAACATTTTTTTTACTTTTCTTTGAACATCCTAAGAGAAATACCGACAAAACTATCACTACCAACATAAGTAATATAGAATTTACTGTAAAAATACAGTCTCCACTACTTAAGCTGTAACAAGAAACATTCGGCTCATGTTCCCCCTCCATAACATAAGAATTACTATCAGCATTAGAAAAAAAATTTATTAATAAAAATAAGCCACCTAAAATCATACCAACTTGCAAGATAAACCGATAAACCTTATCTAAATTATCAGATAATTGCCGCAGCGATAATAAACAGCCTAAGATCAACATAAAGCAAACACATATCCACGCGTTATGTTGAGAACGAACAACTTTATTGTCTTGTGCAAAAATAGGTATTAAGGAAAACAGATATAAAAGAATCAACAAACAATAAATACTTAAAATAATATAGCCAAAATCCTTTGCAAAAGCAGACAAAGCAATACAGCTTATTATGCAAAACATCAGCATACCAAAATTCAAAAAATACAGATCTAGCTGAAATTGTGTGTGATTAATATTATACAATTTGTCATGGGAAATAGATGAAGCAAAAACAAAATCACTGGCAAACACACAAAGTATCAGATAAAAAAAAGAGGGAAGGCTGAAGCACTTGTGAAAATGAGATAGGGTACCAATCAAAGAAACTCACCATACAAATAGCCAACATGATCATGACAATAATGCTTAAGTTTTTATCCTATCCCATTACCTTAAGCAAACATTTCCTTTCAATCAAAAAACGCTCAAATTTAAGCCTAGATGATTAGCAAAACCACGTCAAAAAACACAAACCCCTATCATGGGCATGGCTGTTTTCATGGTAAATAAACCAACATCATCACAGCACTTATATGGCAGGTTGAGTATAAGATTATTATAGCCATAGCAATTGTATGATTTAGATTATAATATTGAAACTTTATTTCGTGCTCGTTCCTAAAATGCATTTTCGAGGAATATATGCCACAACTGATCGCCAATCATATTAGAATCTATTGTAAACGTTTAGAAGTTTGCCATACCTTTTATACCCAACTGCTATGTTTACCTGTAGTTGAATACAAACCCATGAAAGGCTACGCGTTATATCAAGCTGGCCACATGCATCACAACATCACGCTTGTACTAGAACAAGTCATTGACACACATGAAATAAAAAACCTGGTTGGGAAAATGTCTGGCTTGACGTTCAACACAAATGACATTGAAGCAGCTTTTAATGAATTATCAGCAAAAGGAGTCATTTTTACCACTGATTTAAAAAGACAAACTTGGGGTGGCTACTTAGCAAAATTTATTGACCCCGATAATAACACACTACTACTAGCAGGCAGGTGATTACGAGGCTAAAGCAACCATATCAGAACATTGAAAGGGATTATGCATACCTGCATGAATATTATCATTAATTTCAATTTCTTGCTGCACAATGGCCCCAATAAAAACAGAAGCGGGCATATCCAATGCATTAATAGCAATAAAGCCTTTGCCAATCAAATCCACCAAAGTGCCAAGCCCTGCAGCTTTAGCAGGCATTTTCGCAAGCTTGAAAGCAATACATAACCACTGACTCTGTAAATACTGATCTATACCAATACCAAGCTTGTCAATGATTTTTAACTGCTTTGATCGTAACTGACACCCATTCACTTTTGCAAACGCTTGTAAATAGTTGACTTCATCGACCTCTGTAGCCTTTATATCTTGAAAGATGGCCCACGCTAGCTTCTCATCCAGCTCAGCAGTCACAGCATTAAGCTCCAAAACTAGACAAACCGTCTCCAATAAAGGTGCAGGAAATAACTTCAAGGCATAAGGAATCATACGCTCAACTTCATCAATTAACCCAACATAGTCAACAGCTGTATAAGCTTCTTCCAACACGAATTGAGCTGCCAACTGAAGCTGTGGATCTAATAACAGCGCATGATAAGTCTTTCTAATTCGAGCTTCCTGCCAGGTACGCACTTGTGCCACTTGCCGAGCAAACCCATGGCTTAAGCCGGAAAATTGTCTGAAATTTGAGCACTTATAGAGAGCCTGGTGCAAACGCTCTCGATATGTACTGTCCGACTGCAGGTATCCAGCAGGCTCCCCATTCTGCCCAACGGACAAAAGGTTCTTTAATTGTTGTTTCAGCACTTTTTTTCTAAAAGACATGCCCACTTACCTAATACTTCATATATTGAATGAAAGCTATACTATAAAGACATTGTATGTGACAAAATTCTGGCAATGTATGAATGATTACCAATCAAACAGAAGACACTATCAAATTAAGGCCATATAATTTACCACAGGAAGTAGGAAAAATCACCTATGATAGACTCATCTTACACTCTAAAAAAAAACCAATCACACGCTAAGCCCTTAATTTTCAAACATCTTTAGAATATAGTATAGTATGCAAAGCTAATAAAATGCGCGCCAAACTAGGAAGTGATAAGTTATGCAAACTTTTAACAGAACCTTTCCAAACACTCGACTAAGGCGCATGCGGCAAAGTGAGACAATCCGCTGCTGGATGCAAGAATCCCAACTGCAGGTTAGTGATCTAATCTTGCCTGTATTTATCACTGAAGGCCATCAACACAGGCAAACCATTCCTTCTATGCCAGGCATCGAAAGAATCAGCATTGACGAGTTGCTAAAAGAGTCCGAAACTTTGCTACGCTTAGGTCTAAAATCACTGGCTCTATTTCCTGTCGTCACACCCGAATTAAAATCCTCTTATGCTGAACAGGCGTATCATGAAGAAGGCTTAGTACAAAAAGCTATTAAAGCTTTAAAACAACGATTTCCAGAACTGGTGATCATCACCGACATCGCCCTTGACCCCTACACCATTCACGGTCAAGATGGAATAATTGATGAAACAGGTTACGTACTAAATGATCAAACCACAGAAATCCTGGTCAAACAAGCGCTTTCTCACGCTCAAGCCGGTGCTGATATGGTTGCTCCCTCCGATATGATGGACGGCAGAATAAGAGCCATCCGTAATGCCTTTGAAGCCTCTGGCCTACACAATACCCTGATTTTATCCTATGCTGCCAAATATGCTTCTAGCTATTACGGTCCTTTTAGAGACGCTGTAGGTTCAAAAGAACAACTCAAAGGAGGGGATAAAAAATCCTATCAAATGAACCCAGCTAATAGTGATGAAGCCTTGCAAGAAGTTGCGTTAGACTTAGCAGAAGGGGCTGATATTGTCATGATCAAACCAGGCCTGCCTTATCTAGACATTGTATATAGAATCAAAAGTACCTTTAAAGTACCTACTTTCATCTATCAAGTCAGTGGTGAATACGCTATGCACAGCGCAGCCTTTGCTACCAACTGGCTTGATAAAGAAACCGTGATTTTAGAATCCTTAATGTGTGCCAAAAGAGCAGGTGCGGATGCCATTTTAACCTACTTTGCGAAAACAGCTGCAGAGCTTTTGTCAACACCATAAAGAAATCTACTACAATGACAACTTCTAAAAAACATCAGACTACAAATATTCAAACAGCTTCAAATGAAATTAACCTAGAACAACCTCACTATTACACCAATCGCGAACTCAGCCACTTACGTTTCCATTTACGCGTACTGGAACAAGCGAAAGACGAAACAGTTCCTTTACTCGAACGCCTTAAATTTTTATTGATTTTCGACAGCAATCTAGACGAGTTTTTCGAAATTCGAGTAGCAGGACTGAAAAAACATTTAGCTTACAATCAAGGTAACTTGGGTCCAGATGCACTGCCTACCCGAGAAGTCTTAAAACGCATTAGCGACATTTGTCATAACGCTGTCACAGAACAATACACAATTTTAAATAAAACTTTATTCCCTTCTTTGCGTAAAAAGAACATATTCTTTTTACGCCGAAGCGAGTGGTCTGAGAGTCAAGCAACCTGGACCAGACATTATTTTCGTGAACAGGTATTTCCTGTTATGAGCCCTATTGGCTTAGATCCAGCTCACCCCTTTCCTAGGCTTGCCAACAAATCCTTAAATTTTATTGTAACGCTAAAAGGAAAAGACGCTTTTGGTCGCCAAAGTGGCCTAGCCATTGTGCCCGCTCCTCGGTCGTTACCCAGGCTCATCCAATTTCCAGATGAGATTTGTGGGGAAGGCACTTACTTTGCGTTTTTATCAGCCATGATACATGCACATGCTAATGACTTTTTTCCAGGCATGGAAGTACAAGGTTGCTATCAATTCCGACTGACCCGCAATTCTGACTTGCATTTAGATGAAGACGTGGTTGAAGATCTAGCTATGGCTTTAAAAGGAGAATTGCTGTCTCGCCATTTCGGCGATGAAGTACGACTTGAAGTTGCTGATAACTGTCCTGAAAATCTGGCTGAATTCTTACTTAAGCAATTTAATCTGGAACCTCATGAGCTTTATAGAGTACCGGGCATGGTCAACTTATCACGGATGATGTCTGTTACAGAAATTGAGCTTCCAACGCTGAGGTATCCACCTTTTTCTCCAGGTATACCTAAAAATTTAAAAACAGGCTCCTTATTTGATTTGTTAGAAAAACAGGATATTTTGTTATATCATCCCTTTGATTCTTTCCAGCCTGTGATTGATCTGCTACGCCAGGCTGCTCGAGATCCGAACGTATTAGCCATTAAACAAACCTTATATCGTATAGGTTCTGATTCAGAAGTAATGAACTTATTGCTAGAAGCTGCTTTAAACGGTAAAGAAGTCACCGCAGTGGTTGAATTGAGGGCCCGCTTCGACGAACAAAGAAATCTTGATGGTGCAACGGCATTACAAAAGGCAGGTGCTTTAGTTGCCTACGGCATAGTTGGTTACAAAACACACTGCAAAATGATTTTAATCGTTCGCCGTGAGGGCACACAACTGAAGCGTTATTTACATTTAGGCACAGGCAATTACCACCCTGGAAACGCCAGAGTTTACACAGATTTCAGTTTAATGACGAGCAATAACGAGATGACCAATGACGCTCATCATGTTTTTCAACAACTAACGGGCATGGGGCGTGCGGCTAAATTAATTCATTTGATGCATGCACCTTTTACTCTACATACAAAATTAATTTCTTTAATAGAACAAGAAGCACACAATGCTCAACAGGGTAAAGCAAGCCACATCATCATTAAAGTCAACGGCATCACTGAGCCTAAGGTTATACAAAGCCTTTACAAAGCTTCTCGTGCTGGTGTAAAAATTGATTTAATCGTACGGGGCATTTGCTGTTTAAAGCCAAAAATTCCTGGTATTTCAGACCATATTAACATTATATCTATTGTCGGACGCTTTCTTGAGCATTCTCGGGTATACTATTTTCTACACGGTGGTAAAGAGCTTGTGTATCTTTCCAGTGCCGACCTAATGAGTAGAAATTTATTTAACAGAGTCGAAACGGCCTTTCCAGTGATGGATAAAAAGTTAAAAAAAAGGGTTATTCAGATTGGCCTTAAAACTTACCTTAAAGACAATCATGATGCATGGCAACTACAAAACAACGAAGAATATATTAAACCCAAGCTTGAACAAGGAAAAGAACCGATTTGCGCCCAACAAACTTTGCTAACAGAAATGGCGAAGATTAGATAAGGAGGTGTCCCAGAATAAAGTTTACAAGCTTCGCTCCTGAACTCGCTGCGCTCAGACATGCATCCGCTCACATTGTAAACTTTATTCTGGGACAC
>JANQJO010000123.1 GCA_028281605.1 Pseudomonadales bacterium
AATAAAAAACTGTTTATATAAACAGTTTTTTATTAATTCAAGATGATCTACTCCAATAAAGTAAAGTAGTCATGTATCTAGAAATTCAAAGTTTAGAAAATATAAACTGCATAAAAACAACTTAAGGTTTTTCATTTAATGTCTATCCATAAATGGCCAAAAAGCGAACGTCCAAGAGAAAAACTTTTAAATCAAGGGGCTCATTCTCTATCAAACACTGAGCTACTGGCTATTTTTTTTAGAACAGGAGTAAAAGGAAAATCAGCTGTAGAGTTAGCACGAGAAGCTCTTACGGCAGCCGGTTGTTTACGCAACCTTATCGATCAGGAACTTTCCACTTTTTCTACTCATATCGGTTTAGGTCAAGCTAAATACGTTCAACTCAAAGCGGCTTTGGAATTGGGAAAACGCTATTTACAATCTGATTTGCAAAAAAAGCCTATTTTAAATAACACAAAAGACACTAAAAATTATCTATGTATGCATTTGGGCGCACTTTCATACGAATTATTCGGTTTATTACTACTCAATAGTAACAATCAGCTCATTAAAAACGCCGAGCTGTTTAAAGGGACTGTCAATGAAGCCACAATATATCCAAGAATTGTCGTTAAAACTGTATTAAGCACTTCAGCAAATAAAGTCATTTTATATCATAACCACACCTCTGGTGATATCACACCCAGCAGTCATGATTTACAAGTTACTAAATATCTAAAAGGTGCATTAAAGTTAGTAGATGTAGAAATTATTGACCACATTATTATCGGTGCAAATAAAGCATTATCATTTACAGAACAAAGTTTACTCTGAAGTTCATCTCATTCGTGCATATAAGTCTATAAAATCAATTAAACGTCTAAATTTGCAACCGCTAAAGCATTATCTTCAATAAAAGCCCTTCGTGGTTCAACCTGATCTCCCATCAAAGTTGTAAAGAGACGATCTGCCGCAATAGCATCTTTAATTGTGACTTTTAACATACGTCTCGTATCAATATTCATGGTTGTCTCAGCCAGTTGGTCTGGATTCATTTCACCTAAGCCTTTATATCTTTGAATAGTATGGCCTTTTTTAGATTCTTGCAAAAGCCATTGGACCGCTTCACCAAAAGTATGAACAGTAAGGCTTTTGCCTCCTCGATTAATACAAGCTGTTTCTTCCAATAGTTCCTTTAACTCAGACCCTAATAAAGAAATTGTTTTATATTCCTGTGATACCCAAAAATCATGAGGTACAACTGAAGTCCTCGGTATACCATGAGAAACAAACACTAACTCAAGCTGATACCAATCACGTTCTTCATCTTTATTTAAATTAACTTCCCAAGTCTGCGAATGATCTGTGCCTTGATTTAAATACTCTTTTAATTGACTGGCCCAAGCTGTAAAAATGATATTATTACTTAAGGCCTCTTCCTTTAAAATTGAAACATACAACAAAGCTTCCAAAAAATCTGTTGGATACAACTTAGATAACCTTTCAACAATACTGACAACACTCATATAACGATAAATCAATGTTTCAAAAGCCTCATCAGAAATAGCCGGTGCATTTACGTTAACATGCAAAGTAGCACCCTCCAGTGCTGCTTGTATTAAATACTCTCTTAAAGCATCATCGTCTTTAAGATAACGCTCTTGCTTTCCCTTTTTAATCTTATATAAAGGGGGCTGAGCAATATAGACATAGCCTTTTTCAATAATCTCTGGCATTTGCCTAAAAAAGAACGTCAGTAAAAGAGTCCTAATATGAGAGCCATCAACATCAGCATCTGTCATAATAATAACATTATGATATCTTATTTTCTCTGGATTATATTCATCCCGACCTATTCCACAACCTAAAGCTGTAATCAAAGTAGCCACTTCAGCTGAAGAAAGCATTTTGTCAAAACGTGCTTTTTCTACATTTAATATTTTTCCTTTTAAAGGCAAGATAGCTTGATTTTTACGATTACGAGCTTGCTTAGCAGAACCTCCTGCTGAATCACCCTCAACCAAAAATAACTCAGAAAGTGCTGGGTCTTTCTCTTGACAATCAGCGAGCTTACCTGGCAACCCTGCAACATCTAAAGCACCTTTACGCCGAGTGACTTCTCGGGCCTTTCGTGCAGCTTCACGTGCTCTAGCTGCTTCTATAATTTTGTATACAATCACCTTAGATGATTGTGGATTTTCTAATAAATAATCCTGAAAATGTTGACTCATGGATTGCTCAACACAAGATTTCACTTCAGACGATACAAGCTTATCCTTTGTTTGAGAGGAAAATTTAGGATCAGGCACCTTTACAGAAATAACAGCTGTTAAACCCTCTCTTGCATCATCTCCTGTTGGAGTGACTTTCTCTTTCTTTGCGTAACCCTCTTTCTCAATATACTGATTCAAAGTCCGTGTTAACGCCGCTCGAAAACCTGCTAAATGAGTACCACCGTCTTTTTGTGGAATATTGTTAGTAAAACAGAAAATACTCTCCTGATACCCCTCATTCCACTGTAATGAAACTTCAACACCCACACCGTCCTCACGCTGATGTTTAAAATAAAAAACTTTATCCAAAGGCGTTTTATTTTGATTTAAATAGTCTACAAAAGCTTTTAAGCCACCCTCATACTCAAAAGTATCCTCTTCTCCTGAGCGTTCATCTTTTAAAATAATTTTAACACCAGAATTCAAAAAGGACAGCTCTCTTAACCTTTTCGCCAAAACATCATAATTAAATTTGATGTTGTTAAAAGTTTTATGACTGGGCTTAAAACGACATTCCGTGCCTGTGTGAGTAGTATCTCCAACAGCTTTTAAAGGCTCATCAGGAACCCCATCATGATAAATTTGTTCCCATACTTTATTTTCACGCCGAATCGTTAACCTAAGCTCTTCAGACAAAGCATTTACAACAGAAACACCGACTCCATGTAGCCCTCCTGACACTTTATAAGTATTATCATCAAACTTACCACCAGCATGTAATACAGTCATAATTACCTCAGCAGCAGAACATCCCTCTTCTGGATGAAGATCTACGGGGATACCTCTGCCATTATCAAGGGTAGTAATGGATTCATCGGGATGTATAATCACTTTTATTTCAGAGCAATAGCCCGCCAAAGCTTCGTCTATGGAATTATCCACCAACTCAAATACCATATGATGTAGGCCTGTACCATCATCAGTATCACCGATATACATACCAGGTCGTTTTCTAACAGCATCTAAGCCCTTTAATACTTTAATACTAGATGAGTCATAATTATTTTCTGACATAGGTTTCCCTTTTACACTCTATATGCGTTCCATTTAATAAATGATACCTAAACTACAGCCTGAACAGGCTTTATCCCACTGTGTTTAGCTAATGGGACAAGCTCACCTTGTTTCACGTGAAACATCTGGATATCACTATTGTTTAATTTATCTAATATAGGATCTGGCTCAACTGCCGTAGCAAACACTTGTACATCTAACTTTTGTAAAATATTATAAATAAACTTCCGATGTTTAATATCAAGCTCTGCTACCAAATCATCCAATAAGCAGACACAAGCTCTAGCCATTTTTTGCTGCAAATACTCAACTTGCATCAACTTTAGCCAAACATACAAAAGTTTTTTTTGCCCCCTCGAAAAACATTGTTGTATATTACGACCATTAGAATGTATTTTTAAATCTGATCTATGTGGGCCATAGTGAGTCAACCCTTTGTGCTTATCAGCATCATATGATTTTTTCAGCATGCTCTCTAGACTCATTTCAGTCGGCCAACCACTATAAAATTCAAAAACAATAGGCTTACCAAAAAGTAAATCATACTGTTTAGTCTCTAAAAAGGTTAAAAACCCTTCCATATAAGCTCGCCTAGCCTGATCTAGTTTTACAGCAAAATCTACATAAGCTTTATCCCACACTGCCAACAGTTTTATTTCCAATTTTTTTTGTTTTAGTAAAGTATTTCTTTGCCTCAGTAACTTATTAAACGTTTTCCAATAATCGGCAAATTTATGTTCCACGTGAAACACACCCCAATCAATAAACTTTCTTCTATAAGAAGGACCTGAGTCTATTAAATGAGAAGTATCTGGCACTATCACCTGCACTGGTAAAATTTCAGCCACTTGACTAGCAGAAGAAACAAGTTCTCCATTCATTTTTAATATAACAGCGCCATCAATACTCTTACTCACAGCAAGTGAAATACATTTTTTTGAATAACTTAATAATTCAGCAAAAAGCACACACTCTTTTGCATGCCAATTGATATAGTCTCTAGATTTTAGAGAACGAAAAGAACGACTGCTACAAGCTAACTGGACAGCTTCTAAGATATTAGTTTTACCTGCTCCATTTTCCCCTATAAACCAGTTATGCAAGCTAGGGTTTACTTCTATAAAATTTAAATTACGTACATTTTTTACGATCAACTTTTGAATAATCACTAAAGTCATTTACAATCTAACAGGCATTACAATATGACGAAAACTGGTATCATCAGGAGAATACAAGCTAGCTATTTTTTTTTCAGTTGATAAAGAAAAATAAACCATCTCTTGCTCTATGAAACTTAAAGCCTCTAACAAATAAGCAACATTAAAAGAAACTTTCTCTGATTCACCTGAAAAATCAACAGCCAAATCCTCTTGAGCCTCTTCCCGCTCTGCATTATTCGAACTCAAACTCAACTTTCCTTTTGTTAAAAAAAATGTAACACTTTTATGTTTTTCATTAGATAAGATAGCAACCCTAGATAAAGCAGACTTTAATCGTTCATGTTCAACAACAAACTCGGTATCAAAAGATTTAGGAATAACCTGTTGATAATCAGGAAACTTTGCATCTACTAAACGGCACATAAACTGATAGTTTGGCGTTAATACACAAAGATGCTTCTCTCCTAATTGTAATTCTACACTCACTTTTTGTACAACAAGCAAACGCTGCAATTCCATTACAGCCTTTCTGGGTATAATAACCTGCTGTTCATCTTTCCAAGCCCACTCGTCAAAGGAATGTGTAGCCATAGATAAACGGTGACCATCTGTAGCAACAGACCTTATACACCTTTCTTTCAGCTCCACTAATAAACCATTTAAATAAAAACGAACATCCTGCTGAGCCATCGCAAAGGAAGTCCTTACAATCAATTTTTTTAAGTCGGCCTGAAACAATGAAACATTCACTTTTTTCTCAGACGGCTGAAACACTGGGAATTCATCTGCGGGTAAAGTAGCCAGAACAAATCGGCTTTGATCACAACTAACAAGCATCTGATTATCAACCCACTCAAAGTGCACATCAAAGTTTTCTGGAAGCGATCGGCAAATATCAAATAGCTTATGAGCTGAAACAGTAATACTGTTCTTTTCAACCATTGCAGATTTAAACTCGATGGAACATTTTAACTCTACATCAACATCAGAAGCCGTCAATAATATAAATTCTTTCATTAAATCAAAGCGAACATTTGACAAAATAGGTTTTGTACTTTTGCGATCAACAATACCACAAAGCATCTGTAATGCTGCAATTAAATGATTTCTATCAACAGAAAATTTCATAATTATTTAATCAAATCAACTGCTCAAGTTGTCAATAAACGCATTAAATTTGTAAAATCTTCTTTCATATCTTTATCAGAAACACACAACTCAGTAATTTTACGACACGCATGCAGTACGGTCGTATGATCACGTCCACCAAAAGCATCGCCAATTTCAGGTAAACTGTGATTAGTTAGGTCCTTCGCTAAAGCCATAGCAACTTGTCTTGGTCGAGCAATAGAGCGATTTCTACGCTTTGAATGTAAATCAGCTATCTTAATTTTAAAATATTCGGCCACAATTTTTTGAATGTTTTCAATACTAATTTGACGATCCTGCAAAGCCAATAAATCTCTCAAAGATTCTTTAACAAATTCAAGAGTGATAGCTTTACCCGTGAAACGAGCATTTGCAACAACACGCTTCAAAGCACCTTCAAGCTCACGTACATTAGATCGAATTTTCTGAGCTATAAAAAAAGCTGACTCTGGAGGTAAATGAATATTAGACTCCTCAGCTTTTTGTAATAAAATGGCCACACGTGTTTCAAGCTCAGGTGGATCAACTGCAATAGTAAGCCCCCAACCAAAACGAGATTTTAAACGTTCTTCAAGACCATTGATTTCCTTAGGATAACGGTCACAAGTTAAAATCATTTGTTGGCCACCTTCAAGCAAAGCATTAAAAGTATGAAAAAACTCTTCTTGTGAGCGCTCTTTACCAGCAAAAAATTGGATATCATCAATAAGCAAAGCATCTACTGATCGATAATAACGTTTAAATTCAGTAATAGCATTAATTTGCAGTGCTTTAACCATATCTGCTACAAAACGTTCAGAATGCAAATACAGTATACGAGCGTTTTTATTTTGAGAAATCAAATAATTTCCTACAGCATGCATTAAGTGGGTTTTACCTAAACCAACTCCACCATATAAAAATAGTGGATTATAAGCCCCACCAGGATTTTCAGCTACTTGTAAAGCTGCCGCACGAGCCAGCTGATTTGACTTTCCTTCAACAAAATTATCAAATAAAAAAGCATGGTTAAGATTAGACTTATGCTGAACTGTTCCTCCAAGATCAACTTCACGAACAGTATGTTGAGCCGATACAGAAGTATTTTTAACTTGGGACTTTAAGGGATCGATATCCATCTTAGCCACAAGATTTTGGACTAAACCTTGCTCAACTTCTGGTTCAACACCAACAGTGACTGGCACATCTACTGGCAAATGTTTAAAACGACTAGAAGCTCTGCCTTTACTACCAATCTTCAAAGTAACCTTAATAGGTGCTTCCTCTAAGTCACCAATTAACTCACGTATACGTGCATAATATTTTTCATAAACCCAATCTAGTACAAAACGATTTGGTGCCAATAATCGTACTTCCTCTCCCAACACTTCAGCTTGTAAAGGCCTAATCCAAGTATTGTACTGTTGTGCTGGCAATTCTTGTTGCAAAGAATCCAAACATTTAGACCAAATTATAGCCACCTACATCATACTCCAATGTTTATGTATACCGGATCATTCTTAAGCTCACTCTCAATACTAGGGTTGCCTATTCTACTCTTGTCTTACAGACTTATCCACAGTCTCACATCAGTATTTTTATCTCTATAAAATGACTCACAAAAAATAGACAGGCCTGTATAAAAAAAGACCTATATGGTCTGTGTATAACTATTGAAAAAAATAAGATTTAGCTATGGATAATATTCTAATATTCAAGAGCAATACAAATATCCTCAAATTATCCACTATTAATTATGACTATTATTAGCCTTTTTTACACGCAGATATATTTTATTTAATTCATTGTTATATATATATAAAATTGATTTATCCACAGAAAAATCCAGCTTATATAATAATAACAATAAAATATAATTTATTTACTTATAATTTGTTATTAAGTTAGTGGATATTTTCTTTAACTTTATCTAAACGGTATGAAAAATATTCTATTAATGAAAGCTTGATTTTAAGTTTTAAAACAAACTAAAATATGGCCTCTTTTTCCAAGTCAGGCATCCTAATGTGAGCAGTAAGGTGACATTGCTTGTTCATGGCTTATTGATTACAGGATTATTTCAATGAAAAGAACTTTTCAACCAAGTAACTTAAAACGTAAGCGCACACATGGATTTAGAGCCAGAATGGCTACTAAAAATGGAAGAGCTGTGTTAAAAAGGCGTCGTGCTAAGGGGCGTAAGCGTTTAGCTGTATAAAATTAATTACGGGTTTGATCATTTTTTGGAGTCTTTGTCCTTTTCTCAATATAATAGAATTAAAAATCAATCAACTGTAAGCGCTATTTTTAATTCATCTGATTATATTGTTAAAAATAAAAGCGTTCTTATCTTAGCTAAACGAAGCCAAAGGTCATATTGCCGCTTAGTTGTTATCTGTGGGAAAAAGAATATCAGGCATGCTGTAGATAGAAATCGAGCAAAGCGTATCGTAAGAGAGACTTTTCGTCACTTTAAGAACTGTCAAAACCATACGTATCATCAAGAGGCCTTAGATATTGTGGTTTTGCTGAAAAAACCTTTTATGTTTCATTTAGATGATGGTACTGCTTATTTAGATGAGTTGTGGCGTGCTTTGAATAAAAAGTTTAAAAATGTTTGAAAAAGGTTGTAAACATGAAGGGTAAAAAAAAAGAAAATAACAAAAGAAAATATGATAAAGAAAACCTATTATATTTTGGCATTGTCTCAAACTTCATAATTTTTATTCTGACCCATATTTTAAAAATATATAGTCTTTGTATTAGTCCTTTATTGGGTAATAATTGTCGTTTTAACCCATCTTGTTCGAATTATGCGCGGCAAGCTTTATTGAAGTTTGGTTTAGTAAGAGGAGGGTATCTCAGTATAAAACGTTTTTGTCGATGCCATCCATGGGGAGGTTCAGGTGATGATCCTATTCCAACAAAGAAGACTCAAAAAATGAACCCCTATCTTTACGTGAAATGTGGAGGTTACCGTGGCTATTCAGGTGGACCAAAAAAAAGGACTTTTAGCAATGGATAACTTAGGTTATTTACGAATAGCCTTAATTATATTGCTTGCAATAACTGCTTATGGTCTGCTGTTAAAATGGCAAGAAGATTATATTGATTCTGATGTGACTTCTTCTAACTTAAGTGATCAAGCTATTCATTCTGAAAAAAAACAGGTAGTCAGTACTTCTACGTCAACTATTGAGTCTTCTAAGTTACCGGCAGATCTTCAAAATTTTTCTGAAGATTTGCCTAGTATTGTGCCTCAAGTTAATTCCATACCCGAGATGGACTCAGAGTTAATCAACTTTGAGAAAAAGATACAAGTTGATACTGATGTCTTTCAAACCGAAATTGATTTAAGTGGTGGTGATCTTAAAAAAATTTCTTTGTTGAAATACCCCAAATCTTTAGATAAAAAAGAGGCTTTTGTACTTTTGGAAGACTCTGGATTAAAGTCTTATATTGCTCAAAGTGGAATATTAGGTCGCAGTGGAAGAGATTTTGATCAAAGTGTGAGACCGGTATATACAAGTAATCAAAGAGAGTATTCTCTTAAAGGTGATGTGTTAGAAGTGCCCTTGAGTTTAGAGACAAATCAATTAAGTGTGGTAAAGCTTTTTCGTTTTTACAGAGGTGAATATAAAATTGAAGTTGAATATCAGATAATTAATAAAACTAATACTCTTTGGCAAGGCAATCCTTTTTATCAAATTAAACGGGATCGTTCTGCTGATCCGAGTGCGCAAGATATGGGGTTTGCCTTGCCAACTTATCTCGGTATGGCTTATTGGGATGTGGAAAAAAAATATAATAAGCTAGACTTTGATGATATAGATGACGCTGCACAAAATAATCGATTTGCGTTAGATAAAGATATTCCTGGTGGGTGGGTGGCTTTGGTACAGCATTACTTTTTATCGGCTTGGATTGCACCTGCAGAGCCTGGTAAAATTTACCGATATAACGCAAGATCTACTAAAGATGGTCAGTATATTATTGGTTTTACTGCTGAGCCAGTTTCTATTCCCCCTCAAGAGCGAGTGGTTTTTAGTACTCAATTTTATGCGGGACCTAAGATTGAGAAAAACTTAAAAAACTTATCTGATGGTTTAAACTTGGCTATTGATTATGGGTTTTTATTTTTTATTTCTCATTTTTTATTCCAATTATTAAGTTGGATTAACGGCTTTGTTGGTAATTGGGGCTGGTCTATCGTTTTATTAACGTGCTTAGTTAAGTTGTTTTTCTATTATCCTTCGGCATTAAGTTATCGATCAATGGCTCGAATGCGAGTACTCCAACCTGAATTGATGCGACTCAAAGATCTGTATGGTAATGATAAACAAAAAATGTCTCAAGAAATGATTAAGCTTTACCAAAAAGAAAAAGTTAATCCTTTTGGAGGGTGTTTGCCTGTTTTATTGCAAATGCCCGTGTTTATTGCTTTGTATTGGGCTCTGTTGGAGAGTGTTGAATTGCGTCAAGCACCTTTCATGGGGTGGGTGCAGGATTTGTCTGTAATGGATCCCTATTTTGTATTACCACTGTTAATGGGGGCGTCTATGTACGTGCAGACCTTATTAAATCCTTCTCCACCTGATCCAGTACAGGCAAAAGTAATGAAATTTATGCCTGTTATTTTTACGGTATTTTTCTTGTTTTTTCCATCGGGTTTGGTTTTGTATTGGTTGACGAACAATATTTTATCTATTTTGCAACAATGGTTTATTACACGCGAAGTAGAGCGCGCGAACATTAAGCGCGCTTGATTGTTTTGGGTCAAGTAGGGGTGCTTTTGTGGACCTTTCTAATGATACGATAGTTGCGCGAGCCACTGCTCCTGGGCGAGCTGGAATTGGGATTATTCGCATATCTGGTTCTAGATGTTTGTGTGTTGTAGATAAACTTATTTTGCAGTCTTGTTCTAAAAGTGTAAAAAATCAAAACCGTAAAGCTACTTTAGCAAAATTTGTTGATGAAAACAATACGGTTATAGATCAAGGGCTAGTGTTATATTTTGCTGGGCCTTATTCTTTTACGGGTGAAGATGTGATAGAGCTTCATGCTCATGGAGGGGTTGTTTTATTGGATTGGTTGTTGCAAAGGTGCATTGATTCAGGTGCGCGTTTGGCTAATCCTGGGGAGTTTTCACTACGAGCTTTTTTAAATAATAAAATTGATTTGGTTCAAGCTGAAGCTATAGCTGATTTAATTGATAGTTCATCGCGTCAAGCCGTTAGAAATGCAGCGTCTTCATTACAAGGCTTTTTTTCGAATGAAATTGAAAGTTTGGTTGAAAGCATTGTAGAAATTAGAGTTCAAGTAGAAGCACAAATTGACTTTGTTGATGAAAGTATAGAAACCCTAGAGCAATCAAAGATAAGATTTCAAATTGAACGAGCTTTGGGTTCATTAAGGATGATATTACGTTCTGCAAATCAAGGCTGTGTTTTACAAGAAGGACTCCGTGTTGCTATTGTTGGGCGACCCAATGCAGGTAAGTCCAGTTTGTTAAATTGTTTAGCTGGGCAAAATAGGGCGATTGTAACTGAATACGCAGGTACGACAAGAGATGTGCTTCGTGAAAAGATTCTGTTGGGTGACTTGCCTATAGAAATATTGGATACGGCTGGTTTGCGTGAAACAAACGATCCGATAGAACGTGAAGGTATTTCTAGAGCTTTGCAATCAATTAATGAATGTGATTTGGTTTTATTAATATTTGATGCCGCTCAAACAGACCCAGAGCAGGAAATAAAGAATATTACAAAATACTTTGATGAAATTGACAAAGCATTAGATGAAAGAAAAGTTATTTTAATTGAAAATAAAATTGATTTACTTGGTAAGCAACCTCAAATGGTACAGCAAGATAATTGGCGTGTTGTTTCTTTAAGTGCAAAACAGGTTCTGGGCATACCTTATTTGATACGATCAGTTTATGAGTATGCAGGTATTGTAGAGACTGGAGAAAACCAATACACGGCCAGGCGACGCCATCTGCAGTCTTTAGAGCAGGCGGAATCTTATTTAAAACAATGTTTTGAAAATTTTTTTAATATATCTTTGGAGTTGATAGCAGAAGATCTAAAATTAGTACAAAAGGAACTGAATGTAATTACTGGAAAATTTACTGCAGACGATCTTTTGGGTAAAATTTTTTCTAAGTTTTGTATTGGAAAGTAATGTTGTATGAGATGCTGTTATGAGCCAATTTGTTGAAAACTTTGAAGTGATTGTTATTGGAGCAGGGCACGCTGGAGTAGAGGCTGCTGCTGCCAGTGCCCGTATGGGCGCGCGAACTTTATTAGTGACACATAACATTGATACGATTGGTCAAATGTCTTGTAATCCTGCTATTGGAGGTATTGGAAAAACCCATTTAGTGAAGGAAGTAGATGCTCTAGGTGGTGTCATGGGGCAAGCCACAGATCGAGCCGGTATTCAGTTTCGAGTGTTAAATTCGCGTAAAGGTCCAGCCGTTAGAGCGACTCGAGCTCAGGCTGATAGAATGTTATACCGTCAAAGTGTCCGATCGGTTATAGAGAATATGGAAGGCCTGTCTGTTTTTCAACAAGCTGTTGAGAATTTGATTATAGAGAAAGATCAGGTGATTGGTATACGGACTCAGCTTGGTTTATGTTTTCGAGCCGAGAGTGTTGTATTGACAGCAGGAACTTTCTTGGCGGGTAGGATTCATGTTGGAGAAAAGCAATATGCAGGTGGACGTGCTGGTGATCAACCTGCATTAGGTTTAGCTGCTTGCTTACGGGACTTGGGGTTATCGGTGGATAGGTTGAAAACAGGGACTCCTCCAAGGATTGACGGTAGAACAGTGAATTTTTCAGAGCTAGAAGAGCAACCAGGAGATACCCCAAGGCCGACTATGTCTTATATGGGCTCTGCGAATCAACACCCTCAGCAAGTTAGTTGTTATATTACCCATACATCTGAAAACACCCATGATCTGATTAGAACAAACTTACATCGCTCTCCAATGTATTCTGGGCAAATAGAGTCTACAGGGCCTCGTTATTGTCCTTCTATAGAAGATAAAGTCACTCGGTTTGCAGATAAAGCCAGACATCAGCTTTTTATAGAACCAGAAGGTTTGAATACGCATGAATTATATCCCAACGGTATTTCAACAAGTCTACCTTTTGATGTGCAAGCCGCTTTAGTTAAAACAATTAAAGGTTTTGAGCAGGCAAGAATCACACGTCCGGGTTATGCTATTGAATATGATTTTTTTGATCCTCGTGGGCTTAAAAGTAGTTTAGAAACTAAAGCCGTAGATAATTTATTCTTTGCGGGTCAAATTAATGGGACAACAGGCTATGAAGAAGCTGCTGCTCAGGGACTTTTGGCAGGCTTGAATGCTGTTTTGAAAATAAAAGACCAAGCACCATGGTGCCCTAGGCGTGACCAGGCCTACTTGGGTGTTTTAGTTGATGATCTTATTTGTTCGGGTACTTCTGAACCTTATAGAATGTTTACCAGTCGTGCCGAATATCGTTTGCTGTTAAGACAAGATAATGCAGATTTACGTTTAACTGAAATAGGTCGAAACTTTGGTTTGGTGGATGATATTCGTTGGCGAGCGTTTGAAGCAAAGTTGGAAGCAATAGAGCGTGAACGAGCCTATTTAAGAGCGACTTGGATTAGGCCGAGTAGTGCATTGTCTGATCAGGTGCAAAGGCAATTGGGCCAAGTTATACAAAAGGATTGCACGCTTGAATCATTGTTAAAGAGACCAGAAGTTTCGTATCAATCTTTGGAGGTTTTAATAGGGAGGTCTTTTGAGCGTCAAGATGTTGCTGAGCAACTTGAAATTGATGTGAAATATCAAGGTTATATTGATCGTCAGACAGATGAAATAAAACAGATGAAACGTAATGAAGCAACACTTATACCCATAAATTTTGACTATGATAAGGTCCGAGGCCTTTCTAATGAAGTACTGCAAAAGCTCAAAGTGAGTCAGCCGCAGACTTTAGGTCAAGCTTCGCGTGTGCCAGGTGTTACACCTGCGTCTCTTTCGTTGTTGTTGGTGTATTTAAAAAGAACAGGTCTGTTAAAATCTGACACCGTTTCATTATGAATGAGAGTACAAGTGTTTATTATTTTGAAGCTTTATTGCGTGAAGGTTGTAGTGCGATAGGTCTTCACAGTTTATCTGATCTTCAATTTAAGCACTTGCTTGACTATGCTGCATTACTGCAAAAGTGGAGCACTATTCATAATTTAACCACTATTACTGATTCCCGTGAAGTGATTATTAAGCACTTATTGGATTCGTTGAGCTTAGCGCCTCAAGTTAAGGCTAGCTTAAGCTTAGATGTAGGTACGGGCGCAGGTTTACCAGGGATTCCTCTGGCAATTGCGATGCCCAATGTGATGTGGCATCTTTTAGACGCTAATCAAAAAAAGATTACTTTTGTTCAATATGCAATTGTTACTCTTGGCCTGAAAAATGTTGAAGTCTTTCACCAAAGGGTTGAGGCGTATCGGCCAGAAGTGTTATATGATGGAGTTTTCACAAGGGCTTTTGCGAGTATAGCCGAAAGTGTTGATAAAGCTCATGGTTGTATAAATTTTGACGGTTTATTTTATCTGATGTTAGGTCAGCGACCAAGGACAGAGGATTGTATTCTACCGAAAGGTTGTAAAATGATTTGTTGTAATCGTATTGAAGTGCCCTTTATGAATGCGCAAAGACATCTTGTTTTAGTCAAACCTATAGGCAGTGTTAATTGATGAATAACTGTATGCAAGGAAGAGTTTTGGCCATTGCCAATCAAAAAGGAGGAGTGGGCAAAACGACTACAAGTGTAAATCTTGCAGCTTCTTTAGCTGAAACAGGTCGAAAAATTATGTTGGTTGACCTGGATCCGCAGGGTAACGCGACCATGGGCAGTGGTATTAATAAATACCAATTGGAATATTCTGTTTATGATGTATTAACCTTAACAAACCCTGTAAAAGCGGTAGTGCTTAATTCACCTTCAAAATATGATTTATTACCGGCTAATAGTGATTTGACAGCTGCTGAAGTGGAGTTGGTTGATGCTATAGGTCGAGAGATGCGCTTAAAAAAATCCTTAGATTTGATCAAGCCCTTCTACGATTTTATTCTTATTGATTGCCCTCCTTCGTTAAATTTATTGACTATAAATGCTCTGACAGCTGCGCAGGGGGTTATTATTCCGATGCAATGTGAATACTACGCTTTAGAGGGTTTGGCTTCTTTACTGGATACCATTGAGTCTATTAAGCAAGTATTAAATCCAGAGCTTGAAGTAGAGGGTTTGTTAAGGACAATGTTTGATCCAAGAAACAGTTTGAGTAATGAGGTGTCTAAGCAGCTGCTAGAGAGTTTTCCTGATAAAGTCTATCGAAGTGTTATTCCTCGAAACGTGCGTTTAGCTGAAGCGCCCAGTCATAGCATGCCTGTATTACAATACGATAAGCGTTCTAAAGGGGCGATAGCTTATTTAGCATTGGCAGGAGAGGTTTTGCGTCGTCAAAACCACTACAAAACGAAGGAAAAAGTGATAGTTGAAACTACAGAAACACTTTAAGGAATGTGAAATGCCTAAAAAACGTGGCTTAGGGCGAGGGCTTGACGCACTGTTATCCGGTGCTTCTTTGAATACCCAAGTACCTGTGGTTGAAGCTACAGGTTCGGTAGGAGCTGTTAATGATAAACAAGATCTACCCAATATTTTTAAAGCGACTGAAGATATTAAGTATTTACCTATTGAGTTTTTACAAAGAGGTCGGTATCAACCGAGGCGCGAGTTTGATGCTCATGCGCTTACGGGCTTGTCCAATTCAATAAAGACACAAGGGCTTATGCAACCTATAGTGGTACGACCAGTAGAGCAAGGTCGTTATGAAATTATAGCCGGTGAACGCCGTTGGCGAGCTTGTCAAATGGCTGAAATGGACACAGTGCCTTGCTTGGTTAAGGTGGTCGAAAATGAAGTTGCCTTGGCTATGGCGCTTGTAGAAAATATGCAACGAGAAGATCTTAATGCTATAGAAGCAGCTACTGGATTGTATCGTTTGCAGGAAGAGTTTGCATTAACTCATCAACAAGTTGCTGATATTGTAGGAAAGTCGCGTGCTAGTGTGACGAATTTGATCCGTCTTAACCAGTTAGAGTTGCCGGTGAAACGGTTTATCGAAAAAGGTGAATTAGAGATGGGGCATGCTCGAGCGCTCTTGTCTTTATCTGCTGACTTGCAAGTGAAAACTGCAAAAACTGTTGTAGCTAAAAGGCTTTCAGTACGTCAAACAGAAGCTTTGGTGAAATCTTTGCTGACACAAAAACCAGATGTCAAGGGTGGAAGTAAACGTGAGGATCCGAATATTCGTCGATTGCAGGAAGAGTTAAGTGAAAAAATAGGAGCACCGGTACAGATTCAGCATAGAACTGGAGGTGCAGGTAAGCTGGTTATACAATATGCTTCACTCAGCGAATTAGAGGGTGTGCTTCAGCATATAAATTAGTCATGCACGAGTGTGTGAGTCTTATTTAGCAAACGGCTGGATTTTGATTGAGAAATCTTAAGAGATAATAAGTAAGAAAGTATTGATTGTCTATTGGAGTATCTTTATACTGTGCCTCGCTTTGATTTATTTACCCTTTAAAATGAATGGCAAGGTGATAAATGAAAGATTGATGGGTAGAAAATTATTTGAGTCAATCTGCAAAGTTATCAAACAATCTAATTGCTAAAAAGCTGTTGTTTTTACAAGCTTTTTTAGTGTTTTGCCTTGGCTTGCTAGGTGCATTAGCTTCAAAAGAAGCCGCTTTATCTGCGTTTTTGGGGGCAGGAGTTGTACTTTTTAGCTCTGCGATATTTGCTGTTTTTGTTTTTAAACACAAAGGGGCTAATAAGGCAAAGAGCATATTAGGTGCAATTTATTTAGGCGAATTGGTTAAGATATTTACCGTCTGTTTCTCATTTTGGTTAGTTTTAGCTACTTGGCCAAATATAGAAGTGCTGTGGTTTATAGGGGCATTTGTGCTTGCGCAAATCAGCTTTTTTTTGGCGATGTTCCTGTAATTTTGATTTTTAAATATTGAGATGGAATCTGCTTTATTATGGCTAGTGATAACCCGTCAGTTCCGGAGTATATTGGTCATCATTTGCAAAATTTAGTGTATGGCAAGTTCCCGGAAGGTGGTTGGGGTTTTGCTCATAGTGCTGCTGAAGCAAAAAGCATGGGTTTTTGGGCAATTCATGTTGATACAATAGGTTGGTCCTTAGGCCTTGGTTTTTTGTTTTTATTCTTGTTTAGAAGTATTGCAAAACGAGCTGTAGCGCGTGAACCAAGTGGTTTGCAAAATGCAGTTGAGATGATTGTTGAGTTTGTGGATCAAAGTGTTAAGGATGGTTTTCATGGTGCTAATCGTTTAGTTGCACCTATGGCCCTGACTATTTTTGTTTGGGTGTTGTTAATGAATACAATGGATTTGGTGCCTGTTGATTTAATTCCATGGCTTGCTAGCCAATTAGGAATACACTACATGAAAGTGGTTCCTACTACTGATCCAAATGCCACTTTGGGGTTATCGATCTCTGTTTTCATATTAATGATTATTTTTAGCTTGAAAGTAAAAGGTGTGGGAGGGTTTGTTGGTGAACTTACACTCCAACCTTTTGGTAAGTGGCTTATTCCGTTTAATTTTATATTGGAAGGTGTTGGTTTAATTGCTAAGCCTATCTCTTTGGGTTTAAGGTTGTATGGCAATTTGTTTGCTGGAGAGTTGATCTTTATTATGATTGCTTTAATGCCCTTTTATCTACAATTTCTTTTAAGTGTGCCTTGGGCAATATTTCATATTCTTGTTATTGTGCTTCAAGCTTATATTTTTATGATGCTGACGATTGTTTATATGAATATGGCTCATGAAGCGCATTGATTGGCGGTACGTTTGATGTATTTTTTAAGAGTTTTAATTTGGTAATTAAAGTATAACCACTGGAGGTATGATGGAAACTTTATTGGGGTTTAGCGCAATCGCTGCAGCATTATTGATTGGTATGGGTGCGTTTGGGACGGCTATTGGTTTTGGCTTGCTTGGAGGCAAGTTTTTAGAGGGTGCTGCTAGGCAGCCTGAAATGGTTCCTATGTTACAAGGTAAAATGTTCTTGATAGCAGGATTATTGGATGCTGTAGCTATGATTGGTGTCGGTATTGCTTTTATGATGATGTATGCCAACCCGTTTGTTGAGTTTGCGAAAAGTCTTTAAAGGTTAGACTCTACAGTTTTTAATTTTTTGGAGTTTAATGAGAGGATAAGGCGTGAATATTAATCTTACCCTGCTTGGGCAAATGATTTCTTTTTTAATTTTCATTGGGTTTTGTATGAAATACGTTTGGCCGTATATTATTAACGCAATGGAAGAGCGTCAAGCTAGGATCAGTGCTGGTTTAAGGGATGCAGAGCGCGCAAAGCAAGAATTAAAGCAAGCTCAACAAAAGGCACATGAAATTGTTGCCGAAGCAAAAGAGCAAGCAGGCAAACGTATAGAGCAAGCTAATAAGAGAGCAGAGCAAGTGATTGATGAAGCGAAGCTTAAAGCTCGAGAAGAGGGTGAGCGCTTAAAAGCGCAAGCACAAACTGAGATTGATCAGCAAATTCAGGAAGCCAAACAAGAGCTTAAATCCAAAGTGGCTACTTTGGTTGTCATGGGAGCTGAGAAAATTCTTGAAAAACAAGTAGATAAAAGTGTGCACGATCGTATGCTAACTGGTATTGCGAGTGATTTATAAATGGCAGAACCTTTAACTGTAGCTAGGCCTTATGCAAAAGCCGCTTTTAGGAAAGCGGCTGTTGATAAAGCTGGTAAAAATGCTTTAGAGCATTGGTCGAATATGTTGCGCTTGGCCGCTGGTGTTTTACAAGTAAAAGAGCTTAGAGATTGGTTGTTAAGCTCAATTCCTACGCCAGAGCAAAAAGTGGCTGCTTTTAAAAAAGTCATGAATAATTACTTGGAGCAAGACCAGGAAAATTTCTTATTTCAATTGGCGCAAAAGTCTAGGTTAGCGGTGCTGGTTGAAATTTCATTGTTGTTTGAACAATTTAAATCTGAGCAAGAGCGTGTCTGTTCTATTAGCATCAATACGGCGTTTGAGTTATCTGAGCAGCAAGTTCAAGATCTTTCTCAATTGTTGGAAAATAATTTACGTAAGTCTGTACGAATTGATGTGCAAGTAGATAAAAGTCTGTTGGGTGGTATTTTGATTAAAATGGGGGATACAGTGATTGATCACACTGTAAAAGGCAGGCTTAGATGTTTAGCAGAAACGATTTGTGAATAAACAGTTTGTAATATAGAGGAATTTAAAATGCAGCAACTTGATCCTTCAGAGATCAGTGATTTAATTCAGCAAAAAATTGCAGATCTTCAATTAAGCTCACAAGCATGTAATGAAGGCACTATTGTCAGTGTAACGGATGGTATTATTCGTATTCATGGTTTAGCTGATGTTATGTTTGGTGAGATGATTGAATTTGAAGGCGGGCTTTATGGTATTGCGCTAAACCTAGAACAAGACTCAGTGGGTGCAGTGGTGTTAGGTAATTACCTGGGGCTAGCTGAAGGTAAAAAAGCTCGTTGTACGGGTAGAATTCTAGAAGTTCCGGTAGGCCCAAGTTTACTAGGAAGAGTTGTGGATGCTTTGGGTAATCCTATTGATGGTAAAGGTGAAATAGAAGCCAAAGAATTTTCTCCAATAGAAAAAGTTGCTCCAGGGGTTATTACAAGGCAGTCTGTTTCTGAGCCTGTACAGACAGGATTAAAATCGATTGATTCAATGGTTCCTATTGGTAGAGGGCAGCGTGAGCTTATTATTGGAGATAGACAGATAGGTAAAACAGCTGTTGCTATAGATGCAATTATTAATCAGAAAGGCACTGGTATTAAGTGTGTTTATGTTGCGATTGGTCAAAAACAATCTTCAGTAGCCGCTATAGTTAGGAAGCTAGAAGAAGAGGGCGCGATGGAGCACACAGTTGTTGTGGTTGCTTCGGCTTCTGATCCTGCTGCAATGCAGTTTTTAGCCCCCTTTTCTGGCTGTGCAATGGGTGAATATTTTCGTGATCGTGGAGGAGATGCATTAATTGTCTATGATGATTTGACCAAGCAAGCTTGGGCTTATCGCCAAATTTCACTGCTATTGCGTAGGCCACCTGGAAGGGAAGCTTATCCCGGAGATGTGTTCTATCTACATTCAAGACTGTTAGAGAGAGCGGCTAGAGTCAGTGCCGAATATGTAGAAAAGATGACAAACGGAAAGGTCAAAGGTAGGACAGGCTCATTGACAGCTTTACCCATTATTGAGACACAGGCTGGAGATGTCTCCGCATTTGTGCCAACTAATGTTATTTCTATTACTGATGGGCAAATTTTTTTAGAAACTGATTTGTTTAATTCAGGTATACGTCCTGCTATTAATGCAGGTTTGTCTGTTTCTAGGGTAGGGGGAGCTGCGCAGTCTAAGATTATTAAAAAACTTGGGGGAGGAGTTCGTCTTGCATTGGCACAATATCGTGAATTAGCCGCTTTTGCTCAGTTTGCTTCTGACCTTGATGAAACCACGAGAGAGATGCTTGAGCACGGCCAACGTGTAACAGAATTGATGAAGCAAAAGCAGTACTCACCTTTAACTGTATCAGAAATGGCGATTTCACTTTATGCTGCAAATGAAGGTTATCTGAAGGGTGTTGCATTAAATAAAATAGGTGACTTTGAAGCTTCACTGCATGATTACTTTAAATCAGACTATAAAGAGTTGTTTGATGAAATTAATGAAACAGGGGGCTGGTCAGAAGAAACAGAAGAACAGTTTAAAGCCATCATGGAAAAATTTAAGTCAATGCAAGCTTGGTGATTAAAGGTTCAATAAAATATGTCGGCTGCCAAAGAAATACGAAGCAAAATCAGTAGCGTTAAAAGTACTCAAAAAATCACACGTGCCATGGAGTTGGTTGCTGCCAGCAAAATGAGAAAGGCTCAAGAGCGTATGCTGGCTTCTAAGCCTTACTCTAAAAAAATATACGAAGTTATTACTCATTTGGCCAATGCCTCAGCAGAATATAAACATCCTTATTTGGTAGAAAGACCTGTAAAAAAAGTTGGTTTAATTGTTGTGTCAACTGACAGAGGTTTATGTGGCGGGCTTAATATTAACTTGTTTAAGCAGGCTGTTTTAAATTCAAAGTCTTGGGCAGATCAAAATGTGGCTGTAGAGTTTTGTTTGATTGGCAGTAAGGCCATGAGTTTTTTTAAGAACTTTGGTGGTAAAGTATCAGCTGCGGTTTCAGGCTTTGGTGATGACCCAGTATTGGAAGAGTTGATTGGCTCTATCAAGGTTATGTTAGATGCTTATGATACAGGTGATATTGACCGCCTGTTTGTAATACATAATGAGTTTGTTAACACAATGACTCAAAAGCCTGTGGTTGAACAACTGCTGCCTTTAAAAAAAGCAGAGGAAGAAGTTTATAAACATCGTTGGGATTATATTTATGAGCCTAATGCTCAAGAGTTGTTAGAAGCTTTAATGGTGCGTTATGTTGAGTCTCAAGTCTATCAGGCTGTGGTAGAAAATAATGCTTGTGAGCAAGCAGCACGTATGGTGGCGATGAAAGCTGCTACAGATAATGCGGGCAACTTTATAGATGAATTACAGTTGGTTTACAATAAAGCCCGCCAAGCTTCGATTACACAAGAGTTAGCAGAGATAGTCAGTGGGGCAGCGGCTGTCTAGTGATGGTATGTTGGTTTAGTTTGTAATAAGTTGAGTTTTGAAATGATACGAATACTTGAGGACGTTAAATAATGAGTAGTGGCCGAATAGTCCAAATTATTGGAGCGGTAATTGATGTAGAGTTTCCGCGTGAAACAGTACCTAAGGTATATGATGCTTTGAAAGTGTCGAGTGCTGATACAACTTTGGAAGTACAGCAGCAGTTGGGTGATGGTGTGGTAAGGACCATTGCTATGGGCAGTGTTGAAGGCCTAAAAAGAGGCTTAGATGTTCAAAATACTGGTTCGCCAATTAAAGTGCCTGTGGGGAAAGAAACTTTAGGGCGTATCATGGATGTTCTGGGTAACCCGATTGATGAGGCCGGTCCTATTGGTGAGCGTGAACAAGCTTCGATTCATCGAAAGGCTCCGAGTTTCTCTGATCAAGCAGCTGCTAATGAACTGTTGGAAACAGGTATTAAAGTTATTGATTTAATCTGTCCGTTTGCTAAGGGCGGTAAAGTTGGTCTGTTTGGTGGAGCTGGTGTTGGTAAGACCGTTAATATGATGGAGCTTATCCGTAACATTGCGATGGAGCACAGTGGTTACTCTGTTTTTGCTGGTGTTGGTGAACGTACTCGTGAAGGTAATGACTTTTATCATGAAATGAAAGATTCTAATGTTCTTGATAAAGTTGCTTTAGTTTACGGCCAAATGAATGAGCCTCCTGGTAACCGGTTGCGTGTAGCGTTAACGGGTCTGACCATTGCTGAAAAGTTCCGTGACGAAGGTCGAGATGTTTTGTTGTTTGTTGATAACATTTATCGTTACACTCTGGCAGGGACTGAAGTTTCTGCATTGCTGGGCCGTATGCCTTCTGCTGTGGGGTATCAGCCTACTCTTGCTGAAGAAATGGGTGCTCTTCAAGAGCGTATTACATCTACAAAGACTGGTTCGATCACTTCTATTCAAGCGGTGTATGTCCCTGCAGATGATTTAACCGACCCTTCTCCTGCAACAACATTTGCGCACTTGGATGCTACTGTTGTTTTATCTCGTCAAATTGCTGAGTTGGGGATTTATCCTGCTGTAGATCCATTAGACTCAACTTCTAGGCAATTAGACCCTCTGGTAGTAGGACAAGAGCACTATGATGTTGCTCGAGGTACTCAGTCAGTACTACAGCGTTATAAAGAGCTTAAAGATATTATTGCTATTTTAGGTATGGATGAACTGTCTGAAGAGGATAAATTGACAGTTAATAGAGCTCGAAAGGTACAAAGGTTTTTATCACAACCCTTTTTTGTAGCTGAGGTGTTTACAGGTTCTCCGGGTAAATACGTATCTCTTAAAGATACTATTGCCGGCTTTAAAGCTATTTTAGGTGGTGAGCTTGATCATTTACCAGAACAGGCTTTTTATATGGTAGGTAGTGTTGACGAAGCAATCGCAAAAGCCAAAACTTTATCATCTTAGACAGTAGAGAATTTTTATGGCTCCATCTATTCAGTGTGATGTCGTCAGTGCGGAAAAATCAATTTTTTCTGGTCCTCTAGAAATGATTGTAGTGACGGCAGCTTTGGGTGATATGGGAATAGCCCCTGGGCATGCACCTTTATTGACACAGCTTCACCCTGGCCCAATCCGTTTGATACATAAGGGCGGAAAACAGGAAATTTTTTATGTTTCTGGGGGCATGATGGAAGTCCAGCCCAGATTGGTAACTTTGTTGGCTGATACAGCCATTCGAGCTGAAGATATTAATGAAGCAGCTGCAGAAAAAGCGCGAGAACAAGCTCTTAGCGATTTAAAAGAACAAAAAGAGCGTATTGATTATACAGCGGCTATTTCACACCTAACGGAAGCAGCAGCTCAAATTAGAGCCTTGCAGCAAATTCGTAAAAAAATGGGCCATTAAAAAGATAAAAATGGATTTGCACACTGTTATTTTGGCGGCGGGCAAAGGTACAAGGATGAAATCAAAAGTACCTAAGGTTCTGCATAAGTTGGCAAACCGACCTCTGTTAACTCATGTTTTTGATACTGTTTTATCGCTCAACCCTAGCCAAATTTCCACAGTTGTTGGTCATGCTAGTGAACAGGTCATTGCTGCCTTTTCTGCAGGGGATGACAGCGACAATATCAACTGGGTTCAGCAAAGAGAGCAACTTGGGACAGGCCATGCGATATTACAAGTGCTTCCATGGATACAGCCAGAGCAAACTGTTTTGGTGCTATATGCTGATGTGCCTTTGATAGAAAAGCAGACACTACTGGCTTTATTAGAAGCAACTAAACAAAGCCAGGTAACACTGTTAACGACTCATTTAGATAATCCTGAGGGCTATGGTCGTATTATTCGAGATGATCAAGGTTTTGTTAGAAGAATTATTGAAGAAAAAGATGCTAGCGAGCAAGAGAAACAAATAAAAGAAGTGAATACAGGCATTATGGCTGTATCGGGAAAGTTTTTGCAGGAAGCCTTACCAAAGCTATCAAATCAAAACGCGCAAGGCGAGTATTATTTGACAGATCTAATAGAGATAGCAACCAGCCAGAATTGTAAGGTTGCTACCAAATTGCTTGAAAATCCTACAGAAGCAGCAGGTATTAATGATTTACAGCAATTGGCTAAATTAGAGAGAGCCTATCGGACAAAACAGGTTACAGCACTGATGCAGCAAGGGGTCAGTTTTATTGATCCTGAGCGTGTCGATATTCGAGGGGATTTGTCTGTTGGGCAAGACATTAAAGTTGATATTAATGTTATTTTTGAAGGTCGGGTAGTTTTATCTGATGATGTTCAGATTGGTGCTCATTGTATACTAAAAGACGTTGAATTAGGTCAAGGAGTGGTAGTTAAGCCCTTTACTTATATTGAGGGAGCTGTCATTGAGGGTTCATGTGAATTAGGTCCTTATGCAAGGATACGCCCAGGTACTCAAATGGCTAAGGGAGCTAAAGCAGGCAATTTTGTTGAAATTAAAAAATCGATTATTGGTGCTAATAGTAAAGTTAACCATTTGAGTTATATTGGGGATGCTGAGCTTGAGAGTGATGTTAATATTGGTGCAGGCACGATTACTTGTAATTACGATGGCGTGAGAAAACATAAAACAAAAATTGAGAGAAAGGCCTTTGTAGGTTCAAATACAGCTCTTGTAGCTCCTTTGACGATAGAAACTGGAGCTACGATAGGTGCTGGCTCTACGCTTTCTAAAGATGCCCCAGCTGATACTTTGACCTTAGCTAGAGCAAAGCAGCAAACGATTCCGCTTTGGAAGCGGCCTGAAAAAGATTAGAATTAAGTTTTCGTAATTTTCTGAGCAAGTAAATACGGAACGTACATTTTTTTAATTAGAGTTTCAAGCGGACACTAAAAACGACCAGGTAACCCTATAATTCATCTTTATTAATATAAAGGCTTGGATTGCTTTTTCTAAACGCACTAATAAAGTCATCTAAAGTAAGTATTAAACAGGCAAGATCAGGGGGTTCTTGTAATGTTTTTAGTATATATGATGGTACAGTTTTTTCTTTAAAGTTACAAATGGCTTTAACAATAGCCATATTATTGCCACCAGAGCCGTATGAATTTTCTGTGTGGAAAGGAATGTTAAGGTAGTAAATATATTTGGCAAGAGCATCGTAAAATGCGTTGTTTTCTTCGGCAGTAAGCACTTGATTTAAAGTTATATCTAGTACAGTCTTCATTATGTCGCTACCTGCGGATAGATCATCAAGTGATGCGACTTTTTTGGGGATATTCTTTTCTAGAATTTCCTTTGGGCAAGGAAGTTTGTCGTTCTTAATTAAATGGCACCTATGTATATTCATTTCTTTTTGGTTTTTGTAAGGGTTTTTGTAAGGAACTAAAATAATAACTGTACCCTCCATTTTTTTGCTACCGTCGGTGAGTTTTACCTTTATTGTTCCTATTTTTTGTTTTGGGTTTAGCTGTTTTCCGCAGTATCCTAAAGCTTCAGGGCAAAGCATATATTCTCTAGTGATTATAAGTTTGGATTTCTCGCTCAAGGCTATTTTTTCGAATGTTTTTGGGTGATTTTTATTGAAGTGAGCAGTTATTATAGATTTATAAGTTTCCCCCCATCCGAAATATTCATTTTTTTTTGTTCGTATTGTGTCTACGAATAGTGGAACATTGTGTTTTCTAGTTATATTTTTTCTCAGTTTAGTAAGCATTTCAATCAAATCAACTGTTGTTGTGTTTTTATAATTTTTATTTATGTATTGGGTCATAGTGTCTACGGTTTTGCAGGACTTTTCACTGTACTTTTTATGAAATATTTTTTTGTCAAAACGGTTTTCACGGTTTTTATATTTTTGAGCGTATTCAAGTCTTTTCTCAGTTATTTCCCCAAAAAAAGCCTCACATTCTGGGTCTTTGGCTCCGATTTCTTTATAGGCTTTAACACTGCTGGGGTTGGGTTGGGCGTAAATTCTTAGATTTGTGCTAGAGAGTAATGTAATAATAAATAGAGCTTTTGGGGATAAGCTTCCCCATCCACCCATTGTAGTTTGTTTTTTGGTTGGTGTTAACCAAAAGGGTTGTGTGTTTTTTATAGCTATTTGCAAATTTTTTGCAAGGTTTGCAGTCATTACAATTCCGTGTTTTTGTTCTTGCCTAATAGCCGCTCTGATTAGTTTTTTACACCCTGCTCTGCTTCCAATATCTATTGCTAGAAGGCTTCGTGCTCTGCGTTGGTTATGTTCGAGGCGAATTTCTTTGTCTTGTTTGTATGAATCAATCCTATTTGCAGGCGCTGTAATTTGCCTGAATTCTTCAGCTGTTGCGTGTTGCTGCGAGATTTTTTCTGTAAGATAAGGTACTGTAGTACTTTGGACTTCCATTTTATTTCTGTTTCTAAATAGTTATTTGTGGGAACTGATGCTCTAAGTTTATGAAATAAAGTATCTATGATTTTGGTATAAAAAGGAAGGCATTAGATGCAAAAAGCTTGTTATTAGCATGATGGTTGAATAATTATTGTTCGTTTTTAACAACTACAAAGCATGCACTGTTACTTTTTTTAACTGTTTTGCTTCCCATAGGTAATAAATTACTGGAATTACAATTAGGGTTAATAGAGTTGTAGTTATCATGCCGCCTATCATCGGTAGAGCAATTCGGCGCATGACATCGGCGCCCAGACCGGTAAAAATGAAAATAGGAAGTAATCCTGCAAATTCAGTAATAACTGTCATCAAGACAGGACGAATACGAAGCAAAGCACCTTCAAATATTGCTTTTTTCAGTCCTTCTAAGTTTTCTGGTTGTGACTCACGTACCTGTAGGTCGATGTATACAATCATAATGCATGCGGTTTCCACTGCCAGCCCTCCCACTGCGATAAAACCTACGCCTACTGCTACAGAGAGGTTGTAGTCGGCCAAGTAAATTACCCACATGCCACCGACCATAGCCACTGGCAATGAAAGCATCACCATTAAGGTCCGATCAATACGACTGAAATAAAGCATTAGCAGAGTAAAAATGGCAAATCCCACAGCGGGGATGGCTATGCTTAATTGTTTTTTTGCTTCTAACACTTGCTCAAATTGCCCTGACCATTCAATAGCGTAACCGGCAGGTAAATCGACTGTGTTGCGGACAATAGTTTGTGCATCTTTAATGTAAGAATCTATATCCCGATTTCCTATATCGACAAAAACCCATCCCGTTAGTCGGGCATTTTCACTTTTGATCATAGCTGGGCCTTCAATGAATGCAATTTTTGCTAATTCTCCGAGTGGAATATGTTGTCCCTGCGGTGTAAGAACGAGGATATTATTTAAATCCTCTGGATGTTCACGAAAAGGTTGCATTTGGAGTTTGATATTTTTAGACCACAAAGGTACTGAAATAGATGCTTGTACGCTTAGCCAGTCATCCCCGACAAAATTGTTTTCTGGTTCTCTTTGTTTGTAAAGAGCTTGAATACCATAGGAAGGTTTAAAGTTAGCTTCAGCTATATCGATTTTTTTTCGTTTATTTTTTTGTGTTTTTTGAATTGTTATAACTACTTGTTTTTTTATATATTTCATCCTGCTTCTTTGTTGCCAAAGCCTCACTCAAAGTCATTTATAATTATATTTAGCTTTTACGGTGAACAAACGATAGAAATTGACCTTCTAATTGTTTAACTTTGTTTCTCAGTTGGGATAATTCTTTATCTTTTTCTGTAATAATCTCTTTGTATTCTTTTATTATTTTGTTAGAGGGAGAGCTGTTTGGCTTTTTTGTTTCAAGGAATGCTATCCTTTTTTTCAATTCTGTGTTTTCATATTCAAGGCTAATTAGAGCTGCTTTTATCTTTGTCGCTTCTTCACGATGTTTTTTCATGTTATTTAATTCAGTTTCAAGTGAGAGTATTCTCTTTTGATCTTGCTTGTTGTTTGACTCTGACAGATGGGTTTTCTGTTGTTTTTTTTTTAATGTCTCATATTTCTCATATATTGCCTCATATTTTTCAAATAACTCTTTTTTTTCATCACCAAGTTGTAGTACACTTGACATCATTTTTTTTGCATCTTCAGCGTGTTTTTTTGCTATGTTTCGTAATTGTTCAACATGGGCATTTTGATTTTCTAAGATAACATTTTTTCTATCACTCTCTATTAATTCATTTTGAAGACGCATATTTTCTTCTTTGATTGTATTTAATGAAATCATTGTTTTGTGGCATTTTGTCTTGAAAGGTTCTAGATTTTCTATTGTTACTAGAGATCTTTTTAATTCGTCTTCTAATAGTTTGACATCACCTTTTAAAGAAGAAACCGTCTTGGTTAGTCCTTTTTTTTCTGAGGTATGTTGTATTAATAAAGTTTGATGTGTTTTTTTGATTTCATTGATTTCTTGTAAGGAATGCTCAAGTCTTTCCTCGTATGCTTTCTTCATCTGTGAGAAATCAAAAGATTTTAGTTCTTCTTGCGCTTGTTTTTGCAGTGCTAAAGCATCTTCTGAATTAGCATTGTTTGCTTGTTCCATTGCAAGCATATTCTTATATTTCTCTTCCAGCCCGTCATAGTCCACCTGTAATTCAAAAAACAAAGTTCTAAATTTTTCCAGCGCCTCAATTCTTTCCTCATAATACTTGGTTTTGTCTTCGAGAGCGTGTATGGATAAATTCTTTGTTTCATAACAGTCGGTATTTGATTTACTCTGCTCGTTTTGAATGAGGTCTTTGAGTAGAATGGACTCTATGATTTTAAAAAGACGATAAAATGACAATTGTATATTTTTGAGGTATTCGGCTTTAGAAACACTATCAATTAACGCTTCTTTTTCTGCTGATAAAAATAAGTATCGCATGAGTAGAGGAAGTTCTAATGAGTTTTCGTCTATTGAAGAGAGATCGATCATGTCAGGGTTTTTGATATAGAGTGTCTTTGAAATTTTTTCTATTTCTAGTGTAAGGTAACGCAAATAGTCGTCTATTCCTGCTTCTATTGTGTTTTTTTGATCCCGTACATCGCACAATTGAGCTGTCTTTAAGTCTGTAAATGAGCATTGCAATATGCGGTTTCGTCTCGATAAAAATCGTATATGCAAAAACTGAAAAAGTATGATGAACAGCAAGACCATCACAAGCTGAACATACAAAAATATATATAGTAAACCAAGGCTGTCTGATGCTACTGAGATCATTAGCGATACTCAAAAGCTTTTGTTTGTTGATATATAACAAAGCCGATAGCAAGGGTAATTAAAAGTTCCATGCATAGTATTGCCCATGGGAATAGTGTTGATAGGTCATTGCTTGCGTTATTTGTTTGACCAATGAGAAGTTTCCATGTTTTGTCATGCAGTTTTATGTTCGGTGTACTCAGTGCAACAGATGTTTCTGTGCTTTCTATCTCTACCATTGGTGAATTTTTTTTATGCAGTAATTGTAGGCTAGCAATATGTGTATTGTTAGAACGAGCGATTAATGCTTTAAAAAAATAAACAAGGTCGATGAGAATAATAATATCACCCTCTTGTGTTTCAGTATGATGCGCACTACTAGTAACAGGGAGCATTAAAGCAATAAAACGATGAGGGATGGTAATACTGGATTCGTTTTCCAATATTTCACTGGCGATTATTTGGTTTTCTCGGGTAGAGAGCTGATCGTCACGGTAAAGATGGAGATGGTTAACAAGGTCGTCTAGTTTTTTAATGGTACGTTTTGCTTTAGTATTTCGCCATGTTGCTAATGTGTTTTTGCTGTTATTTGATACCCATGCTATCAATGTAAAACCATCATGGGTGAAATAATTTTGAGCAAAACGAGTGAATTCAGGTTGTGTGACAACCTCGCTGGCATAAAAAAGTTCTGCCATAAATCGCAACTCATTGACAATTTGTTCAAAACTCACTTCTGCTGTTGTAACAAAGTGACTCCCATAATCATCTAAAATTTGTTGTTCATGGTGTTTTTGTATCTTCAAAGCAAAGAAAAACCCAAAGAGAGAGATGATGAGACCGATCAAAAGGGTCGTTAAAAAACGATACAGTGGTTTTGATGGTGTGTAATTAGAAGCCATGTTTTCTTTCCCTGGTATGTTATGTTGGTACTGTTTTATATCTGATCACTGAATGTCTCATATGGCAAGCTGCTAAAGACGAAAAAGTTGTATATTTACCTGTAAAAAAGTATAGACAATTGTTTTATGCTCTGAGGTATGATATTGTTTCGCATGTATTTTTTTGGGTGTCGTTAAATTCAAAAAACTTTAGCTTTTACGATTGTTGTAGTTGATTTTTTTGCTTTATTTTTGTGATACTCATCTCATGGTTATTTCCCCTAACAAAGCGTTTAATTGTTTAAATTTTCGTTAGTGTTTGAATTGATTATTTTGAAGGAAACAATATGTGTGGAATTGTCGGAGCAATAGCAGATAGAAATGTTGCCCCTATTTTATTGGAAGGACTCAAGCGTTTAGAGTATAGGGGTTATGATTCTGCAGGTTTGGCAGTGTGTTCTGAAAACAGTCATCATATCCATCAGGTGCGTTGTGTTGGCAATGTAAAAAAATTGATTGAAGTTGTCGATACTGATCCTATTGCTGGTCATCTAGGTATTGCTCATACTCGTTGGGCGACTCATGGCAAACCAACTGAAAAAAATGCTCATCCGCATATGTCAGGCAGTCGTATGGCGATTGTACACAATGGAATCATTGAAAATTATTTAGAATTAAAAACCACTCTAGAAAAGAAAGGTTATATTTTTTCTTCAGAGACTGACACAGAAGTCGTAGCACACAGCATCCACAGCGCACTACAACAATCAGAATCGTTATTAGAAGCTGTAAAGGCAACGGTTGCTTTGTTGCAAGGTGCCTATGCTTTGGCTGTGATCTTTTTAGATGCGCCTGATTCAATGATTGTAGTAAGAAAAGGTAGCCCTTTGGTTATTGGAGTTGGCATTGGTGAAAATTTTATAGCTTCTGATCAACTGGCTTTATTGCCTGTAACCAATAGATTTATTGTTTTAGAAGAAGGTGATATAGCGCAGATTAAAAAAGAAAAAGTAACGGTGTATGATGTTCATAATAAAAAGGTTGTACGTAACGTAAAAGAGTTTGAAGTAAAATATGATGCTTCAGAAAAAGGTCCTTACCGCCATTTTATGATTAAAGAAATATATGAGCAACCACGAGCCATTAATGCCACATTGGAAGGCAGGGTTTCTGATGTGGCTGTATTAAGTGAAGGTTTTGATCCAGGGTTGCTTGATTTATTAGGTAGAACTAAATTAGTACAAATTATTGCGTGTGGCACTAGCTATCATGCTGGTGTTGTTGCAAAATATTGGTTTGAATCTATCGCTGGTGTTGCTTGTAATGTAGAGATTGCCAGTGAATTTCGTTATCGTAAAAACGTAATATTACCAGGCACATTGTTTATTACTGTTTCTCAATCCGGAGAAACAGCCGATACTTTAGCGGCATTAAGAAGTAGTAAAGAAAAAGGCTATGTTGGATCTGTTGCCATTTGTAATGTTTCAGGTTCATCTTTAGTTCATGAGTCAGATGCCAGTATTATGACAAAGGCAGGGCCTGAAATAGGTGTTGCTTCAACCAAAGCTTTTACAACACAATTGGTTGCTTTGTTTTTGCTGGTTCTACTGTTAGGCCGATATAAGGGAATCGATCAGGAACGAGAAAAAAGTTTTGTTAAAATTTTGCGAGCTTTACCCTCTGATATTGAAAAAGTTTTGTCTTTAGATGCTGCGATAGAACAATTGGCAGAAGCCTTTGGTGATAAACATCATGCTTTATTTTTAGGGAGAGGTTATCTGTATCCCATTGCGATGGAAGGTGCGCTGAAGCTAAAAGAAATTTCTTATATTCATGCTGAAGCTTATGCTGCAGGAGAGCTTAAACACGGTCCTTTGGCTTTGGTTGATTCTGATATGCCGGTGATTACCATTGCTCCTAATGATGATTTAATTGGAAAACTTAAATCTAATATGCAAGAAGTTAAAGCAAGAGGTGGGCAATTGTATGTTTTTGCAGATAAAGAAGCGGGTGTACACAATGAAGAACAAGTACAAGTTTTAGAGGTGCCGGTTTACTCTGAAGTGTTGGCTCCTATTATTTATACGATACCTTTGCAATTGTTATCTTATCATGTGGCTTTGCTCAAAGGTACAGATGTTGATCAACCCCGTAACTTAGCTAAATCAGTGACAGTAGAGTAAGTATTCATTGAGCTCTGTTGCCTTATATGTACACATACCTTGGTGTGTAAAAAAATGCCCCTACTGTGACTTTAATTCGCACCAAATACTTGAAAATAGCTTGCCAGAGCGTGTTTATTTGAAATGTTTGCTTGAAGATCTGGCTTTAGATCTTGAATGTGTGCCTATGCAATCAGTTTCCAGTATTTTTTTTGGAGGAGGGACTCCAAGTTTATTTTCAGCAAAATTTTATGGGGATTTTTTAGATGAACTAGCAGGCATGGTGTATTTAAACCAAGGGCTTGAAATAACATTAGAAGCCAATCCTGGTACATTAGAGTGTGCGCCTTTGTGTGATTATCTGAGTGCCGGTGTGAATAGATTGTCGTTGGGCGTGCAGAGTTTAAACTCAACTTGTTTAGAAAAATTGGGTCGTATTCATGATGCACAGGCGGCGCATCAAGCTATTAAAGAAGCTTTGTCTGTAGGGTTTGGGTCTGTGAATCTAGATATGATGTATGGTTTGCCTGGACAAGATGTAGCAGCTGCACTTGAGGATTTAAATGCGTTATTGGTGTATGAACCTGAGCATATTTCGTGGTATCAGTTAACCATAGAGCCTAATACTGTTTTTTATAAATCGCCCCCAGTTTTAGCCGATGAGGATGTATTATGTGATATGAATGATGCCGGTGTTCGTTTACTACAGGGACGAGGGTATCAGCGTTATGAAGTATCAGCATTTTCCAAACGGGAAAAACAATGTCGGCATAATTTGAATTATTGGCGTTACGGGGATTATATTGGTTTGGGTGCAGGCGCACATGGTAAAATAACCAATAATTTAACTCAGGAAATTTTTCGTAGTGTACGTACTCGAGTGCCTACTCATTATTTAAGTTCGACTGTACAACAAAGAAGAGAAATCAAACCAGTATCCTCTCAAGATCAAATATTTGAGTTTTTTTTAAATCATTTGCGTTTATTTGAACCGATTGCGAAGGAAAGGTTTTTACGAAGCACAACGGCCAGTTTGGATGATATCGCTGCTGTACTTGTGCTGGCTCAAAACAGAGGGTGGTTGCAAGTGGATAAAGAGGTAATACGAACAACTCGTTTAGGACAGCAATTTTTGAATCCTTTAATCGCTTGTTTTTTGCCTTAAAAGGACCTTCGTACACGACAATTTTTAGTATAAAAGTCCTCCAATTACTCTAGGCCTTGCTACAAACTGTGCTAATGATGCCTTAATATGGAAATCGACTTGCTCAGTTGAGTTAATCTATTCTGACCAGCGAGCAAAGCTTGCTGTATCCAGTTTAATCCATACCGAAAATAGCTGACCGACAAACAGCCGTGCTTTTTGGCTTTGGTAGGCTTTTGATGCTCGTGACGCCAATCGCCTACTTTATACGCCCAAGCGAATGCAATTGCCAATACTGATACCATGGATTCAATACGCACTTGTTTTGTAATCCTGGTGCTTTCAAAGCAAAACCCTTTCCCTTTTAAACATGAAAAAAGAGTTTCTATTTCCCAACGACGGGCATATCGGATTAAAGCATTTTTTGGCGCATCACTTGAAGCAAGAATGAGCAATTCACCATCTTCTAACCTCTAACCTCTAACCTCTAACCTCAAAGCTGACAAGTAAAGCGTTTGTCCCATCAGTTTGCGCTTTCCTGTCAGCGCTACATGCTCACCCGCTCTTAAATGGTAGAATAATGCATCAATACCCACCTCTAAACCCCTGCTATTTGTAGTCACATGATTCTTTTTGACCCTCATATCAAAGGGTATCTTTTGCTTATACAAGTAGGCAAACCAATCTTCACCAATGAATTCTCTATCTCCAAGCAGACAGACAATTTTATCACGACCAAACCCTTCAATGAAAAAATCAATCAGATCTATTCTTTCTTTTGTATCTGAGTTGCCTTTTTTTGTCCAATGCTATCCAGTAAAGTGGTATAGCAACGCCCTTTTGCGAAAAAAACGCTGCAGTCGACGATAGTTGGAATCTATTTGAGCTTGTCCAGATATAGTGCAGGCTAATTGCTTTAGATTCACTGTTCGCAACATAATCAGCCCTAGTACAATTTGTAAGAGACATTGTGCCCGTGACTTGTGCCATCCTAAAGCTTGCTTTAAAGTACCTTCTAACTCGTTGATCGACTGCATAAAAACTCCATTTTCTACGTTTCACATCGCAGATTATATGGATTTTTACAAATAGATCAACGAGTTGCCGTTACGTGTTCATTTCGACCTGAAAATTGTCGTGTACGAAGGAGGAATTCCTGAATATGTTGCTCATTTAAATTCTTAGGGTGTTGTTTTTTGTGAAACCGGATATAGTACTTAATCCAATAAGGATACGTTTGTTCTGTTTTTATACTGTAATACCTGACGCGAATCGCATCGCTAACAGACTGGAGAAAAGGTGAAGGCATTTTAAAAAATAAACCTTGTACATAATTGTTTATTTAAACAGTTATTATATTGGTTTTTTTGCAAATACAACCGCTTTTTTTATGGGTGTTATTATACGGAAATTTTCTGGATTTTAGGCTTAGTCAAGTCAGAGTTTTAATCGTAACGAGTTGAAATTTAGTTTTTTACTTAAAAAGCTGGTTGTAGAAGTTTGGTTTTATGAGGATAAATTCTGTGTTTAAACACGGAATTTGTCTGTCTAATAATAATGTTAGGCTTCGAAATGAAGTAGAGCATGTTCATTCAAAAAAAGTCAAAATTATTAATAGATACAATGAAAATTATGATTTAAAAATTGAATTAAAGGATCTAAGGAATGGATTTAATCATTGTTATGAAAATTTTTGCGGCCTATCTGTCGATTGTTGGTACTTGGGAAATTGCCCAGTCTACAACAAAAAGAGGTGGTTTAGGTGATGTTAAAGAGAATGATTCAGCAGAAGAAAGCTATAATATATTATCGGCGCTGAATCCCAAACAATTATATAAGGCTTTCCGTTGGTTTTTTATAACGAAATCATGCGAAGCTGGGGTTGAAGATATGGTTATTTTAAAAGCTAGATTTAATGGAGGTCTAAGAATATTGTTGTTTTCTTTACTGTTAAGCCTATTTTTAACAATGGTTTAGAATAAACAAAGAGAAGCCTAACCAACTGCTACATTTGACATCCAGGGTCTGGGGCATTTTATGATAAAATGAGCGAAGCGAATTCATAAAATGCCCCTGATAAAATGCCCCTGGATGCAAATGAGCAGAGCGTTAAAAGGCAGGGAGAAAATAAGTGCCATTTCAGGGTTATAATGATGGCTTATATCTTGTGAAACAAAAATCACAAAATAAGCCCGGTATAGAGCATTACGGAATATTAGATATTGGCAACAGGTTTAACCATTCTCAAGCAGATGGAATCAATCCAACTGTTGTCCACCAAACACCGCCACAAATAAGATTTGATTGGTTTGGTGGCACTGGGCAATGGGAGGTTCTAGGCCAAATAACAGACGAAGCAATGGCCACCGAACGAGTAAGACATGCTGCAAGAAATCCAAAATATGATTTATTTGGTCATAACTGCGAGCACTTTGCTAGGTTCGTTGCCACCGGCAAACAAGAGAGCACTCAACTTCAAACTGCTGCGGTCGTGGGTTTAGCTGCTATAGCACTTTATATGTACCGTTAGCCTTTTAACAAGCGCCAGCAACAGGACTCGGCACTGCGTGCCTCACCGCTGTGGCGGGCGTTATGCATTAAAGAGGATAATTGATGTCTGGCGATAAAGAAGATATGCATGAAATAGAGCAGATAGATCAAGAATATGCCATTGACAACACTAT